>JAKLLO010000116.1 GCA_023150095.1 Zoogloea sp. | reverse complement strand
CGGCGATCACCGTCAGCACCAGCGACGTCACCAAGACCTACGACGGCACGCTGACTGCGGCGGGCACCGCGGTGGTCACCGCAGGCACGCTCTACACCAACGCCAGCAACGGCGGCGCGCTGGACAACCTCTCCGGAGGCAGCTTCGCCTTCACCGACGCCAACGCGGGCACCGGCAACAAGACGGTCACCGTGGGCGGCGTGACGGTGAACGACGGCGCCAGCGGCGGCAACTACACCGTCACCTACGCCAGCAACACCACCAGCACCATCGACAAGGCCGCGCTCACCGTCAGCACCAGCGACGTGACCAAGGCCTACGACGGTGGCCTGTCGGCCAACGGCACCCCGGTCGTGCTGTCCGGCACGCTCTACAACAACGCCAGCAACGGCGGCGCGCTGGACAGCCTCTCCGGCGGCACCTACGCCTTCACCGACAAGAACGCCGGCAGCGGCAAGACGGTGACGGTGGGCGGCGTGACGGTGAATGATGGCGCCAGCGGCGGCAACTACGCCGTCACCTACGCCAGCAACACCCACAGCACCATCGACCGCGCCCAGCTGACGGTGGTGGCCGACGTGGCCGATCGCACCTACGACGGCACCATCAACGCCACCCTCAACGGCATGACCCTGGTCGGCCTGGTCGGCAGCGAGACGGTGATCCCGGTTTCCGCCGGCACCACCCGCTTCGCCGACAAGACCGCCGGCACCGGCAAGACCGTGACCATCACCGGCATCGGCCTGCTGGACGGCAGTAGCGGCGGCCTCGCCACCAACTACCAGGTGGCCTCCACCGCCACCGGTACCGCCAGCATCGCCAAGGCCAACGTCAATGTGGTCGGCGTGGTGGCGATGGACAAGGTGTACGACGGCACCACCACCGCCACCATCAACACCAGCGTGGCCGGCCTCACCGGCGTGATCGGCGCCGACGACGTGAGCATCGGCACCATCACCGGCAGCTTCGACAGCAAGAACGTCGGCACCAACAAGCTGGTGAACGGCAGCGCCTTCGTGCTGTCGGGTGCGGATGGCGCCAACTACAACCTGATCCAGCCCACCGGCATGCACGCCAGCATCACCCCGCGTGCCCTGACGGTGTCCGCCACCGGCGTCGACAAGGTGTACGACGGCACCACCACCGCCACCGTCAGCCTGGCCGACAACCGGGTGAACGGTGACGTGCTGACCCTTGGCTACACCGCCAACTTCCTCGACAAGAACGTCGGCCTCAACAAGTACGTGGGCGTCTCCGGCATCAGCCTGTCGGGCACCGATGCCGGCAACTACACCGCCAACACCACCTCTGCCGCCTTCGCCAACATCAGCAAGGCCACCCTGAACGTGTCCGCCGCCGGCATCAACAAGGCCTACGACGGCAACAGCACCGCCAGCGTGACCCTGTCCGACAACCGCGCCAACGGCGACAGCCTCACCGTCAGCTACACCGGCGCCGCCTTCAGCGACGCCAACGGCGGCCTGGGCAAGACGGTGACGGTGAATGGCATCAACGTGACCGGCGCCGACATCGGCAACTACACCTTCAACGCCACCGCCACCACCACCGCCGACATCCTCGGCCGCCTGCTCACCGTCTCTGGCGTGCAGGCCCTGGGCAAGGTGTACGACGGCACCACTGCGGCGGTGCTCGGCACCAGCGGCGCCGTGCTCTCTGGCCTGCTGGCCGGCGACGTGGTGAGCGTGGGCCTCGGCAGCGGCGTGTTCGCCGACAAGAACGCCGGCACCGGCAAGGCGGTCACCGTGACCAGCCTCGTGCTGACCGGTGCCAATGCGGCCTCCTACACGCTGCAGCTGCCGGCCGGCCTCACCGCCGACATCACCCCGGCCAGCCTGACGGCGGTCACCGGCATCACCGCCGACAGCAAGACCTACGACGGCAGCGTGGCCGCCGCCCTCAACACCGGCGCGGCGGACTTCACCGGCAAGCTGGCGGGCGACGTGCTGAACGTGACCAGCGCCAGCGGCGTGTTTGCCGACAAGAACGCCGGCACCGGCAAGACGGTGACCATCGGCAACGTGGTGCTGGGCGGTGCAGACGCAGGCAACTACGTCTTCACCGGCACGGCCACCACCACCGCCGACATCACCCCGAAGGCGATCACCGTGGGCGGCATCACCGCCGGCAACAAGGTGTACGACGCCACCACCGCCGCCACTCTCAACACCACCGGTGCCAGCTTCAGCGGCCTGGTGGGCAGCGACAGCGTGGGCGTGACCGGCACCGGCCAGTTCGCCGACAAGAACGTCGGCACGGCCAAGCCGGTGGCGATCACCAGCCTCACGCTCGACGGCGCCGATGCCGGCAACTACACGGTGACCAACACCTCGGCACCGACCGCCGACATCACCCCGCGCGCCCTCACCGCCGGTGGCATCAGCGCCGCCAGCAAGGTGTACGACGGCACCACCGCGGCCACCCTCGACACCAGCGCCGGTCGCCTCACCAGCGGCGTGCAGGGTGCCGACGACGTGAGCCTGGTGGCCTCCGCCGCCAGCGGCAGCTTCGCCAGCAAGAACGTGGGCGTGGCCAAGGCCGTCACCGTCAGCGGCCTCGCCCTGGGCGGTGCCGATGCCGGCAACTACACCATCGGCGATGCCGCGGCGTTTGCCGACATCACCGCCAAGGCCCTCACCGCCAGCGGCATCGTTGCCGCCAACAAGGTGTACGACGGCACCCGGGTGGCCAGCCTCGACACCGGCGGCGCCGTGCTGGCCGGCGTGGTGCTGGGCGACAGCGTGGGCATCGACGCCAGCGGCGTGACCGGCAGCTTTGCCAACAAGCAGGCCGGCAGCGCCAAGGCGGTGACCATCGCCGGCCTCGCCCTGGCGGGTGCCGACGCCGGCAACTACACGGTCAGCGATCTCTCCGGCGCCACCGCCGACATCGCCACCCGGGCGCTTGCCGTGGCTGCCAGCAGCAACGGCAAGGTGTACGACGGCAGCACCAGCGCGCCGGTCAGCCTGACCGACAACCGTCTGGCCGGTGATCTGGTGAGCCTCTCCTACACCAGCGCCAGCTTCGACTCGGCGGAGGTTGGTTTCGGCAAGACCATCCAGGTGCAGGGCATTGCCCTGGCCGGTGCCGACGCGGGCAACTACCGCCTCGTCGCCACCACCGCCAGCACCACCGGCAGCATCTCGGCGCTCGACAGCGTCGTGCCGCCGCCGCCGGTTCCGGCCACCCCGGTGACCACCTACACGCCGGTGCAGCCGCAGGCGCAGGTGTTCGATGCGGCCCTGCCGGGCTCGGGCGGCGTCTCCGGTGGCCTCTCCGGTAGCAGCAGCGGACTGGGCGGCAGCGGCGCCAGCGGCGGCCTCGCCGGCGGTACGGGCGGTACGGGCGGCGGCCTGGGCAGCAGCGGCGCTGCGGCGTCCGGCCTGGGCGCGGGGGCTTCGGGCGCCGGCGCGGGCAGCACCACCACGGTCAGCGCCAGCAGCGCTTCGGCGCCGGTGGCCGGCAGCGGTTCGGGGGCGTCGTCTGCGGCGGTTTCCGAGGGCAGCCAGTCGGGCGTCAATGTGCAGCTCCTGCAGGCCCCGGCCAGCACGCAGACGGGCCTCGTGCGGGTGAGCATCCCGCGCGGCGAGTCCACCTTCGTGTTCAACGTGCCGAAGGACGTGTATGCCGGCGAAGGGCAGTCCACGCTGGCCGCCAGCACCATCCGCATGGAGAACGGCAGCGCGGTGCCGCCGTGGATCAAGCACGATCCGCAGAGCATGAGCGTGTCGGCCACCAACGTGCCGCCGGGCGGCCTGCCGGTGCGCCTGCTGCTGACCATCGGCGGCAAGGTGACCACCGTGGTCATCGGCACCACCGACCAGGGCGGCCAGTAAGCGCCAGTAAAGGCTGGGAGGGGGAGGGCGGCATTGGCTGCCCTCCTGAGAGATCGGCGAGTTTCCACCCGGCCGGGGCAGCCAGCCGGGTGGAGCTCGCCGGTTTTTCGTTTACCGGGCGGGCGTCATCCGGCCATCACCTGCCGGTAACACCCGTGCAGCATCGTCCGGCGACACTCGCTGGATGGACAACGCCGGACTCGTCTGCCAGGAAATCGTCAGCCACAAAGGCCCGCTGCGGGTTGCCGTGGTGACGGAAACCTATCCGCCCGAAATCAACGGGGTGGCGATGACCACCGGGCGCATGGTCGAGGGCCTCGTCGCCGCCGGCCACCGGGTGGATCTGATCCGCCCGCGCCAGGCCCACGAAGGGGCTGCCATCGCCGCCGATGGGGTGGAGCAGATGCTCGCCCGGGGCATCCCGATCCCGAAATACGCCAACCTGCAGCTCGGCCTGCCGGCCCAGAAGGTGCTGCTGCGGCGCTGGTCGCACCAGCGGCCGGACGTGGTGCAGGTGGTCACCGAAGGCCCGCTGGGCTGGTCGGCGCTCACCGCGGCGCGCAAGCTGCGCCTGCCGGTGATCAGCGAGTTCCACACCAACTTCCACCGCTACACCGGCCACTACGGCGTGGGCTGGCTCAAGCGCCCCATCGCGGCCTACCTGCGCAAGTTCCACAACCGGGCCGACCTGACCCTGGTGCCCACTCGCGCCCTGTGCGCCGAGCTGGCCGGGCAGGGCATCCCGCGGGTGGATGTGGTGTCCCGCGGGGTGGATACGACGCTCTTCGACCCCGCCCGGCGCAGCGACGCCCTGCGCCGCCAGTGGGGGCTGGCGCCCGATGATCTGGCGGTGCTGTACGTGGGGCGCGTCGCCCCCGAGAAGAACCTGACCCTGCTCGAGCAGACCTTCGTGGCGGTGCGGGCCCGCCACCCCCGGGCGAGGCTGGTGCTGGTGGGCGACGGCCCGGCCCTGCCGCAGCTGAGGGCGCGGATGCCCGAGGCGGTGTGCGCCGGCGCCCAGACCGGCGTGCTGCTGGCCGAGCATTACGCCAGCGCCGACCTGTTCATCTTTCCGAGCCTCACCGAAACCTACGGAAACGTGGTGGCCGAGGCGCTCGCCAGTGGCCTGCCGGTGGTAGCCTATCGGGATGCCGCTGCCCATGAGCTGATCGACCACCGGGTGCACGGCTGGCTGGCCGAGCCGGGCGACGAGGCGGGCTTCGTGGCCGGGGCGGTGGCGCTGGCCGAATCCCCCGAACTTCGCGCCGGCCTGCATCTGGCTGCGCGGGCGCGGGTGGATAGCCTGGCCTGGCGGGTGATCGTCGAACGGCTGGTGGGCATTCAGCGTCAGGTGATCCTCAGCGCTCCGATCTTCGCCCGGCGATAGGGCGTGCCGCCGCGTGCGGCCTTCAGGGTGGCGGCTGAATGCCGATAGATAGCGACAGACCTTCGCAGTGGGTTGCGGCAGGTCGTGTCCGCTTGTCGATCCAGGTCGCCGTCGCCCATGAATGCGTTGTTGTCCCGTTTTCTTTCCACCATTCCCGCGCCGGCGCGTCAGCGGCGGTTTGTCCTGCTGCTGGTTGCGGCCGTGGTGCTGAGCAACCTGCTGGCGATCGGGCTGGGGGTGTTCAGCCTGATCGGCAGCCGCGCCCAGACCGAGGCCCTGGTGGCCCAGAATGCCCGCAACCTGGCCGGCGTCCTCGACCAGAGCCTCGCCAACAGCGGACGCACCATCGACATGGCGCTGCGCGCGCTGGTGGACGAGCTCGAGCGGCAGGAGGCGGAGGGGCCGTCCTACCTCGACGCCGACGAGATCCGCGCGATGCTGCTGCGTTACAAGGGCTGGCTGCCGGAGATCGAAGGCGTGCGCGTTTTCGATGCCGCCGGCGCGCTGCGCTGGCAGGGGGCGGTGAGCGCGACGCCGGTGGCCGACATCAGCGACCGCGAATACTTCAGGACGCTCAAGCGCGACCCCCAGGCCGGGCTGGTGGTGTCCCGTCCGGTGATCGGGCGGGTCGTCAAGACCTGGATCGTGCCCTTTGCCCGGCGTTACAACCGCCCTGACGGCAGCTTTGCCGGCGCGGTGGTGGCCATCGTGCCGGTCGAGTACCTCACCGCGATGCTGTCCCGCCCCAGCCTCGGGCCGAGCGGCAGCGCCAGCCTGCGTTACCAGGATCTGAGCCTGATCAGCCGCTACCCGCCGGTCTCCGGCCCGGCCGGGGAAATCGGCGAGGTGTGGTCGGCGGAGGGGGTCCGCGAGCGTCTTGGGGCCGGCCAGAGCGCCACGGTCTTTCGCGCAGAGGGCACTGACGGGGAGGGCGACGGCGGCGACCGTTTCCTGGCCGTGCAGCGGGTGGAGGGCCTGCCCTTCATCGTGGGGGTGAGCCTGTCGAGCCACGACTATCTGGTGCAGTGGCGCCGGGACGCCTGGCAGACCGGCATCCTGCTGGCGGCCTTCCTGTTCGTGTCGGGCGGCTCGGCCCTGCTGGTCGGCAACTTCTACCGGCGCCAGCAGGACGATGCGAGCCAGGTGCAGGAATCCAACGTTCGTCTGGCGGCAACCCTGGCCGAGCTGCGCGTGCGGGACCGCGCGCTCGCCGCCGCCGAGGGCATCGGTAAACTGGGCGTGTATTCCATCGATCTCGGCACCCGGGCGACGACCACCTCGCCCACCCTGTGCGATGTCTTCCGCGTGCCGCGGGAGAAACCCTTCGTGCCCGAAGACTGGATCGAGCTGGTCCATCCGGAAGACCGCGCCGTGATCGAGCGCTTCATGGTGGGCCTGGTGCAGAAAGGGGAACCCTTCGACCAGAGCTACCGCATCATCTGCCGCGATGGCGCGATCCGCTGGATGCACGGGGTCGGGCTCATGGAGCGCGACGCCGACGGAAACCCGGTCAGCGTCCACGGCGCGGTGCAGGACATCACCGAGTACAAGCAGGTCGAGGGCTCGCTGCAGAACGCCCTGGCCGACTACGAGAAGCTGGTGGCGCGGATTCCCACCGGGGTCTTCGGTTTCCGCTGGCAGCCCGACGGACATTCGCGCTTCACCTATGTGAGCCCGCGTTTCTGTTCGCAGCTCGGGGTGACGGTGGAGGCGGCGATGGCCGATGCCCGGCGGGTGTTCTCCCAGGTTCACCCGGACGACCGCGGTGCCCTCAACGGCGAGCGCCTCGTCGCCCTCGACGGCGGGCATGACTTCACGTGGGAAGGCCGCGTCCAGGTGGGCGGCGAGATCCGCTGGGTCGAGGTGATCGCCCGGCCGACGCGGCTCGACGATGGCGCGGTGCTGTGGGAGGGCGTGCAGGCCGACGTCACCGACCGCAAGCTGGCCGAGCTGGCCCGCAGCGAGAGCGAGGAGCGCAACCGCCTGCTGCTGCAGTATTCGCCGGTGGGCATCCTGCAGTACGACAACGATCTGAAGGTGGTTTACTGCAACCTGCAGTTCGCCAACATCATGGCCGTGCCCCATGCGTACATGCTCAGCCTTGATTGCAGCACGCTCAAGGACCAGCGCATCGTGCCGGCCATGCGCGCGGCGCTGTCCGGCGAGCTGGGCGAATACGAGGGCGGCTACCGCACCTCCTACGCCGGCAAGGAGCTGCTGGTGTCGGTGTCCTGCGCCCCCCTGCGCGACGCGGACGGCAACATCGTGGGCGGCATCACCATCCTGCAGGACGTGACCGAGCGGATCCGCAAGGATGAAGAGCTGGCCCGCTACCGGGACAGCCTCGAGGAGCTCGTCGCCGCGCGCACCGCCGACCTGGAAACCGCCCGCGCCGAAGCCGAGCGGCTGGCCCGGGTGAAGAGCGAGTTCCTCGCCAACATGAGCCACGAGATCCGCACCCCGCTCAACGGCGTGCTGGGGCTGGCGCGGATGGGTTATCGGGAGAGCGTCGGGCGGGATGCCGCGCAGAACACCTTCGGGCGCATCCTGTCATCGGGCCAGCTGCTGCTGGGCATCATCAACGACATCCTCGATTTCTCGAAGATCGAGGCCGGCAAGCTGCGCATCGAGGCCATCGAGGTGGATCTGATCAAGGTGATCGGCGACACCCTGGCGCTGATGGAGGAGCGCGCCGAGGACAAGGGGCTGAGGATTCGTCTGCAGCGGGCGCCCTCGCTGCCGGCGGCGTGCATCAGCGATCCGCTGCGGATCGGGCAGATCCTGGTGAACCTGCTCTCCAACGCCATCAAGTTCACCGAGCACGGCAGTGTCACGCTCTACGCCGGGGCCGAGGGCGACGCGCTGGTGCTGCGCATCAGCGACACCGGCATCGGCATGCGTCAGGCCGACATCGACAAGGTCTTCGCGCCCTTCGAGCAGGCCGACAACTCCACCACCCGCAGGTTTGGCGGCACGGGCCTGGGGCTCACGATCACCCACCGCATCGTCGGGCTGATGGGCGGCAGCATGCGGGCAGAGAGCGTCGAAGGCCAGGGCAGCACCTTCGAGGTGCGGCTGCCCTTCGTGCCGGTGTCGGCCGCGCCTGCCGAGCGGGTGCCCGAGGGCGCGGACGGCGAACCCGGCACCCGGCTGGCCGGCATCCGGGTGCTGGTGGCCGAGGACAACGAGGTGAACCAGATGGTGCTCGAAGACCACCTGTGCAGCGAAGGCGCCGAGGTGACGCTGGTGGACAACGGCCAGGCCGCCATCGACTGCGTGCAGGCCCGGGGCGCCGCCAGCTTCGACGTGGTGCTGATGGATGTGCAGATGCCGGTGATGGATGGCCACACGGCCACCCGCCTGCTGGGCGGGATTGCCCCGGATCTGCCGGTGATCGGCCAGACCGCCCACGCCCTCGACGAGGAGCGGGCGGCCTGTCTGGCGGCCGGGATGGTGGATCACCTGGCCAAGCCCATCGAGCCGGAGGTGATGGTGCGCTCGATCCTGCGCCACCGGCGCCCGGCCAGCGCCTGAGGCGGCCTCAGCGCATGCCGATCTTCGCGCCGGTGAACAGGTCGCCGGCGTTGCGCGGGGCGCTGCGCCAGTACTGACGGGGGGCGTGCACCTTGGCGCCGAGCTTTGCGGCGGCGTGCCACGGCCAGTGGGGGTCGTACATCATCACCCGGGCCACGCCGACCAGATCGGCCTGACCCCTGGCGACGATCTCCTCGGCCTGTTCGGCTTCGGTGACGAGGCCCACCGCGATGGTGGGCATGCCGGTTGCGGCGCGGATGCGCTCGGCAAACGGCACCTGGAAGCCGGGCGTGACCGCAAACTTCTGCAGCGGCGACAGCCCGCCGGTGGACACGTGGATGAAGTCGCAGCCGCGGGCCTTGAGGGCCTGGGCGAAGGCCACGCTCTGCTCCAGATCCCAGCCGCCCTCGACCCAGTCGGTGGCGGAGATGCGCATGCCCACCGGGCGATCTGCCGGGAAGGCCGCGCGCACCGCGTCGAACACCTCGAGGGGGAAGCGCATGCGGTTTTCGAGGTTGCCGCCATAGGCGTCGGTGCGCACGTTGGAGAGCGGCGACAGGAACTCGTGGAGCAGGTAGCCGTGGGCGCCGTGCAGCTCGATGCAGTCGATGCCGATGCGGGCGGCGCGGCGGGCGGCGGCCACGAAGGCTTCTCGGATGCGGATCAGGCCGTCGGCGTCGAGGGCCGTGGGGGCCGGCTCGGCGTCCGAATAGGCCACCGCCGACGGGGCCACGCAGGGCCAGCCGCCTTCGTCGGCCGTCAGCAGCTGGCCACCGGCCCAGGGCACCGCGCTGGAGGCCTTGCGGCCGGCGTGGGCGAGCTGGATCGCCAGGGGCATCGACGAATGGTGGCGCACGCTGTCGAGCACCTTGCCCAGCGCCGCGGCGTTGCTGTCGGACCACAGGCCCAGGCAGTCGTGGGTGATGCGCCCCTCCGGCGACACCGCGGTGGCCTCGATGATCAGCATGCCGGCGCCGGACAGGGCCAGGCTGCCCAGGTGGATCAGGTGCCAGTCGGTGGCATTGCCGTCGCCGTCGGCCGAGTACTGGCACATGGGCGCGATGACGATGCGGTTGGGCAGGGTGAGCTTGCCGAGGGCGTAGGGCGTGAACAGGGTGCAGGAGGAGTCAGACATCGGAAGCGGCTCCGGGTGGGCAAAGACCGGATGATCCCAGAAAAGGATGACAGCGGCCCATGCGGGTAAACCGGCGCGGCCGCCCGCCCCGGCGCTTGCACTCAGGATATTTTTGACGGGCTATCAAGTCGTGTGGACGGGCTTCCGTAATGACCGGATGTGACGAAGCCTGTGCCCGGAGAGAGCCGGTGCGCGCAAGACCTCGGGAGACGACAAGATGCTGGCGACCCCAGAACGACAGAAGCCCTCGGTGGAGCCGGGGGCGCCCACCATCCTGGTGGTGGATGATTCCCGGATCAACCTGAAGGGCGTCAGCCGGATGCTCGAGGGGCACTTCAACGTGCTCACCGCCGAATCCGGTCCGGTGGCGCTCGGCATCGCCGCCGCCCATCCGCGCCCCGACCTGATCCTGCTCGACGTGATGATGCCGGAGATGGACGGCTACGAGGTCATCCAGCGCCTGCGCGCCAACCCGGTGACGCGGGACATCCCGGTGATCTTCGTGACCGCCCGGGTCAATGACGAGGATGAGCAGCACGGCCTGTCGCTGGGCGCCGCCGACTACATCACCAAACCCCTGCGCGCCGCCATCCTGCTGGCGCGGGTTCGCAGCCACCTCAAGCTCAAGCACGCCCAGGACGAGCTGCGCACCCAGAACGAGACCCTCGAATCGCGGGTGATGGAGCGCACCGAAACCCTCGGCGCGATCCTCGACAGCGCCGACCAGCTGATCGCGATGATCACCCCCGACGGCGCGCTGATGGCGATCAACCGCATCGGCGCCGAGTTCTTTGGCTCGACGCCGGCCCGGCTGTCGGGGCAGAACCTCTTCGACCTGCTGCCGCCGGAGTTCGGCATCCGCCTGGCCGACCAGATCGCCGAGGTGCTCGCTTCCGGCCGCAGCTCCGAGATCGACGCCGCCAACCGCGGGCGGATCTTTCACGTGACGGTGTACCCGGTGCCGGGCAATCCGCCGCGGGTCGTGGTCTACGCCAACGACGTGACCGACAAGGTGGCCGCCGAGATCGAGCTGCGCCGCGAGCGCGAGCAGCTCGCCAAGTCGCTGGCCCACCAGCGTGAGCTCAACCGCAAGCTCGAAGACGCCCAGAACCAGCTCCTGCAGTCCGAGAAGATGGCCTCGCTGGGCCAGCTCGCGGCGGGTGTCGCCCACGAGCTCAACAACCCGATCGGCTTCGTGCGTTCCAACGTGACCACCCTTGAAGGCTATCTGGCGGGGATCTTCGAGATCCTCAAGGCCTACGACGAGAAAGCCGCCGCGGCGCTGCCCGAGCAGGACGCCGCCGAGCTGGCGTCCCTCAAGAAGCAGAAGGATTTCGACTTCGTGCACGAGGACATCTTCCAGCTCCTCAGCGAATCCAAGGATGGCCTCACCCGGGTGCAGGACATCGTGCAGAACCTCAAGGATTTCTCCCGCGTCGGCGGCGCCGGCTGGGGCTGGGCCGACCTGCACGCCTGCATCGACTCGACCCTCAACATCATCTGGAACGAGATCAAGTACAAGTGCACCGTGGTCAAGCACTACGACCCGGCGCTGCCCCAGGTGTATTGCATTGCGTCCCAGCTCAACCAGGTGTTCATGAACCTGCTGGTCAATGCCGCCCACGCCATCCCCGAGAAGGGCGAGATCGTCATCACCACCGAGCACGACGCCAACGGCACCGTGCGCATCCACGTGAGCGACGACGGGGTGGGCATCCCCGAAGAGAACTTCGCCCACCTCTTCGAGCCCTTCTTCACCACCAAGCCCATCGGCAAGGGCACCGGCCTCGGGCTGTCCATCGCCTACGGCATCATCGGCAAGCACCACGGCAGCATCGACGTGGCCAGCACGGTGGGCAAGGGGACGACCTTCACCGTCACCCTGCCGGTCGAGAACGCCGACGAAACCGTGGTCGCCGCGGACGAACCCGCGGCCTGACTCCATCCGCCCGGTTGCAAAAAGACAAAGCCGCCCTCGGGCGGCTTTGGCGTTCTGGCGACCCGGCGCGCCGCGTTATCGTGCGCGGACGGGCGGCATGCACCTGGGCGGTGCGCGCCTCAGCGGAAACGGTGATCGTCGCCCGGGTGCTCGAATCCGTTGCCGTCCCGGTGGCAGGCCGCCATCCCCACCGACGAAAGCCGCGCGGAACGGCTCTCCTGAGTGGTATCGGCCAGCCAGGCCAGGAGCGAGCGCAGCAGGGCGCCCAGCTGAAAGTGGAAGTGCAGGGTGTTCATCTCGGTGTCTCCGTCCTGTTTTCTGTTCTTCGTCATAGCAAGGGCCATGCCGTTGTTACGGTATTACCGAATACAGCTTTAGGCTGTGACGGATTCAACATGCATGGACGGATTGCCGGCGCTGCGGGCTACTGGATGATGAATGTGGTGAACAGCGTGCTCTTGACCGGCCCGATGGCGGGCTGGCGGTGGCCCCGCTTGTCGGTGTGGGCGGGGCTGCCGACGATGCCATTCACCGTGTCGCGGATCTCGTCGGCCAGATCGCCGCGGCCCTTGGTCGTCTTCAGCTCGTTGCCACTGTGGCCGGCCAGCAGCAGCAGGATGTCGTTGCGCACCTGGGGCATGTAGGCGTTGATCGCCGCGGCGCCTTTCGGGTCGTCCAGGCGCAGGGTGATCGCCAGCTGCACGAAGCGGCTCGACCCGCCGTTATCGGCGGCCAGGTTGGTGGTGATGGTTTCGAGGGTGACGAGGTCGGCACCGCCGCCTCCGCCCCCGTGGTCGTTGGCGAGCGCCGGCCGGGCAAGGCCGAGTCCGGCGACGAGGAGCAGCGGCACGCAGGCGGCGCGAAGAAGCTTGAACATGGCAGGGGCCAGAAAGGTGGGTGACCCCTGCTTTTCGGCAGTCGCGGGCCGAACTTGACCCGGGCGATGTGCGCCGGTCAGCCCGGCAGGCGGTACACCAGCACCTTCAGCGCCCGCTCCGGGGCCACGTCGGCAAAGGCCGGCGGGTTGGCGAGGCGTTCGACGAACTGCATCGCCGGCACGTTCTCGGCCATCAGCCCGTGGAGGAAATCCGCCCCCAGCTTGGGCGAGTTGAGGCACAGCAGGGCCTGCCCGCCGGGCACCAGCAGGTCGGGCAGGCGGCGCACCAGGCGGGCGTAGTCCTTCTCGGCCACGAAGCTGCCCTTCTGGTAGCTGGGCGGGTCGAGGATCACCAGATCGTAGGGCCCGCTGCGCTTGATCTTGCCCCACGAGGCGAAGATGTCGTGGGGCATGAAGCTCGCCCCGGCGGAAAGGCCGTTGAGCTGGTGGTTCTTCTGGCCGATGGAGAGCGCTCCGCCGGCCATGTCCACATTCACCACCTGCCCGGCGCCGCCCTGCAGGGCCGCCACCGAGAACGCGCAGCTGTAGGCGAACAGGTTGAGCACCCGCCGGCCCGGCCGCGCCGCCATCTGCGCCCGCACCCAGCGCCGGCCTTCGGCCATGTCGAGGAAGAAACCGTGGTTGAGCCCCTTGAGCAGATGCACCCGGAAGCGCGCGCCGTCCTCGCAGACCACGTGCGGCTCGGGCACGCTGCCGGCCATCAGGCGGGTGTCGGCGCGGGCCTCGAAGCGGTACTGATACACCCAGTTGAGTGGCTCGCCCGGCGCGATCTGCGCCCAGCGGGCTTCCAGCGCCGCGCCAATGGTGGCCAGTTCGGCCTCGCTGGCCGGCTCGAAGCTGGTCAGCAGCAGCACCGGCGGATAGGCGTCCAGCGTCCATTGCTCGCAGCCCGGGTAAAGCCCGCCACGGCCGTGGAAGATGCGCCCGGCGTCGGTGGGCGGTATGAGGGCGGCGATGGCGTCGAGGAGC
>JAKLLO010000115.1 GCA_023150095.1 Zoogloea sp. | reverse complement strand
TGAAACACTCCACCAGCGACAGGTCGGTCTCCATCTTGCGCACCACATCCCCGATGCCGATGCCGGCCGGCGGCCGGGCCAGACGCAGGCCGCCGCCCTTGCCGCGGATGCCCTCCACGAAGCCATTGCGGATCAGCTGATTGACCACTTTCATCAGGTGGCTGCGGGAGATGTCGAAGCGCGCCGAAATCTCCTGGATCGTCGGCAGGCGCTCTTCGTTGGAGGCCAGGTAGATCAGGACGCGCAGGGCGTAGTCCGTGTGCAGGGTGATGTGCATGGTCGGCGGGCGCGATCCGGGGACGCGGGGTGATTGACCCTTCGATTATAGGGGATTTTCGTAAAGATTCATTCTTGTTGACTCTTTAAAAGATGCATTCTAGAGTCCACTTAAACAACCCCAACGGAGAGCGCCATGATCGAAAAGAAGGACACCCCGCCCGAACACCCCGTGGTCGAGCAGGCCTGCGCCGTGATGCGGCGGGCTTACGAACTGGGCTGGATCAGCACCCGCGACGGCAACGTGTCGGTGGCGATGACCGACCGGCGCGGCTTTCTGGTGTCGGCCAGCGGCGTGGTCAAGCACACGCTGGTGCCCACCCAGTTCGTCTTCGTGCCGGCCGGGCAGACGCCCGCACCGGACGCCTGGCCGCGGCCGTCGGGCGAGCTGGAGCTGCACCGCCGCCTGCAGGCGCTGTTCGGCAGCCGCAACCTGACGGTGCTCCACCTGCACCCGACCCACATCGTCGCGGCGCTCTACGCGGGCCACCGGCTGGCCGAGCTGTCGGCGGGCTTCCCGGAAGTCACCCGCTACACCCGGGTCGGGCCCGACGTGCCGGCCCTGCCCGCCACCAGCGAGGAGCTCGCCGAAGCCTGCGAGGCGGCCTTCAAGCCGGCCCTCGGCCCGGCGCCCCACATCGTCGGACTGGACCGCCACGGCGTGGTGGCCGTCGGCAAGACGCCGTGGGAAGCCTTCGAACACGTGGAGCGGCTGGAGCACATCTGCCGCATCGCCCTCACCGCCGGCCAGCCGGCCACCACACCCCAGGGAGCCCGCCATGCAGCCCTCCGCCCCTGATCCGCGCAGCATCCTCACCACGGGTCAGGTCATGATGATCGTCGCCGGCCTCGGGATGATCGCCTCGATCCTCATCGCCTATCCGCTGGCCGATCGCTTCAGCCTGGGCGTGCAGATCGCCGGCCACCTGGCCCTACCGGTGGCGGCCGCCGTGTTCAAGCTGGGCTATGTGGTGATCCTGGCCGCCCAGCCCACTTAACGCGCATTGCGCGCCGCCTGGTGGAAGGCATCGAGCAGCGGAGCGCAATCGAGAAGGCGTGTCGCACCGGCGGCGTGGAACTCGGGGTGCCATTGCACCCCGACCACGAAGCGGTGGCCGGTGTGCCTGATCGCCTCGATCATCCCGTCCTCGGGGGCGGTGGCTTCGACGACCAGATCGCGGCCCAGGTCACGGACGCACTGGTGGTGGATGGACACCACATCCCCGCCCCCCGGCGTGCCGAACCACCGGGCAAACTGACCGCCTTCGGTGAAGACCACCGCATGGCTGTGCAGGTCGTAGGCATCGGCCTGGTGGGTGGTCCCGGCACCGAACTGGGTCGGGATGTCCTGGTGGAGCGAGCCACCGAAGGCCACGTTGATCAGCTGCATGCCCCGGCAGATCCCCAGCACCGGCTTGCCCGCCTCGACAAACTCGTGCAGCAGCTCCATCTCGTAGGCGTCCCGCACCCGGTCGCCGGCCCACTCCGCCCGGAGTGGCTGCTCGCCGTAGGCCTCGGGGCTGACGTCAGCCCCGCCCTGGAGGACGAGCCCGTCAAGGAAATCCGCGTAATCCCGCAGCCGGATGTCGCTGCGGTGGATCGGCCCGTCCTTGAGGATGGACGGCACCATCAGGACCAGCACGTTGCGGGACATCACCCAGTGGGCGATGGACTGCTCCAGCACCTGCAGCGTCTTCGACTGGATGCCGGTCGCACCATCCTGGGGATGGAACAGCCTCGCCGACAGGCCAATCCTGATTGTGGCGTTGCGGGCCATGATGCCTCCTCCCGGGGCGCGCGCCCCTGTTTCGTCAAAGATCGGACAAAGGGCGCTCCGCAGACTGCTCGTCACGATCGGCAAGAAGGGCAACCACCTGCCCGAGGTTCTGGTGCAACTGCGCCAGCACCTCGGGCGGCAGCCCCTGCAGCGCCTGGGGCAGCACCCCCTCGAACGGACCCGGGGCCAGCGCCAGCACCCGGGCGGCCTCGTCCTGCAGGTGCAGTCCGACGCGGCGCTGGTCATCCGGCTTGCGCACCTTGCTCACCAGCCCCTTGGCGATGAGCTTCTCCACCAGCTGGCTGCAGGTGGATTGGTGGATCGAAAGCCGGCTGCCGAGCTCCGACACACCGCAGCCGGGCGTTCGCGCAATCTCGTGGAGCAGCCACAACTGCGAGCCGGACACCCCGCAACGTTGTTCGACATTCCGGAAGTGCTGGCGCACCGACCCGTAGATCACCCGGAACTGCTTGAGCACCACCAGCGCCATGATGTCCATCGGCGCATCCAGATTCATGTTTGCAGAATTCATTGCACTAAATTATATTTATACCAATACAAATTTCAAACCGCTTCGTGATGCCGCCGGCCGCCGCCCCTGCATCGCGTCGCGCACCCGGTCCGCGACGCGATGCAGGCTGGGCTGGGGCTGCCCCTCCACCCGGACCGAACATCCCCCATCGTACATGCCGACCCAGCTCTACGCCCTCGAAGCCTCTCCCTTGCTGCTGTTCGGCCTGCTCCTCCTCGGCGGGCTGGCCAGCGGCGAGATCAGCCGTCGCGCCTTCGGGCTCCCGCGCACCACCGGCTTCGTGCTGTTCGGGGTCCTGATCGGCAACAGCGGGCTGCGCTGGATCGACCCCTACATTCTCGACGCCGCGCAGTTTTTCATCTACCCGGGGATCGGCCTGATCCTGTTCGAACTGGGCCATCACTTCCCGCTCACGGGGCGCCGCATCGACCGCCGTCTCGTACTGCTCAGCCTGGCGGAGACCAGCGCTGTCTTCGCGACGATCACGACCCTCATGTACCTGCTCGGCTTCGGGCTTGCCGGCGGGCTGTTCGCCGCCGCCATCGCCGCCTCCACTTCGCCGGCGATCACCATCGCGACCACCCGCGATACCGGTGCCGACGGGCCATTCACCCGGCGTCTGTTCGGCCTCGTGGCCCTGAACGGCTGCGTGGCCTTTGCCGCCGTCAGCGTCCTCCTCCCGGTGCTCGCGGCCAGCGGCGCCACCGAGCTGACGCCGGGCTACGCCACAGCGGCCGGCCACGTGCTGCTCTCCGTGCTGCTGGGCGCCGGACTGGCCCTCACGGCCTGCGCCGCCGCCCGCCGGCTGGGGCCCCAGGTGGAGCACCAGCACCTCATGCTGCTGGGCCTCATCGTGGTCGGCACCGGGCTGCCCCTGACCCTGGAGATGTCGCCCCTGCTCACCCTGCTCAGCTTCGGGATCGGCACCCGCATCGCCGACCGGCACAAGGCCGTGCTGGCCATCCGCATCTCGTCTGACGCCCGGGTCTTTCTGGTGGTGACCTTCGTGCTGGCCGGTGCTGCGCTGGAGATCGGCCTGCTCGCCGAATACGCAGCCACGGCCACGGCCTACGCGCTGACACGCTTCGGCGCCCGCTGGGCGGCCCTCCACCTGATGGGACGCCGGCTGGGCATTGCCGCCAGCGAGTCGCGCTTCACCGCCATCGGGCTGCTGCCCATGTCCAGTGTGGCCCTGGTCCTGCTCGGCGACGCCGGCCCCCTCGAAGGCGGCGTCGGCCCTGCGCTTTCGGGCACCCTCATGGGGGCCATCGTGCTGATGCAACTGATCGGCCCACTGTGCACCCAGGCCGCAGTCATCGCTGCCGGCGAGGCCCGCCTCGGCGGCGCTGCCGCCGCCCGGCCCCCTGCCGACGGAGCGCCGTCACGATGAGCACCGGACTGCGCCAAGGCTGGGAAGCGCTCCAGGACAGCCTGATCTTCCTGCCGCCCTTTCCCGACCAGCTCGACCCGCTGGTCCTGTTCTCGCTGCTCCTCGTCGGCGGCCTGATCGTCGGCGAGACGCTGTTCCGGACGCTCGGCCTGTCGCGCATCGTCGGCTACGTGCTGGCCGGCGCCATCAGCGGCCCCGGCGCCCTGGGCTGGCTCGACCGGGAGACCATCGCGCTCGCCAAACCGCTGGCCGACACCGCCCTGGGCCTGCTGCTGATGGAGACGGGTCGCCACCTCGACCTGCGCTGGCTGCGCGCCAACCGCGGGCTGCTGGTGAGCGCGGCGGCCGAATCCGCGCTGGCCTTCGTCACCATCTTCGTCTTCGCGCTGCTGGCCGTCGGCCTCTCCCCCGGCTGGAGCGCGGCGACGGCCGCCATCACCATGGCCTCGGCCCCGGCGGTCGTGCTGCTCACCGCCGAGGAGAACCGCGCCCAGGGGCAGGTCACCCAGCGCACCCTGCTGCTCACGGCGATCAGCTGTGCCCTCTCCTTCGTGGTCTTCGCGGTGGTGCTCGGCCTGCTCCACGCGGAGCAGGCCGGCGACTGGCTCAACGCCATCGCCCATCCCCTGTGGGTGGTGGGCGGCGGCATCCTGATCGGCCTGCTCTGCGCCCGCCTGGCGCTGATCATCGCCGGCCGCCAGGCGCGCGGGTCGGTGGCCCGGGTGTTCGTTCTCGTATCGACCGCCCTGATGGCCATCGGCATGGCCCGCATGCTCGCCGTGCCGGTCTTCCTGACCCTCTTCATGATGGGCGCCGCGCTCAACCTGGCCGACCGGGACAGGACCCTCGCCTACACCGGCCTGCCCCAGGGCCACTGGATTCTCGCCATCCTGCTGTTCGTGGTCACCGGCGCGATGCTGCCCCTGGGCGAGCTGGACTGGACCACCGGCGTCCAGGCGCTGGGCCTGATCCTGATGCGCGGCCTCGCCAAGTTCGTCGGCGTGGTGAGCACCGGCCGCCGCGACCTGCCGCTCGACAAACGTCGGCTGGTGGGCATCGGCATCCAGCCGCTGTCGGCGACCGCCATCTTCATGGCCGCCGAGCTCGCCACCCTCTACCCCGAGGTCAGCAGCCAGCCGCTGCTGCTCCCCCTGATCGCCGCCGCCATGATGGAATTCGTCGGGCCCCAGCTGTGCAAGCGGGCCCTCCAGCGCGCCGGCGAAACCGAACCCACCCGCCCGGAGCCTGCCCGATGAGCGACCTCTCGCAGCTCTCCTTTTCGTCCAGCCGCCCCCTGACCCTGGGCGTCGAGCTCGAACTCCAGCTGGTCTCCCTGCGCGACTACGACCTCACCCGCGCCGCCACCGACCTGCTCGCCGGCCTGCAGTACGACGATCGCTTCGGCGAGGTGAAGCTGGAGATCACCGAAAGCATGATCGAGGTGAACTCCCGCCCCCGCCTCGACGCCACCGCCATCGCGGCCGACCTGGACGGCCTGCGTGACGTGCTCGTCACCCATTGCCGCCTGAACAACATCGCCGTGTGCGGCGGCGGCACCCACCCCTTCCACCGCTGGCCCGAGCGCCGGATCAGCCCGGGCGAGCGCTTCGCGGCCCTGAACAACCGCTACGGCTACCTGAGCAAGCAATTCACGGTGTTCGGGCAGCACATCCACATCGGCGTCACCAGCGGCGACGACGCGATCTGGCTCACCCACGCCCTCAACCAGTACGTGCCCCACTTCATCGCCCTGTCCGCCTCCTCGCCCTTCATCGACTCCACCGACACCGGCTTCGACTCGGCCCGCCTCAACGCCGTGTCGGCCTTTCCGCTGTCCGGCCAGTCGCCGGATGTGGCCGACTGGGCCGCCTTCCTCGACCACATGGCCCTGCTCCAGGCCTGCGGCGTGGCCGAGAGCATCAAGGACCTGTACTGGGACGTGCGCCCCAAACCCGAATACGGCACCGTCGAGCTGCGCATCTGCGACACCCCGCTGACCATCGACCGGGC
Source organism: Zoogloea sp. (assembly GCA_023150095.1). Classification (GTDB taxonomy): domain Bacteria; phylum Pseudomonadota; class Gammaproteobacteria; order Burkholderiales; family Rhodocyclaceae; genus Zoogloea. Next base: position 7,839 of record JAKLLO010000115.1, on the reverse strand, counting down.
CGTCGAGCTGGCCGCCTTCGCCCAGTGTCTGGCCCGCCACCTGCTGCGCCTGCGCCCGCCCATCGCACCCGCCAGCCAGGCCCTGGTCGCCCGCTACAACAAGTTCCAGGCCAGCCGCTACGGCTTCGGCGCCACCCTGGCCGACCCCATCCGGCGGCGCCGCGTGCCGCTTGGCGATGCCCTGCGCGCGCTGATCGACAGCCTCACCGCCGATGCGGACGACCTGGGCTGCCGGAAACAGCTCGAGCAATTGCGCGCCCTCGTCATCAGCGAGCGCAACGACAGCGCATGGCTGCGCGAAATCGCCAGAAGCACCGGCAATCTGAACGACCTGACCCGGATGGCCGCCGAGCGCTTCGCCAGCCCGTCCTCCTATCGTCCTAACGTCTAGGGGATCACCGTGCGCCGCACGTATCTCATCCTCGCAGCCAGCCTGATCCCGGCAACGGTTTTCGCCGACACCGCCTGCACCCAGGCCCTCCACACCCCGCCAGCGGGGCTCACCGGCACCGCGGTCAATGGCAGCAACTGGCTCGACCCCGGCACCCTCCGCTACGGGCTGGGCCAGGCGCCGCGCTTCATGCGCGGGATCGCCCTGACGCCCCCCGCAGGCGCGCCGGCGCGCACGCCGGCCCGACAACCCATCGACCCCGACCGGCGCACCGCCACCGACCCTGCCGACGGCGCCCAGCGCAGCTTGCGCCACCTGCTGGAAAACCGCATCGACGCCGACGGCGTGCTGATGCTCCAGCACGGCCAGGTGCTGCTCGACTACCGCCGCAGCGGCTTCGACCCCGCCCGGCCGCAACTCCTCCTCGAAGCCACCCGCCCGCTGCTGGTCACGATGCTGGCCAAGGCCAGCGCCGAAGGACGCTTCGCCCGGGGCAAGGCGATCCCCCGCCTGATACCGGAACTGGCGCCCAGCCGCGAGCTGGCCAAGCTCTCCATGCAACGACTGCTCGACGGGCGCACCGGGCTCCAGTGGTCCGACGCCGAGCTCCGCCAATGGCAGCGGGAGGGCGGCTGGATGCCCGCTGGCGGTGGCGGCGGCGTGCGGCCTTGGCTCGTGCGACGCAGCGCGTGGCCCCGGGTGTCCGGCGACCCCGGCAGCGACATGCGCGGCCCCGAAGGCGCCCTCCTGCTCTGGGCCACCGAGAAGGCCTGGAAGAAGCCTGCCCCCGACGTCCTGTGCGAGCTGCTCGCGATCAGCCGGGCCCGCAATCCGGCCTTCTGGGCCACCGACCCAGCCGGCACCCCCCTGGCCGACGGCCTCGCCCTCAGCCTCGAAGACTTCGCGGCCTTTGGCCAGGGGCTGCTCGACGCCCGTAGCCCGTCGGGGCGCCGGGCCGTTGCACCACGCTGGTTCGCCGAGACGCTGGCCAGCCCGGGCAACCCGGCACAGCCCACGCCCGATGCAATCCGCGCCCTCGGCCCCGACACCACCTGGCAATACCGTTTCGCCCACCCGGGCAAGGGCCACCGCGCCGCCATCGTCGGCGCCTATGGCAGCAGCCTCTACGTGGACTTCGATCACGGAACCGTCGTCGCGGTCTACGCGTCGCATGCCCAGCGCCACTCGCCCCTGCTGATGACGAGCCTGCGCAGCCTGTGGGACGCCGCCATCCGCACCAAGGAGTGACGATGTCCGATCAGCAACGCTTCAGATCCGGGCTGGCCTGGCTGATCCTGGCCCTGCTGCTTCCGGCCCCCGGGCTGGCCCGGGCCGAACCCGCCCCACCCACAACCATCGAAGCTCAGGCCGACGCCCCCGCTGGCAGGCTCGACCGCTTCAGCCGCGAAGCCGCCCTCGATCTCACCATTGATTCGGGCCAGGCCCCCGACGGCACCTCGACCACCCGCGTAGTGATCGACACCAGGGCCGCCTTCGACAACAAGCAGGACCGCCTGCGCCCGGACTACGCCCGCTTCCTGTCCCGGGTCGGCATCATGCTGCAGCGGCATCGCGGCACCGTGGTGAAGGTGACCGGCTTTGCCCGGCACACCAGGGCCGACTACAACCCGGTCCTGCTCGGCCGGCGTGTCCGCGCCATCCAGGTCTTTCTCGCCGAAAACGGCGCGCCCATCGACCAGATCAAGGCCCAGGTCAGAGGCGTGGACGACTACGACGGCCCTGCGGGCGCCGCGGATCGCGCCGCCACCGGCACAATCATCATCCTCGGCTTCAGCCACGGCTGACCACCACGAGCGCCCCCACCCGGCTGCCAGCCTTGCGCGACGCGGCCGTGCCGCCGCCACGCCACGTCACCTGCCCCGCGGCCTCTCGGCTCCGCTGACCCCTGCGCCAGTTTGTAGTAGCCTTGGCCCCTTTTTTGCAGTTGGGCGTCGCCCGCCGGCATGACACAAGGCCTGTCCCGTACGCACTCCCATAGCGCCCGGCTCATCCGCGTGCTCGCCGATCTGGCCGTGGCGGAAGCCCCGGAATCCCGGCAGACCTTTGCCGACCGGCTCGGCCTGTGGCTGGATTTCACCGACGCAATCGCGCTGTTTGCGGTGATCAACAACGCCGCGGGCGGCGTGCCGGCACGCGTGGCCACGCCGCCCTCGCCCGCCGGGCAGACGCTGCGCGACGACTACACCCGCGTGCGCACCGGGCTGGAAGAATCCATCGCCCTCGACGGCCTCCTCACGCCCGGCAAGGCGCGGGTCAAGCTGCCCCGGCCGGACTGGCATCCGTCGATCGAGGGCGCGGCGGATTTCCTGCCTTACCAGCGCTATTACCTCGCCCACCAGCGCGACATGGGCGCCGCCATCACGCCGCTGCGGGCCAGCGCCCGGGCCGCGCTGGCCGCCCTGTCGCCGGCCCACAAGCAGTTGGCCCAGGTGGATGGGGTGATGGAGCAAGCCCTCGGCCCGCGGGAGCGTACCCTGCTCACCAGCGTGCCGGTGGCGCTGGCAAAGCATTTCGAGCGCCTGCGTCAGGCGCACCGGGCGGCCCGGGCAGAAGCCGGCGAAGCCGACAGCCCGGACCAATGGCTGCAGCCCGGCGGCTGGCTGGCCGCTTTCTGCAAGGACATGAAGACCGTCCTGCTGGCGGAGCTCGACCTTCGCCTGCAACCGGTCGCGGGGCTCCTGGAAGCCCTTGGCAACGAGGTTACAAAATCGCAATGAACAAGAAGATTTGCTGGACGGCCTTTTTCATCGGCCTGTTTGCGGTGGGCTGGGTGGGTGTCGGCTATATCGGCGGCAGCCCGCTGGCGCTCGCCATGACCATCATCATCGGCCTGGTTTACGTGGCTGGCGCCGCCGAGCTGCGTCGTTTTTCGGCCGCCACCGACAGCCTCTCGAAGGCCCTCGCCGCCATCCCGGACAACCTGCCCAGCCTCGACAACTGGCTGGCCGGCGTCGATCCGTCGCTGCAGAACGCCGTGCGCCTGCGCATCGAAGGCGAGCGCGTCGGCCTGCCTGGCCCGGCGATGACGCCTTATCTGGTGGGCATGCTGGTGCTGCTGGGCATGCTCGGCACCTTTCTGGGCATGGTCGTCACCCTCAACGGCGCGGTGATCGCGCTGGAGAGCACCACCGACCTGCACACCATCCGCGCCGCCCTGGCCGCGCCGGTGAAGGGTCTGGGCGTGGCTTTCGGCACCTCGGTGGCCGGCGTCGCGGCGTCCACCCTGCTGGGCCTGATCTCGGCGCTCCTGCGGCGCGACCGGCTGGCCGCCGGACGGCTGCTGGACGCCCGCATCGCCACGGTGCTGCGCGGCTTCTCCCTCACCCACCAGCGCGAGGAAACCTACCGCGCCCTGCAAGGCCAGGCCCAGGCCCTGCCCGAAATGGTGAGCACCCTGCAGACGATGATGGCCCAGCTGGAACGTCACAACCAGCAGCTCTCCGAACAGCTCCTCGCCAACCAGCACAGCCACTACCAGGAAGCCACGCGCATCTACACCGGCCTCGCCGCGTCGGTGGATCAATCCCTGCGCGCCAGCCTCACTGAAAGCGCCCGCCTCGCCGGCGCCACCATCCAGCCGGTGGTCGAGGCCACCATGTCCGGCATCGCCCGCGAGACCAGCGCCCTCCACGCCCGCATGGGCGACACCGTGCAGGCCCAGCTAGACGGCCTCGCCGAGCGCTTCGGTCACAGCGTCAGCACCGTCACCGATACCTGGACGACCGCCCTCGCCCGCCAAGAAGCGGGCAACGAGCGCCTGCACGAGCAACTGCAGACCTCCCTTCAGTCCTTCTCCAACACCTTCGACACCCGCGCCACCGCGCTGGTGGCGAGCGTCGGCGACACCCACGCCCGCATCGCCGACACCGTGCAGACCCAACTCGACGGCCTCGCCGAACGCTTCGGCCACAGCGTCAGCACCGTGACCGAAGGCTGGACCACCGCCCTCGCCCGCCTCGAAGCGGGCAACGAGCGCCTCCACCAGCAGCTCGAGACGTCCCTGCAGGCCTTCGCCGACAACTTCGACACCCGCTCCACCGCGCTGGTGGCGAGCGTCGGCGACACCCACGGCCGCATCGCCGACACCGTGCAGGCAAAGCTCGACGGCCTGGCCGAACGCCTGGGCAGCAGCGTCACCACCGTCACCGACACCTGGACCAGCGCCCTCGCCCGCCACGAGGCCGGCAACGAGCGCCTCCACCAGCAACTGCAGACGTCCCTCCACGCGTACGCCGACACCTTCGACACCCGCTCGTCCGCCCTCGTCGCCGGCGTGCGCGACACCCACGCCGCGGTGCAGGCCGAGCTCACCGCGGCCCTCGCCGCCACCCACAGCGACACCCGGGCGCTGCACGAACAGCTCGCCGGCAGCGTCGCGGCCCAGTTGGAAGGGCTCTCGACCCGCTTCAGCAGCGCGGTGGGCTCGGTGGCCGACACCTGGGCAGCCGCCCTCGCCGCCCACGGGCGCAGCACCGACACCCTCACCCGCGAGACCCGCGACGCGCTGGCCGCCTTCGCGGCGCGCTTCGAGGCCGGTGCCGCCGCGCTCCTCGCCACCCTCAAGGATTCCCACGCCACGCTGCAGGGCGAGCTGGCCGCCGCCGACACCCAGCGCCTCGCCGCGATGACGGCCTCGGTGGAAGCCCTCGCCGCCACCCTCAAGGCCGAATGGCAGACCGTGGGCGAGCGCACCCTGGCCCAGCAGGAACAGATCTGCCAGACCCTCGGCGACACCGCCCGCGCCATGAGCGCCGACGCCCGCGCCCAGGCCAGCCAGACCATCGGCGAAGTCACCCGCCTGATGGAGACCGCCGCCGAAGCGCCCCGCGCCGCCGCCGCGGTCATCCAGCAGCTGCGCCAGGAGCTCTCCGCCAGCATGGCCCGGGACAACACCCTGCTCGAAGAGCGCAGCCGCATCATGGAAACCCTGGCCACGCTGCTCGACGCCATCAACCACGCCTCCACCGAACAGCGCGGCGCCATCGACGCCCTGGTGGCCTCCTCCGCCAGCCTGCTCGAAGGCATCGGCAAGCGCTTCGAGGCGCAGGTGGACAGCGAATCCGCGAAGATCGCCGAGGCCACCACCCGCCTCACCAGCGGCGCCGTCGAGGTCGCCAGCCTGGGCGAAGCCTTCGGGCTGGCGGTGGAGCTGTTCAGCGAATCCAGCGACAAGCTGATGGAAACCCTGCAGCGCATCGAAGGCTCGCTGGAAAAGTCCGTCGCCCGCAGCGACGAGCAGCTCGCCTACTACGTGGCCCAGGCGCGGGAGATCATCGACCTGTCGGTGATGTCGCAAAAGCAGATCGTCGAGAACCTGCAGCAGCTTTCCAGCCGGCAGGCCAGCCTCGCCGGGGAAAGCTGACCCATGGAAAGCCTCGACGACAACATCGAGCACAGCACGCCGGTCTGGGCCGTCTTCGGCGACCTGATGTCCGGCCTGCTGGGCGCCTTCGTGCTGATCCTGGTGGGCGTGCTGGGCGTGCAGCTGGAGCTCGCCAGCAGCCTCGAGGCCGAGGTGCAGAAACGCCAGCAGGAAGAACAGCGCCGCGTGACGCTGGAGAAAGCCCTCGCCGGCCCGCTGGCCTCGGGCCGCGTCACGCTGGATAACGGGCGCATCGGCATCAGCGGCAGCGTGCTCTTCGCCCTCAACTCCGACGAGCTCCAGCCCGAAGGCCGGCAACTGCTGAAGAGCCTCGCCGCGCCGCTCAGCGCCTACCTGGGCACCCGCGACGAGATCCTGATGGTGAGCGGCTTCACCGACGACCGGCCGGTGCGCGACAGCAACCGCAAGTTTGCCGACAACTGGGAGCTCTCCGCCCAGCGCGCCCTCACCGTCACCCGGGCGATGATCGAAGAAGGCGTGCCCGCCGCGTCGATCTTCGCCGCCGCCTTCGGGCCCGAGCAGCCCGTCGCCTCCAACGCCGACACCGAAGGCCGCGCCCGCAACCGCCGCGTCGAGATGGCCCCGGTGCCACGCTCCGGCAAGGCCACCGCCGAAGGCAAATGAACACGGCGCCCGATCCCGCCGCCACCCTCGCCGCCCTGCGCGCCGCAGGTGCCGCGCAGATCGACCCGGTGCGCCTGCGCTACCTCGAAGCCCTCGCCCGGCGAAGCGCCGGCCTGCAGGGCGACAGCCGCACGCAACTCGACGCCCGCCTCGCCCAGGCGCTGGCCGACTACCGCGCGCAGCTCGACCGCGCCCGCCGCAGCGCCGACACCCTGCTCGCCGATGCCTGCGCCCGCCACCCGGAGGCCGCCGACGAACTCGCCGCCCTCCACGCCAGCAGCCAGTTCGCGCAACTTCGCCAACGCACCGCCCGGCTGGACGCCAGCCCGCGCGGCACCCTGCTCACCGATCTCGTCGGCCACATCGACCAGCGCAAGCGGGCCGACACCCCCGGCGCCCCGGCCAGCCCCACCGACGACGCCGACGCCCCGGCCGACAGCAGCTCCCTCGCCTACTTCGAGAAGATCTGGGCCGAGCTGAAGGTCGAACAGCAGCTCGCCGAAGCCCTCGCCCAGGCCCCCGAGAACGCCGGCCCCCTCAACTCCCACCTCCTCGCGCTGCAGTCCCTCAAGCTCATGCGCGACCTCTCGCCGGGCTACCTCAAGCGCTTCGTCTCCTACGTGGATGCCCTGCTGTGGCTCGACCAGGCCGACAACGCCGGCAAACCTGCGCCCAAGAGCGCAGCCAAGGGCGAGAAGGACAAGAAGCGCAAGGCCGCGCCGCGGGGCAAGAAGGCCTGAACACCGAACGCTCCAGCGCTACAGCCCGGCCCCATCTTCATTCCCCAGAATCCCGTAGCCTCTCGGCAAAACGCGCCAACAAAATCCCCACATCGGCCACGTCCAGACGTAATGGCTCGCCCCAGATCCCCACGCCGCCGATCAAAGCCCCGGATCACCCCAGCCCTGGCCCACCAGGCTGCAGCTTTTTTCCACAACGCTTCAGGTTAATCCCTCAACGCAATTAATCCACGACTCGACGGGATTAAAAAATTCAACGCCAGCCTAAGTGCTGTAAAAAAACAGGATTAATTAATTCCTCCGAGCCATTTTCCTGACAAGAATCGGGAAAAACCCGCATGAAAACAGGACAAAGCTGGGACGATTCTGGATTAATTAATTGCAACCTGCGGGCGGCGCATGACGAAATCCGGATTTAGCTGGGGAAAAAGGCAATTAAATAATTGCTCCAGAGGGATTTTCCTGCGCTGTTCTGGAAAAAACCTGAGGGACACGCCTGCTTCAAATAGCGCGGGCGGGTGCAGCGCGGTTTCAGACGGTGTAGGACTACAAAGGGACTTCCCCCACCCGCCCGGTGGGCTTGCCACCCGGCATCGAAGTGCCAAGATTGAATTGCTGAAGGTCAATCTGAAACGGCGAGGAGGGAAGTCCAAATGGATGCTACGACGGTTGGTGTGGAT
>JAKLLO010000114.1 GCA_023150095.1 Zoogloea sp. | reverse complement strand
CAGCCAGCCGGCCGCCAGCGCCGAGCCCGCCGAGAGCAGCGAACCGGCAACGTTGGTGACCAGGCCGATGCGCTCCATGCCCCAGCCTGACGCCACCAGCAACGGCGTCACCAGGCCATAGGCCAGTCCCGACGCGAAGGGAAACAGGAGCAGCACGAACAGCCAGCCGATGCCCCCGGCATCGGGCCAGAACGTGCGCAAGCGGCCGTACAAGGTGCGCGCTGCGAGCGGCGTCAGGCGCTGCCCGGGCTCGCTCAGCCAGGCGAGCTGTGCGAGCGATACGGCCGTGCCCGCGGCGAGCCACCCCATGCACGCGCTCCAGCCGATGCTCGGGTAGGCCATCACCAACACCCCGCCGCCGAGCAGATTCCCCAGCAGGCCGCCTGCCGTCTGGATGCCATTGCCCAAACCGCGTTCGGTCTCGGGCAGCGTGCGGCAGGCAATGGCGTCGGTGGCCACATCCTGCGTCGCCGACAGCACGGCGACGAGCACGGCCAGCGCATAGACGGCGGGAAAGTCCACGACCGGATCGAGCGCCATCATGGCCAGCGGCGCGAGCACCAGCCCGGCCTGAGTGAGCAGCAGCCAGCCGCGGTAGTGGCCCAGCCGGGTCCAGCCGAAATGATCCAGCAGCGGCGCCCACAGGAGCTTGAAGGCCCAGACCGTGCCGAGCAGATAGATCAGGCTCACGCGCGACATGGAGGCACCCTGCTCCTGCAGCAGCGCAACCAGTGCCACCGACAGAAAGCCGAGCGCGAGGAACTGGGTGGTGTAGAGACTGCCCAGCAGCCACCAGGTGCCGGCCGGGGTGCGCAGGCGTGTCGTCGTCGCAAACTCGGTCATGGCAACTCCGCTCCATGGGAACTCTGGCAGTGGCGGCAGGCATGGATCTCGACCATCGGGTGATGGATGCCGGGCAGGCCGGCGAGCGCGGCCTTGTACACCTCGGTGGCGGCCGGGCCGTGACTGACCACCGAGGCTGCGAGCGTCCAGGCGCCCTGGCCCACCGACCACAGGTGCAGATCGGTCACGCGGCTGCCGGCCACCGCTTCGAGCCGGGCGCTCACCTGGCGCCGCAGTTCGGCGGGACCTTCGGCATCGAGCAGCACCGCGCCGGTCTGGCGCAGCAGTCGGACGGCCCAGCGCGCCACCACGCCCAGTGCCAGCAGCGCAATCAGTGGATCCAGCCAAGTCCAGCCCCAGGCGGCGAGCAGACCGGCGATGGCGGCCACCGACGTGACGGCATCGGCAAGCACATGCGCCAGTGCGGCACCGAGGTTGTGGTCATGCACGTGGCCGGGGTGGTCGCGAGGATCGTCGTGTCCGTGTCCGTGGTCGTGTTCATGATCGTGCGCACCGCCCAAGAGCCAAGCGGACAGCAGGTTCACCGCCAACCCCAGCACGGCCACGACCAGGGCTTCCGTCGGGCGCAGCGGTTCGGGACTCAGCAGGCGCTGCGCTGACTCGATGGCGGTCCACACCGTGGATACAGCCAGGATCAGGGCGCTGGTGTGGGCCGCCAGATCGTTGATCTTGCCGCTTCCCAGGCTCAGGCGCCGGTCACGGGCGTAGCGCCGCGACATGGCATAGGCGCCAGCCGCAAGGCCCAGTGCAACGGCGTGTCCCCCCATGTGCACCCCGTCGGCCAGCAGCGCCATGGAGCCCGTCCACCACCCGGCGGCGATCTCCAGGCCCATCACCGCGACGGTCAGCATGGCCACCATGCTGACCCGGCGCTCGGCCGGGCGTATCCCCTCCTGACCGAAGTCATGGGCGTGCGCCAAGGCATCGGCTTGCGGGCAGGTTCGGGACGCCACGGGCAGAGAACTCATGATGGCGTCGCACATCAGAAGAACTGCCAGGTGAAACCCAGCCCCACGGTCCGGCCGCGCGTCGGCATGCCCACATTGGCATTCGGGGTGAAGTAGTAGACGTACTGGTCGTAACGCTTGTCCTGCAGGTTGTCCACCCACAGATAGAGTTCGCCGGCGCCCGAGGCGATGCCGACACGCGCGTCGATCTTCTGGAAGCACGGCAGGAAGATGTGGTTCTGCGGATCGTTGGCACGCGTGCTCATGACCCGGTAGGCCAGCAGCGTTGTGAGCTGCGGCGAGGCCAGCCCCATGAAACCGGGCAGCGGCCGGGTGTAATTGACGGAGAGCTTGCCGCTCCAGCGCGGCACGTCCGGCACGCGGTTGCCGGTGGCCACGTCTCCGCCGGACACGCCCGTTACCGACCGGGTGATGGTGGCATCCGTGTAGACGGCGCCGCCCTTGAGGGTGAGACCGGGCGCCGCCCGCCACTGGCCTTCGACCTCCAGGCCCCGGGTTCGCGTATCGGCGTTGATCGCCTTGGTCGCGAAGGTGGTGTAGTCGTAGCCCAGCATGTGATCGTCGCGCACCCGGTTGAAGAAGGCGGCGGTGGTCCATGCGAGACGGCGGTCCGCACTTTCGAACTTCATGCCCAGTTCCAGGCTGTCGACCTTGGCGGCCTTGAAGGGATCGCCGTCGGCAACCTGCGAGGTCTCGTCCTGGAAACCCTTGGCCTTGTGTCCGTGGGCAAGCACGCCGTAGAGGTTGGTCTGGGGGTTCAGCGCCCAGGACAGCGCCACTCGCCCGGTCGCGTACCGGTCGTCGAGCGAGCGGCTGTCCTGAGTAGCCGGATAGCCGGTGGTGACGAAGCTGGCGTCGTATTTCTTGCGCTCCTGCGTGTAGCGCAGACCGCCGGTGAGTTTCAGCGCGGCCGCGAGCGGCACCGTGACTTCCCCATAGGCCGCCTCGCTGCGCGTCTCGAAGTCGCGCAGGTTGTCGGTCATCCCACCGACCGTGGTGTCGTACTCGCGCTTGGAGCCGTACAGATTGACGCCCGCCACCCAGAACGTCGCGGCTCCGGGCAGCGAGGACAGGCGCAGGTCCTGGTTCCACGCGGATTCGTCGCGGCGATATTGCTTGAGGTACTCGGTGGGCATCCCGAACACGGTGGCCGCCACTATGCGGTCGGCCCCCGAGGTCTGATCTTCGCGGCGCTGCTGGAATGAGGTATGAGACGTCAGCCTTGCGCTCGCCAGGTCGTGATTGATTTCCAGCGCGTGCCGGTGGCTCTTCACGTCAGCACCGAAAAGGCCGGGCGTCGCGTCCAGGCTGGGCGGATCGCCATAAGGCCGCAGCAGCATCAGGCCGACCTTGTCCTTCTGGTCCTGGTGCTCGGTGGACAGCAGCACAGATGTCGCGGCCCGCGGCTGCCACAGCACGCTGGCGCGCAGGCCGAGTTCCTTGGCCTTCATGATCGGCTTGCCGGTCTGGACGTTATGGACCACGTCGTCCGACTGCTGGCTGCGCAGCGCGATGCGCGCGCTCCAATCCTCGGCGAGCGCACCGCCCATGGCGCCCTCGATCAGCCGCTGCCCCTCCTGCCCGGCCTCGACGCGCGCATAGCCATCGGGTTCGCGGGTAGGCTTGCGCGTGACGATGTTGATGGCGCCGGCTTCGCTGTTGCGGCCGAAGAGCGTGCCCTGCGGCCCCTTGAGCACCTCGACGCGTTCCACGTCCAGCATGGGCAGCGAAGCGTTGCGCGCCGACAGCGGTGTACCGTCCAGATTGACGACAACCGAACTGTCCTCGCTGCTCACCTGGTACAGCGACCCCACGCCGCGCATGCGCACGTTGGCATCGCCGAAGCCGCCCCAGGCATTGACCTCCACGCCAGGGGTGTCGCGCAGGGCTTCTTCGAGCGTGGTGAGGCGCCGCTGCTCCAGCTCGAACCCCTGAACCGTGCTGACGCTGAACGGAACGTCCTTGGCGCGCTCGGCACCGCGCCGGGCAGTGACCGTCACCGCGGGCAAGGTCTTGTCCGGCTCGGTGGCGGGCTGGGCTTGCTCGACCACCGCGATCACGAAGCGTCCATCGTGTTCCGCGATCTGGAGGGGGTGTCCCGCAAGCAGGCGATGCAGCGCCCGCACTGGCTCGAAGCGGCCGCTCAGTGCAGCGGCCGGGGTTTCAGCCAGCCCTTGGGGCCACTGCAGCGGACGCTGAACCGGAACGCCGGCCTGTGCTTCGAACAGCTTCAGCGCGGCCTCGAGCGGCTGGGTTGGAATGTCGAAGGGCAGCTCGGCGGCCAGGCAGGTCCAATGGATCGATGCGAGTGCGACAAGTGCTGAGATGCGGTGGGCTTTGTTCGGGCGGGCTTGGAAGGGTGTCATGAGGAAAGATGGGGAGCGGGCATGGACGAAGAGGAGCTTGTGGAGGACGCCAGAGGGCGGTCATTCCCGAGCGAAGCGCACGCGCACGATCGCGGGAAGGAGTTTGGCGAGCACCGGTATGTGCGCTATCCAGGGGCCCAGCCGCGCAGGGAAGGTTCTGAAACGGCGGTAGGGCTCGTTCTGCACCGAGTCGATGTGTGGGCACCATGCCCTCAGCACGGTCTCGATTTCGTCGCGATTGATACCCCAGGGCATGGGCGGGGCGCGGTAGTGGCTCGTGATATCGAGCCCGGCCATCGTCTTGCGCGAGAACCAGCGCGGAATGGTGTCGAACATGAGTTCGCCCCCTTTGAAGCGCCTCGCCATCGCCGAGATCAGGTACCCAACCTCGTCTTCGGGGAAATACATGAACAGGCCCTGGGCGGTGACGAAGACACCGTTGCTCGCCTCGACCTCATCCATCCAGCTCAAGTCGAGCGCGGAGCGCACAACATGGCGGCATCGCTCGCTGGGTGCCAGGTAGCGCTCGCGCACGGCAATCGCGTCCGGCACATCCACACACAACCAGCGCACCCGTCCATCGTCGCAGCGCTGGAACTGCGTCTCCAGCCCGCAACCGAGTTCGACCACCGTGCCGCCGGGATGCGCGGCGAGCCACGGACGCAGCGCCTCGTCGAACATCTGCGAGCGGGTGGCGTGCGAACTGTCGGGACGGCCGAAATGGGCCCGGTAGTCAAAAGCGATGGACTGGAAGATGCGCTCGGCCGCCGGATCACGAAACCAAGCATCGGGCCGCAGGGATTCGGTGGCGCGGTTGTGCAGCGTCCACAACATGGTCTGCGGTACGCCGCATAGCACCGGCGTGGCATCAACTGCGGAAACGGGATTGAGCGGTGCTTGGGACATGAGTCGATCAAGGGAATTCGATGGATCCGTGGTGGTGCAAAAGCAAACGCCCAGCCCCTCGGACCCACGCAAGGAAAAGTTACAACCCTGTTCAATAATAATGATTCGTATTACGATTGCCACCCGGAACGGGCTCATTGCTGCCCGCATCGGATCAACGGAGGCAAGAGGAAGCGATGCAGTGATGCCCAGGGCCAACGCAGCTACTTCGATACCCCATCTCCTGGCCACGGAGATGATCAGAGACCCCAGCGAAGCCTTGGGGCTGGACCTTGTTACGTCCAGTCATCGGCGGGTGGCGACGCGAGAGGGCGTGCAGCTGATGCACTGGTCCACGCGTCTGGCCAACCCGATCGATCTCAGCGTGCTCGATGACAGCGGGTTCATCCATTTCAGCTACGTATTGCTGGGCGAATCCCTCGCGGTGCTGAACGGCATGAAGGGGCAAGGTGTCGGCCGGCGGATCGACGAGCGTCAGGTTCACGCGGCCAGTGGCAACATCGCTTTTGGCCCCGATCAGTGCTGGCGATTTCACCAGCACGGTGTCTATGAGAGCGTTGGCGTCATGGTGCGACATGACGCATTCGAGGAACTGATGGGCGACGCCGAACCGACGCTGCGTCGTGCGCTATCAAATGGACTGTGTTTTGAGACCGGGCTCCGCGGCACGGAATTGCATGCCACGGCCCAAGCATTGGCGCACGCGATGCGGTACCGTCCGGGCGACGGCGAATCGTCAGGGGACCGGCACCCCTTGTGGCTGCAGGCACAAGGACTGACGCTGGTGAGCCTGCTTTTGGAGGCGCGGGCGGATATAGGTGGCACAGGCGCATTGGACCGAGCAGATCAAATGCGTCTGGCCCGTGCGCGCGCGCATCTCCTGTCCGATCTGTCGCAGCCTCCGCTGATCCTGGATGTGGCGCGCGAGAACGGGCTGAGCCCGGCGAAACTGAAGCGCGGGTTTCGCGCGCTGTACGGCTTCAGTGTGTACGGCCTGTTCCAGCATGAGCGCATGAACGAGGCGCGGCGCCGCCTGCTGAGGGACGATACCAGTGTGTCGGCAGTGGCGTGCGATCTGGGCTACTCGAACATGAGCCACTTCTCAGCGGCATTTCGCAAGCAGTTCGGCGTCAATCCGGGAGAGGCCAGACGGCGCGGCCGATGATCCAGCTGGCAATGGGCTCCTATGCGGATTTCTGCTTCCGAGTGGTAGTCGGATAGCCGAATGCGAAGAAGAAATGAGATACGCGAATCGTCCCGTGCGTGGGTGCAAGCGCGGCATCCCGCTCGTGTTCCGTATCGAAATCCGCCCCCGTGAACATCGCAGAAGGCCGGGCATAAGGGAGGCCCGAAGGCAAGCGCCGCAAACGCAGAAACGTGGCAAGCGCAGCGTCCTGGAGTGCCTCCCTGATGGGTGGCACCACCTCAGGCTCCGGATCCAGCAGAACTCCCACCATGGCCGCAACGGCCTCCTTTCTGCTATAGATGCCCGTGACGAATCGCCCCAATCCCTGGTCTTGTAGATAGTGGTCACGGTGTTTCTTCTGGCGACCCAGGCGTTTGAACTCGAAGACCAGCTTCATGCCGCGGACGTCATCGTTCCAGCCGTAGACAATATCGGTCCGACGCTCCTCAAGCATCGCGCCAGTGTTCGGATCAACGTCCCCGATGATGTCTTCGGCAGCCCACATACCGAGCAAGCCGCGTTCCCGTGCGACGTGGTTCTCAACGTACACCTTCAGCCGTTTGGTCAGCCCATCTTCCTTCGTCTTGGGATTGAAATCCGGGCGCGGCCGTCCCGCCAATTCTGTCCAGCCCTGACGCAGCGCCTCCACGGCCTCCGTGGCCGGCTGGATCGGAAAGGCAGCAAACCAGTCGACTGGAGACATCATGCCGTCGCCTCCCCCTTCTCGACGGATTGGCGCACTTGCACACCACGGACGATATGCTCGGCATCTCGAAGAGCCTTTCGCACTGTCCAGTTGCGCTTGGTTAGCGGCCGCACAAGGTACAGCGCGCCATCAACCCAGAGATGCACATCCGGCACCAGGCAGAGGAAGTCTCCCGATGGAATCGCGCAAAGCCCCGCTTTTCTCAACTCGGCGAGTGTCGCAAGCACCAACTCGTCATTCATCGACGCGCTGACCTCGGGCCTGTCAGTGGAATCTCCCAGATACGAAATCCGCACGATGCCTGACGGCCCAGCGCGACTCGGATCGTTCGCAACCACATCGACACGGAATCGGCCTTGGCCGCGTGCCTTCGTTCTCCACGCAGTCAAGGCATTGGCGAGTGCCTGCGCATAGATGCCGAAGTCCTCGGCGCTGGCCCTATGCTGAGCTGGGGTATCCAAACTTTTGAAACTGCGCGGCCGCACAGAGGGCATGAGGACGCGAACCGATTCACGGATCAGCGTCTGCTCTTCACCGGAGAGTCCGAAATAGGAAAAAACCGCCGCGTCAAACTCGTCACGCAACTCGTCGTAGCGGGATGCTTGCTCAAGTTCGGGCAAGGCCATCAGTTCCGCCATGCGAGCCTGAACCGCCAAGAGCGCGTCCCGTGCCGCCGCCGGATCCGGCGCATCCTCTGGCACAAAGAACGGGAAGGTTTCGACGTCAGCCAGATGCACGCCGTTGCGTTCGCACAGCATCTTCCAGCCACGCATCATGAGAAAGTAGCGGGCGAGCGTCGAGCGCAGATACGCCGCAGTGAACTGAAGCAGGGCAGCGTCCTCCTCGCGGCCAGCGATCACACCGATGCTGTGGGTGAAGGAGGCCTGCCCATCGTAGTAGACCGCGCGAATGTTCTGCTCACCCTTGGAGAAACCATCCGGAAAAAGCACTCGCGGTCCATCGAAAACGGCACGCACCCCTTCGTTCAAACCCACGACCGTGTCCTGAGCCTCAGGCCACTTGGCTAGCAGTTCGGGATGAAGAACAGGCGATCCCGCACGCAGCGCCACAATGGGCACGAATGGCATCTTGCGCAGCTCGCCGGGATCGACAGCCTCACGGCTCTTGTCATGGAGATGGATCCCCTTTCGATATACCCAGCGCCGAAACTCGCGGGGCCCACGCCAGAAATCGGCAAACGTACCGCGCAAGGTCAACCGCGTCCAGATGGACAGGTCACTGGCATCTCCCCACATCATGGCGACAAGCAGTTGTGGATCCTCGGCAACCGAGCGGGTCTGCAGCGTGTGGCGATCGGCGGACTGCATGGTCAACCGACCGAGGGCAAGACTAAGGTCGGCTTTCGGCACCAAATAGTCGAACGTCTCCCCAAACGGAATGTGACTCAACAAACCATCCGGACGTCTCTCCCCCAGGAAGATATGGCACGTGTTTTCAGCCGTAGGAAACAGCAGCCCCTGCAGATCGCCAAAGTTGATCAGGCGCGACGGTCGGTATCCCTTGAGAAGGTGAGCGACAAAGTCCGCGCTGGAGGCGCCAAGAAATTGGCCGATGGGAAGGATCAGGCAAGCTCTACCGCCTTCCGAGAGAAATTCAAGCGCGCGCAGCGCGTAGGCACCGGCGATCTGCCGCCGTGCAAAAGGAACACCAGCGCGATCCGCCCAGTCATCCGCCGACGTTCGGCTCTCGCCCTCAGGTTCTGCCCAGGGAGGATTGGAGATGACCAATGAAAAACGGCGCGTGTGGAACGTGTGGGAAGTCCGGAAGAAGTCGGCCCGTTGGCTGCCATGGGCGAGGTTGCTCCCATTGAGGGAGGGCAGCTTCGTTCCATCGCGCTCCTGTGCCGCCAAGATGTCCGCTGGGGCCAGCCCCTCAAGGAGGGATAGGTACAGGCTGAAGGCCGTCACGCGGCACGCCATGAAATTGATGTCGCCGCCAAAGATGCTGCGCTTGAGGAGCTCACCCCGCTCGGCGAATCCGAGTTGCCGCCCCTGCCGCGCCTCGCACAGTGCAATCAGGCGACGATAGGCTGTGGTCAGCAGGATGCCTGAACCGCAGGCTCCATCAAAAATCGTCTCCGCCAGCGGATCGGGCGAGGCCATGAGCGCCTGTTCAACCGCCAGCATTGCCAGGTTGCGGGGCGTGTAGTAGGCGCCATCTTTGGCCTGCTGCTCTGGCGTCAGAAACTTCTCATAGAGACCGGAGAGCAATTCGACGGGGATGTAGCTGAAATCGTAATTCCAGAAATCGCCCTGCCCCGTCTCCATGTCGGTTCGGCGCAGAAACTGGTTCAGAAAATCGAATCCGTCATCTGTGAGGGCGGTCCAGGGATCGTGCCGGTCGTCGCCCAGGAAATCGCCATTGAAATCTCCGCGCAGACGATCGACCAGCACGCGCACGCCCTCGCGGTCCATTCGCGCAACGAGGTCATGAAGCTCACCGACATCGCGACGCCCGCGATAGGTCACTCCAACAATCTCCCGATGCTCCAGATAGGAGATGAAGAGCACCTGCCCCATGAGCAGCTCTGCCCATCGCTTGCGGTCACTGGTCTTTGCAGCGCCACGAAAACCAGTACCCGCAAGTTTCGACACTGTCACCGACAAGTTCGCAAGCAGCTTGCTGTCCACCCGAGCCTTGACGTCGAACCAAGCCGGCAGCCTTCGCGACAGATTCGCAGTGGCGACGTCGAGGGCGGAAAACGGACCATCCGGCCTGGCTTCTTGCAAACTGAAACGCTGCTCAGCCTTCTGGAGCTTTCGTACCGGAAGCGCAACCGCTTCGCGGTCGCGCAGCTCGATCACCACCGTTGCCAGGTTCTGATTCCAAATGCGTTTGCGGACATCGTCGAGCGCAGAAGCCGACAAAGGCTGGTCATCCGCCATGAAGACAACGGTTGGCACGCCTTCCACCACGAAGACCGCCTGAGCCCGAACGGCCCCGTCCGGCTTGAGCAGCGACTTGATCTCCAACGCATAAGGGTGCGCTTCGGAGATCGCCGCACCGCGGACGTGAAGCGCCGCAGGCTCGGCGGCATAGCCGAGCCTGTCCAGCCACTGCTTCAGCACTGCGCCCGCCACGCTACACCCCTCTGCGCATCAAACCGTGCCTACCACGCACTGCGACGCTCCAAGCTTGGCGGCTCATGCCGACCTCCTCTGGCGGGGGCGACTCACCGCCTTGACCGTCGGGGTATCGCGCGTGGCAGGCAAGGAGAAAAGATCGAGTTGACCAGCAGCCACATCAGGCAAGGCAAAACCGTCCCGCAGGACAGCAAGGTGCGGATCGAGACGAACAACGATGGCATCGGCTTCGGACGGCAGCGACCCATCATCCAGAAAGAACCATGCGCCTCCGGGAGCCAACGCCAAGCGCCGGCCCCAAAGCGCAATGAAAGAGGTTGATCGCAGTGCCTTGCGCAACTGGGCGAACGCGCCTTGATGCGTCTGCAGCTCAACAGCAAACTGGTCGCGAAGAAGCACGGCCAGCCGAAGAACGAGGATGGTTTGCCAACTGAACTGTGCAGGCGATCCTTTCGTCTTCGGACGCACGTCCGCCGGCACCAGCGCACGTCGACTGGTCCACTCGCGAAGCTTCTCTATCGAAAGGCCCGTAAGCTTCGATGCCACCGGGGTCGGAACCAGTCGCATAGCCATCCTTTCAACAGAGTTCGCCAACGTCGGGTATGGTACCCGATTTCCTCCAAAGGTAGGGTACCGTACCCGAACTTTTCCTCCCTCGGAGGACGCCGTGTTCAGCACACCGCACAAGCAGGCAATGTCGGCATCGGCTGATCGGTCCACCAGGTCCAGGGCGGCGGCGATATCCGCGCAATCACCTGCATTTTGGCCGCACGTTCCTTTGCCTCGGCGAACGCGCTGACCACGTGAAGGGCGACTGGCTCGGCGCCGGTGTCAGTCAGCAGTGCGTTCGGAAACCCCGCCGTGCTCCTCGCGTCGTAACCCAAGGGCTTGATGAAACGCCGCTGTTGTTCCACCAGGGCGTGGATGAGTTCAATTTCGTGCGCGCCCTCCACCGGAATCCAGTGTTCGGTCGTCAACATCAAGCTCAACGCATCCACTTCATAGACGTGCTCACGTTTGGCACGGATCAAGGCCGTCAACACCAAGCGCGGCCGGTAGCCCACATCTGCGTCCTGCACCTCGAAGTACGCCGCATAGGCCCGCCGAGCGCGCTCCCAGGTCTTGTCGGCGATGAGCAGCGGCGCGTCGGGCATGTGCTTGATCCACACGCGACGCCCGAACGCTGTCGCCTCGCAGGTCTTGAACTCGCCCAGAACCACCGCCAGCGGCGAATGGCCATCACGAGGTTGCAGGACCGCGAGCTTATCGCGGCGGCGCTGGGCGGCCGCAGCTTTCGAAGCTTCGCTGAAGAGCTCGGGAACATGAAGGCGTTGAGAAAGCGGCTGTCCCTTGACGATCATCTCCGCCGCAGCCTCCAGCAAGTGCTTGCAGATGACACCCTGGTTGCGCTTGCCCGCCATGGCGGGCAACCAGCGATTGAAGCCCGCCCGTTCGAAAAGGAAGTGCGTCAAGGCGCGCAGGCTCATCCGGCGACGCGGGACGTTGATCTCACCCGGATCATGGGGCTCGCCCGGCGCGACACCCCGTCCGAGGACGCGCACCCACGGAAAATCCACGCGCAACTCGACGCTGCCCGCCAGGGTCTCGATGATGGCCTCCCCCATCAGTTCGCCGAGCCCGGACTGCTGGGCATCCGGCTCATAGGACGGGCACTGCGGATGATGCTGCCCACCAGTGCCCGGCATGCGCTTGACGACGTACTGCCGGTGGCGCGCCACGTACATCTCGACACCGTCAGGCACGCACAGGCAACGCGGCCGATCCACCCCCTCGCGCACGCGCGCCAGAACCTCCTGCAAGCGAGGATCCAAAGCGTCATACACCTGTCCGGCGATGGAATAGCGCTGAGCGTCCATGGAGGTCTCGAAAAGCCCATCGTGCCGCCAGCAAGGCAGGAACGCCATCCAAAATCACTGCTCTATCGGCCCGATTTCGATGTCAGCCCCCGTGTGCGCGGTGCAACCAGATGAAGGTCTACGGAGTCGAATACCTTGTAGCAATACGAGGGTTCACCATGACCACCAGAACGTTCCGCGCGCTGTGCTGTGTCGCAGCCTTGTCGGCACCCGTGCCGCCTGCTGCAGCCGACGTCGGGGTGCAGTTCGTCCATCCCGAGCACTATGCCGACGCGGGCGACTACGGCGTGCGCTCCCAGCGCAACCTTGAGTCCATCAGGCGGCACCTGCAGGCCCTGGGAGATCGCTGCCTGCCGGCGGGCCATACGCTGGACATCCGAATCACCGACCTCGACCTGGCGGGCCGACATGAGTGGTGGCGCCCTGGCACGTACGATGTGCGCATCATGCGCGGTGTCACGTGGCCGCGGGCGGACCTCGAGTACCTCTGGAAGGACGCTCAGGGCAAGGTACTCGCCGAACAGCAGGAGCGTGTTTCGGACATGGACTACCTGTCTCGCAGTGCCTTTGTCCGCTCCGATGGCGATCCGCTGGTGTACGACAAGGCCATGCTCACCGAGTGGTTCGAGCGGCGATTCTGTCCGCAACACCGTGGCTGAGGCACCCGCGACAAAGCGCAGCCACGCGGTCAATCCAGGCGAATCCGAGCCTTGTCAAGTCGGCGAGAAGCGCCTACATCGGGTCGAACCCCACCCGCCGAAGGACTGGCGCGCAACCCGCCAACGCCTCGTCCAACGTCAGCACCTCCTCAATGTGATGGGCGCCCGGTGTCAGACGGCCAGCCAGCAGCGTGCGAGCCACCCAGGCGGCCACCGCAGCCGTGCATGCCGCCTCCCCCTCTCCGGCGACGGCCCAACTCGCGCGATCCCCAGCCTGGCTGAGGGCATCGACCTGGACCATGAATCCATTGCCGCCGACCGGCGCATGCGCGGCCGCCCAGGCCAGTGACTTCGCCAAGCCGTCCAGCGGCAGCCACCGCCGAACGCGCAGGCGCGCCATCCAGGCAAAGGCCTGCGTCACCAGCCGGGAATCGAAACACAGCCAGGCAGCGGCCGACTGCAAAGCCAGGGTACGCGGCAGCGTGTGCTGCTCCGAGAAGTCGAAGCGGTAGGCGGTTCTTCGGCCGTAGGGCGCTGCGAGCCGCACCGGCCGCGAATCGCCAAAGGCCCGAACCGCTCTTGGACCGGCTGGGGTCTGGAGCGTGAACGCGGCGCCCAAACGGTCCAGCGTCCAGCGGATGGCGGCCAGGCCGTGGACCTCGCCTGCACCCAGCAGCACCGTGACGTCCACGTGCCGCAGCGGCCCCAGGTGGTCGCAGGCTTGGCGCACCAGCAGATTGGTGAGCCCCGGCGCGACGCCGACGCTCAGGACCGCACAGGAGCGCCGACCTTCGCCCAGCGCCCATCGGGTCTGCACTGCATCCAGCACCGAAGCCGTGGCCGAGACGTCGACGTAGTGAACGCCGGCGGCCTGGCACTGCGGGGCGATTCGCAGGCTCGCTTCTTCGACGCAGTTGACCACCACGGTGATTCGGTGCGGCAACACCTCGATCAGCGAGAAATCCTCATCACGCAAGGCAACCGCCGTCGTCCGAGGGCCATGGGCCTGGCAGAACGCGCGAGCCCGCTCCAGGCTGCGTCCAGCGACCAGCACATGGCAGGGGCTGTCGCGCAGCAGGGCGCGGACGATGCCGCCCCCCACCGCGCCATAGCCGCCGACAACCAGTACCGCCGGGTCGGCGACCACCGTCACGTCATCTCTCTTGTTCGTCATGACGTGGACGCTCCTTGCCGCAGACGGCGTCCGGCCAGCGCCGTGCACAGCGCGAGCGCCGCCAGTGAACGGTCAAGCAGCAGGCCCGCCACGGGCGGCACCAGCACGCGGCTCAGCGCGAACAGCCCGGCCTGCAGGCCGTAGTCGGTGGCCCGGCAGGCATCGCGAGAGAACTCCATCATCAAGGCAAAGGCGAGCGAAGACGCCAGCCCCATCGCCAGGGCCAGCGCGGCGCTGCCCGCCAACAGTCCCCAACGCGCCTCCACGCCAAGCTGAAAACCCAGGACAGCGGCAAACAACCCGAGGGCCAGCACATTGGCCCACGCCGACAGCCACGCCATCGACATCAGGCGCTCCCGCCGCACCCAGCCTGCCGCGAGGCTGGCGCCAGCGCCCAAGGCCCCTCCCCCCACACCGGCGACCAGCGCCACCTGCGCAGCGGGCAGTCCATGGTCCAGCAGCAGCGGTTTGAGGAACACCCAGGCGGCCGCGACGAAAGGAAACTGCCCGGCCAGCAGCAGCGTCCAGGCCGGCGCCCCCGGCTGCTGAAAGAAGCCTCTCCAGACACGCCAGGGCGCCAGCCTCGACACGGCGGCCCCTGAAGACATCGCCTGCGGCGATGGAGCGGATCCACGGCCCAGCACAGCGACGATCACCAAGGCGCTCGACACAGCTGCGGCCAGAATCAGGAAAGGAAGCGCCCAGCCCCTGGCCTGCTGGAGCAGCAGCATGAGGCCACCGCCCACGACTGCACCTGCAAACGTGGCCGCAGCGCGGATGCCGCCGGCCAGCGGCCGGGCCTGAGGTGGCAGCAGCCCGATGGCCAGCGCCTGCACCGGGATGTCGGCCCAGGTGGACAGCAGGGCCGCCAGCAGGGCCAGCGCAAAGAGCGTTCCCTTGCCGGCATCCTCACCCACTGCCGCCAGAGCCAGCAGGCACAGCGTGAAGCCGCCGCCCGTCAGCCAAGCCCAGCGCTGCCAGGCCAAGACCCTGTTCGACGGGTCGAACGCTGGATCCGACGACAAGGCAGAGCGCCGCCGGAGCAGCCAGCGCTCCACCGGAATCGCCAGCAGCGCCTTGAACACAGCGGGCAGACCGGCGAGTTGAAAGACACCGATCTCCGTACCCGACCAACCCTGTTGCCGCATGATCAATGGCAGGCCCAGCCAGAGGTAGATGGCGGGCGCCGTCAACGCAAAGTTCACCCAACCAAACAGCAGCTGCTGGACGCCAGGACGCAGCGTACCGTTCATGGCACCTCGCGCCGCGCCACGACGACCTGCTGCACGGCCATGGGAAACTGACCGGACGCGAATTGCTCGATGCGCACGAAGCCGACACGCGCCATGGCCGCAGCCAGCTCCCCCTCATGCGTCACGTGCCGCCCGAGCATGCGCAGCGGCAGGTACCACGGCACCACGCTGCGCGCTCCACCCTGCTCCTCGGGCAGTTCCGCATGCACCGCCACCAGCACGCCACCCGGTCGAAGGGCGGCGAGGATCTTGCGCAGGGCGGATTCGATGTCCGGCACAAAATGCAGCACCGATGAGCACCAGATCAGGTCGTGGTCCGACCCGATGTCGTCCGCGGCCAGGCTGCCGCCGCGCGTGGACAGCCGGTGGCCAAGCCCCCGTGCCATGATGTTCTCGGCCGCCACGGCGACCGTCTCGGGGAAGTCAAACACGACGCCCTGAAGGTCCGGGCGCCGCTCGGCCAGCGCGATGGCCACCAGACCCGGGCCGCCACCCAGATCGAGCAGGCGCTGCGCCCGCTGAAACTC
Source organism: Zoogloea sp. (assembly GCA_023150095.1). Lineage (GTDB taxonomy): Bacteria > Pseudomonadota > Gammaproteobacteria > Burkholderiales > Rhodocyclaceae > Zoogloea. The sequence goes on along the minus strand of JAKLLO010000114.1, from coordinate 10,550 downwards.
CGGCAGGCGCGCCATCACCTCGACGGCGGCCGGCGCGGTCACCGCACGCTGCTCCTGCGCGATCTGCACCCGCGCGGCGGCCGCCCACTGCGCTGCGCCACCGGAGGGGCCGTGGTCAGCCGAAAGCGGGAGCTTCGGCACGCCCGGACCGTGGCGGACATGCTCACCGAGGCTGTCGACGAACCCGCGCATGGACCGCAGCCGGAACAGCCAGGCCTTGGCGCAGGACAGCTCCGAGCCGTGGCCAAGATAGGTCCGCACGCCCGCTTCAAGGCGATAGGTCGGCTTGTCATCGGTGGCGCCGTCGTCATCGACCTGGCCTTCGTCGTGGTCGCGGCCATGGCCTTCGCGCTCCAGCACCCCCATGCTCCACAGGAGTTCCAGCAGATGGGCGGTGCCGACGGGGTGCAGTTGCAGGCGCTGCGCCAGCGTCGCGGCGCCGGCCGGCTCGAAGAGCGCATCCAGCACGCCGAGTTCGACGGCAAGCCGCAGGCCCTCGGCCTGCACGGGAGCGACCGCCAGATCCCACCAGCGGCGCAGCTCATGTGTTTGTTCGAGATTCATGAGATCGGCTCCCTGTCGATCAAAGACGGAAGGTCAGGCGCAGCCCGGCTTCGCGGGGTGGGCTGTAGATCGTGATCGTGCTCGCGGGGAACCCGATCACGTCGTAGTGCTTGTCGGCAGCGTTGTTGACGTAGGCCGTCAGTTCGGTGCGGGTCCACGCATAGCCGGCCGACAGGTTGATGACGGCATACCCCGACCGCTTGTTGGCCGCCGTGTTGGCCGCGTCGACGTAGACCTTGCCGGCGCCGGCGGCCTGGGCCTGCGCAAACCAGCCCGAGGGCGCGTCGTAGCGCACGCCGAGATGGCCGTTGATGTCGGGCGCAAAGGGGTTGCGCTTGCCGGCGTGGTCGTTGGCGCCGTCGCGAAACTCTCGGAAGCGCGTGTGGTTGAGCCCCAGCCCCATCTGCGCCTGCCAGCCGCTGCCGACCAGCCAGCGCAATTCGGCCTCGGCGCCGGTCGAGCGGGCCGAGGCGGCGTTGGTCATGAACACCTGCCCGGCCACCGAGCCCATCTGCTGCACCTGCATGTCGTCGATGTCCATGCGGTAGACGGCCGCGCTGTAGCGCAGGCGCCGGTTCAAGAGGTGGCCCTTGGCGCCCAGTTCGAAGGCACGCACCTTCTCAGGCTCATAGCGGCGATGGGTTTCCGGCGCGAAGGCATTGAATCCCCCCGCACGAAACCCGTCGGACACGCTGGCGTAGAGTTGCGCCGCAGGCTGCCACTGGTATTGCAGCGCGAGCTTGGGGCTGGCATGCGTCCAGCTCCGCGTCTGCTCGCTGCCGCCGGCCAGTGCAAAGCGCATCTCGTCGCGCTCGACGCGCAGGCCGGCCTGGATGGACCACAGCGCCAACCCCAGCGCCGTCAGCGGCACGTCCCAGTGGGTGAAGACGGCAGTGGAGTCCCCCTTCTGCGTCGACCGCGTGCGCGCCAGTGCGAACGGCGTCTTCTGCTCGAAGTTCAAGGCGTTGTCTTCGCGGTCGAGGTAGACGCCGGCGAGCCAGCGCGCCTCACCGGCCTTGCCCTCCAGGCGCAGCTCCTGCGACACGGTCTTGAAGTGGTAATCGCGCCCCAGGTGCAGGAGATCGGCCGGCTGGAAGTCGGTGTCCTGAAGAATGCGGTCGAAGTACTCGTTGTGTGCCGTGATCGAGCGCAAGCGCAGGTCGTCGGCCAGCTCATGGGAGACATCCAGCGACGCCGAACGGGCCTGGGATCGGTTCCAGCTCTCGGTTCCGGAGCGCACCCTCTCTCGTGCACCGCCCGTCGGCCCCCACAGCGAACCACCGTCGTCGTACTCACGTTGGTTCAGCCGCAGCGTGGCATCGGTCCGGGCGCTCGGCGTCCAGCGCAAGGCCACGCGGCCGCCCTTGCGCTCGCGGTCATCCTCCTTGCGGCCAGAGTAGGTGTTGTCGATGAAACCGTCCTGCCGAGCGAATTCGCCGGCCACGCCCAGGAAGAGCGTGTTGTCCACCAGGGCCCGGCTCGCATCGAAGCGCAGGGCCTGCTTGTTGCGGCTGCCCAGGTCGAGCGAGACGGCGGCATGCGGTTCATTGCCCGGTCGACGGGTGACGATGTTCACCACACCGGCCTCGGCATTGCGTCCATAGAGCGTCGACTGAGGGCCGCGCAGCACCTCCACGCGTTCTACTCCCAGCAAGGCGTCGTCGAAGCCCAGCCCGCGCAGCGTCGCCACGCCATCCACCACCAGCGCGGTCGATGACGAAAACGAGGTGACGTTGGCCGACAGCCCGCGCATCACCGGCGGCTGTGCGCCCGACTGCCCCATGGTCTGGAACGCAAAACCCGGGGTGATCGCCGCCACGCCCTCCAGACCGCGCACACCGTCGGCTTCGAGCTGCTCACCGTCGAAGACGGACACGCTGGCGGGCACACGCTCGAGCGTTTGAGACTGCTTGTTCACCGTAACGGTGACAGCCGGCAGCACGTGCTCCCGTTCCTGCTCCCGCTGCGGCTCAGGTGCCTGCTGCGCCGTCGCCGACAGGGCTGTCACCATCAGCGGCAGCAGCCCGCTTGCCCGCAAGTAGAGGGTGGGCATGAGTCGTTCTCCTTGAGTATCAGACGACTTCCATGCTAAGAAGCAATGAGAATTGTTCTCATGTAATTTCGATGGCAATCGGGAGGGTTTCGTATGCAAACGGGAGCGAGGTTGGGCACGAAGGTTGAAGAGGCGCGCGCCGTGGGGACGACAGGCCGCCTTCCCATCTCAGGCAACGGCTGCTGGATCGACCGCGCCACACTCGACGATGGGCTGACGGTGGTTCGCTCGCACTACCAACCGACGCGGGACCTCGCCGAGGCATCCACCCAGAACGAGGCAGGGCCGACACTGGTGATCACGTACGGCTTGTCGGGCGAGTCCGGCTTCGTGGCCGAGGATGGCGCCAGCCTGCGCTTTGGCGCCGGACGCACCACCCTCGCGGCCTTTGCTCACACGCGCGGCGAGCGGCACTTTCGGGCGGAGACGGCGGTTCGCCAGCTCAGGCTGGTGCTCAACGGCAACGCGCTCTCGCGCTACCTCGGCGAGGCGGCCATGACGCACTTGGCCAGTCGCAAGGGAATTCGTCTGCTGGGTGAGCACCCGACGACGGCCTGGTGCCGCACTCTGCTCCATCCGCTGCTGTCGCCCGAAGCGGCAACGCCCGTGGATCGGCACATCGCCGCCCTGACCCTGGCGGCCGAACACCTGCGCCCACTCATGCCAGCATCGGTGCCGAGCACCTCATCCCTGCGCCTGAGCGCAGCCGACGTGGAAAAACTCTCCCGAGCCCGCGATCTGATGCACACCCAGATGGATCGCGCGCTGACGATTCCGTACCTCAGCGTCACCGTCGGGCTCAACGAGTGCAAATTCAAGCAGGGGTTTCGTGAGCTCTACGGCGCCACGCCGCACCAGTTCCTGTTTGAACTGCGCATGCGGCGAGCACGAACGCTGCTGCAGTCCGGCTGTCAGGTAGCGCAGGCCGCCTACGCGGTCGGTTACAGGCACCCGGCCAGCTTCAGTGCGGCCTTTGCGCGCTACTTCGGGCAGGTGCCCAAGTCGGTGAGCCCGGGTTGACATCCCCGAGCGGGAGGACCCTCCCCAGCACAACGCGAAGAAGCCTCGTCAAGATCATGCCAAAGTCATGCACATGTCTTGATTCCTTTCATAGCGGGTGGACTGGATCAGGGTCAATGCAGAACACGTGGAACTTCGGTCGTTTCGGCTTCGCCGCCATGATCGCGTTCAGCCCGAGTTGCGCTGATGGCTTGGCCGTGCTGGCGCAGCAGTTGGGCAATCTCCCTGCGCTCACCATGAGCCGACTGAAACTGCGCCAGCGCGAGAAGCGAGCGGTGCATGTGGCGCGATGCGGCCTGGCGCAGCCCGGGATGCGCCTGCGCGTCGTTGATGACCGCCAGCAGGCTGCCGTGCGCATGACACAGGGTCGCCGAGGCTTCGGGCAGCCAGCCGGCACGGGCCTGCGTGTCGGCGAGATTGAAATGGCTCACCATGGCAGCGGCCAGTGCATCGTCGGGAGTCGGCCACTGGTTGAAGTGCGCGAGCGCGAAGACCCGCGCCGCCTCGCAAACGGCGAGTGCCCGCAACAACTCGCCGCGGCGGAACAGATCCTTGCTCTGGCGGGCGAGCTCCTCCCAAATCTGTACCGGCCCAGGATGGGGTTGGGGAGCAAATTCCGGAGAACTCACGGGTTGCCTCAACGATCACCAGGCCGGGATCACTTGGCCTGGGCCAACGCCTTGTCAAAGCGGTCCTTGCCCATGGCAAAGGTCGCCTGCTCCTTCGCCGCTGCGGCCTTGGCATCGGCCAGATTGACCGGCTTACCAGCCTGGATCACACCGACCATACCCATCATCTTGTGTGGCTGGCAGGCGTAGAGGTAGACGCCCTCCTTCTCGATCTTGACCTTGAACTCCTTGTCCGGGTCACTCTTCCAGCCGGTCGCGCCCGCCGGCACCAGCAGCGAAGCGCTGTTATGAGCCGCCTTCTCGGTCGGAGTGAAGATGACCGTGTCACCCACCGCCACCTTGACGAAGGCGGGTTCAAACACCATGGCCCCATCCTTGCCGGAGCTGAGCATTTTCACGGTGTGGTCCGAGGCTTGCGCCGACGACATGGCCGCCAGCAACAGAAGCGCGCCCAGGAAAGTGCTCGGGCGATGGGCAACAGAAGAGCGGTGGGAAACAGCAAGAAACATGGCAAAGCTCCTTCACGGGCAAATGGAATTCAATCGCTTCATCGGTCCGGCTGGTGCATGCCGGCGCAATCCGGGCAGTAGCCGTAGAGAACCAGCCTGTGACGGCTGAGCTTGTACGCATGGGTCGCAGCCACATCCAGCAGCAGCCCCTCTATCGCTTCGTTGCGAAACTCGTCCACCCGACCGCACCCGAGGCAGACCAAGTGATCGTGGTCGCCGCCCTCGTTGACTTCGTAGAGTGTCTTGCCCGACTCGAAAACGTTGCGGGACAACAGGCCGGCCGACTCGAGTTGTGACACCACCCGATACACGGTGCCCAACCCCACGTCGCTCCCTTGCTGGACCAGCCGCCGAAAGACATCTTCAACGGACAGATGACGTTCGCTACCAGTGCGGAAGATCTCCATAACGAGGCGACGCGGCAGGGTTACCTTCAGGCCGACACTTTTCAGATCCTGGTTGTCCGTCCCCTCAATGGTCCTCATACACAGATACCGATTTGTTGAATACGATCTCGCTCCACAGGCCTTCGCGACCATCGCTCATGGCAGCCCACCACTCTGTCAACCAGGACGTCCAATCCGTGAGTTTGTTTAGCTCGAGCGGTCTTTCCACTCAACTCTCTTTGGAACCCCGTCCGCACCCAATTTGCACAGATCAGGTCGGCAAGAACCCGGTGGGGGCAGAAGCCAGCTATCACTGCATGCCCGGTAAGCACCGCGGCAATACCTTGCTCAGCCCCCCGGCTCGGTGACGAAGCCCAGCTTCAACACCCCGGCCTTCTGCACAGCCGCCATCACCTTCACGACGCGCTCGTAGTCCACCTTGCGATCGCCGCGAATGAAGATTTCAGGCTGAGGCTGCTGCGTGGCGGCCGCTTCAAGGCGTGAGGTCAGTTGCGCCTCATTGATGGTGTCGTCGTTCCAGTGCAGCGCTCCGTCGGCGGTGACTGAGACATTCACGCTCTCGGGTTTGACAAGGTTGGGAGTATTGTCCGCACGCGGCAGATCCAGCTTCACCGAATGCGTGAGCACCGGCACCGTGATGATGAAGATAATGAGCAGCACCAGCATCACGTCCACCAGCGGCGTCATGTTGATCTCGCTGACCATGTCGTCGCTGCTGTCGAGTCCGCTTCCAAAGGCCATGGCGGTACTCCTCAAGCCTGGGCCAGGGCGCGTGCGGGCACGGCCTTGCCGTTGCCGGCCCCATTGCCGCGCGCCACCGGTGCGCCGGTCAGAAAGTAGGCGTGCAGTTGCCGAGCGAATCGGTTGAGCCTGCCCAGCATGCCCTTGTTGACCCGCATCAGCGCGTTGTAGCCCAGCACGGCGGGGATGGCGACGGCCAGACCAAAGGCCGTCATGATCAGCGCCTCGCCCACCGGGCCGGCCACCTTGTCGATGCTGGCCTGTCCTGCCACGCCGATGCCCACCAGCGCATGGTAGATGCCCCACACGGTGCCAAACAGGCCGACAAAGGGCGCGGTGGCCCCTACCGAAGCCAGCACCGACAGGCCACTTTGCAGGCGCTCGGCGCTCTCGTCGATGGCACCACGCAGGCTCTCGGTCAGCCATTCGGCCAGACTGATTTGACCGTGCAGGTCTTCCCGATTGCTGGCGTGGTGGTCGATGGCGGCCTTGCCCTCTTCGGCCAGGTGGCGAAACGGATTGCCCTCCGCATCACCACCGAGCATGTGCAGCCCCTCGCCGAAGCTGTGCGCATGCCAGAAGTCGGCCGAGGCGCGGGCCGAACGGCGCAACTTCACCACACGCCAGACGCGCGTGACGATGATGAACCATGAGGCGATCGACATCAGCAGCAGCAAAACAGCCACGGTACGGATCACCGGATCGCCGCCGCTCCACAGCGCGGCAATGCCATATGGGTTGTTGGTCATGGAGTGAGTCCTTTCTTGGGGAACAGGGAATGCATTTCGGATGCCGCGCCTACGAATCCAACTGGAAATCGAGCGGCTGCACGTACCAGTACGGAATGGGCTCATCGCCCCGCTTGGCGGGGACGTAGCGCCAGCGGCGGATCGCCTCCAGCGCCGCATCGTCCAGCCGCGGGAAGCCGCTGCTGCGTTTGAGCTTGATCTGACCAACGCTGCCGTTAGGCAGGATGTACACATCGAACAGCACGCGGCCCTCTTCGTGCAGGCGGCGCGACTGCGCCGGGTATGCCGGGGCGGGGTTGTTGAGCATGGCCGCGTCCGCGCGTGGTGGCGTGACGGGCGCGGCGGGTTGTTTGGCCTCAGGAGCGGCGGCAGGTGGCGCCGCCTGCGCAACAGCCGCAGTTGCCGCCTGCGGCTGGGCGGCTGGCTCGGGCGGCGATGCCGCCACAGCACGTTCCGAGGGTGGGGCTTTCGGGGGCAGCGGCGTCGGCCGTCGGCGCGGCACTGGCGTGGGCCGAGGCTGCTGCGCCATCGGTAGCGGCTTGGGCTCGACCGTCGCGGCAGGCGCCGATACCAGCACCCCCACTACCGCTGGCGGCGTGGTCAGCACCGGGCTGCGGTTCAGCGTGGTCGTCAACCACCACAGCGCGGCCAGATGTGCGGTACAGATCAGGACGAGTGGCGCGCCGTGTTCCCAGGCCAGGCGATGCCAATGTTCAGCGTGGAATGATGGGGAGGATCGCGTCACACGGGCGCCCTTTCGTTCGGTCTTGTCTTTGATGATGGGTTCGAGTTCGATGTCGGACGCAGGGCGAACGCCGCAGGGCCCCTCAGCCACAGGGGAGAGATTTCGCAGAAAGAGTGGTGCCATGCTCATCCCCTCAACGCTCCAGGTTCCACACCAGCTTGAGCATGGCGCGGGTCTGGTTGGGAAGCAGATCGCGTTGCGCTCCCGTGTAGCCCAGACGGTCGAGTGAGAAAATGAGCTCCCGATCGGATGCCAGCAACCAGCGCAGGCGCGCGCTGACACCCACTTCGTTCGACACGTTGTCCCACTGCAGCAGCAGGCTCTGCGCCAGGCGCGTGTTGGGCGTGTGATCGAGTCGCAAGGTGGCCGTACGAACGGTGAAGCTGCCCGCCGGCAGGCGAATCGCGTTCCTGGCCAGGCCGGCCCGCCAGCCCCAGTACGGACTGGGTTTCCAGGCCAGTTGCAGGACCTGGTCGTCACGGTGGCCGTCGTAGTACCCGCCGCTGCGCAACTCCGCATGTGCCGAAACCGGGCGGGACGCCGAAGTCTCAAGGTAGCCGAACAGGTAGTGCCAGCCGTAGCTGCCGGGCTGCACGGTGACACCGGGCACCGGGGTGTAGGCAGAGGCCAGTTGGTCGCCCTCAAAGAACACTTCGACCATCGCCGTATCGCCCGCCGCATTGATGTAACCCAGCTCGGGATTCAACAGCCACGAGTGCTCGCTGCCGTCTTGCTTGCGCCGAAAACTCCAGTCGAGTTCGGGGATGATGCTCTCGCCCCTGCGCGTGCGATGCCACCACCCCAATTCGCCCTGCCCTCGCGTCACGCCGGCTTCGGCGAGGTAGCCGAGGGCCGGATTGAAGCGTGCATCGATGTGCTGCACTTCGGCATTGCCGGTGAGACCCACGTTGGGATACTTCACGCTGGCGCCCCAGGAGCGGCCGTTGCCCAACCCGGCATTGCTCGATTCCAGCATCCAGGCATGCGTCTCCAGGGTCTTGCCCCCCTCCCCGCCCGGCGGCGCCCAGTTGGTGTCCCGGAACTGGTAGTCCACACCCCACAGGCTGCTGCCTGAGGTACCTTCAGGGTTGCCGCGGGTGGCCATCAGTCCTACGCGGCTGCGGCTGTCCAGCGGACGCGCGACGCGCAACACCGCCACTTCGGCGGCGCGTTGATTGGGCTCGCCGGGCTCCGTCGGCCCTCCCGCCACGCGTGCGCCGAACAGGCCAAAGTCAGTCCCGGCGAGCTGGCCCGAGAACTTGAGACCGGCATCCAGGCTGCGCCTTCGCCCGGTCGCGTCCAGCCCGACCCGGCGCGAGTAGTACGGGATGACGGCGCTCTCCACCAATCCACCGAAGGTGAAACGCCCCGCGTCTTGCAAAAAAAACTCGCGTTTCTCGGGGCGAAAGAGTTCGAAGCGCGTGAGGTTGACGGTGCGCTCATCTGCTTCGGCTTCACCGAAATCGATGTTCAACGCGGCAGTCGTGCGCAGCCCCGAGGGACTCTCGTGAAACACTTCCAGGCCGGGCTCCAGGCGCTGCCGCGCCCGGCCGGTACCCGACGCGGCGGCCGACTCGCTGGTGGCGCGCAAGGATGTCTTCAGGCGCAGCCCCCATCCGTCCTGGTCCTCGGCAACGACAGCCGGCATGGGCAGGGCGTCGCCCAGGGAGTACACCTCCTTGTCGGGCTGGATGCCGGCCAGCCGCACACGCTCGCTGCCCCGCGGCATCCAGCGCTCGGCATTGACGCGCCAGTTGCGCACCTCGTCCCCGCTGACTCGGCGCCCGCGCCCGAACACCGACAGGGGGATCGTGATGTCGGCACTCCAACCATCGGCCTCGATGCGCGCCTCGCTGCGCCACAGCGCATCCCAGTCGAAACGCATCTGGCCGCCGTCGAAGATCAGGGCGTCGAACTGGGCACCGTTGGCATTGACGGCGAAGAGGTAGCCGTTGCGGCCGTCCCCATCGGGGTCGAACACCAGCGTTACCTGGTCTTCGGTGAGCATGCCCTCCACGTCCCGGCGCATCTGCTGCGCCACGATGGCAGAGGGCTCGGGGTCGTAGGCATGCACGTGGATGTGCAAAGCCTTGCCGTCGTGAGCCATGCGCAATTCGGTTCGGCGAGTGGGGGCACCCCCAGACACGGGAGCCACCTGGACGAAGCCGCCGATCGGTGCCGCATCAGCCAGTGATGACACTGGATCGCCAGCGGGCGTCGTCGCAGGCAGACGCACGGCAGCGGCCAAACGTGTCGGCGCTGGAGGAACGGAATCCTGCGATGCCATCACCGAAGATACGGTCAATACAACGGCGAAGGCTGCTGCCCGGCGGACAAGGCCAGACCTGCGCCCACCCGTGGGCGCATGGTGCCGAAAGCCGGCCGGGCAATGCGTGCCGAATGGTCTGCCCATGAGGTCACGCAGCCCTGTCCTGCGTGGCTGCCTTCTTGGGCAACCCTGCACCGTCGGCGGGCCGATCCGCCAGATCCCGAGCCGCCAGACGCGCACGCCCCTGGCGCTTCTTCCACCAGATGATCACACCGGTAACCGACAGCATGGCCACCACCAGACCCATGGTGCAGATAAACAGCTTCATCGGCAGACCGGCCACGACGCCGCCCACCGCCGCCATGTGCAGGCTGGTCAGCCAGGTTCGGATGGTGTCGCCGCTGGCCACGCCGGTCGGCAGCCATAGGCTTTTCAGGGCGCCGGTGTCGGCATCGAACACCACGCTGGAGCCACCCCAACGATGACTGACGTCGCGGCTGCTGATCACGTTGTAGCGATAGAGGCCACTGCGCGGATCGTGCATCAGCGCATCCTCGCGCTGGATGGTGAAGCCCTGCACCCGGGCCTGCTCGGCCATCAGCCGGCGGCCCAGTTCGCGCGCTTTGTGCCAGCCGATGGCGGGATCGATCTTCGGCGCGGGCAGCGCTTGCAAGGTGCCACCGTCGGGCTGGTGCCTGAAGACGGCTCTCATCACCGGGTCGTACACCTCGGAGAGGTTGAAGGCCACGCTGCTCCAGGCCAGCACGAACAGCATGGCCCACATCCACAGGCCGCCCGCGCGATGCAGATCGAAATTGACCTTGTAGCTGCCACCCGTCCAGCGAACTCTCCACGAAGGCCCCC
>JAKLLO010000113.1 GCA_023150095.1 Zoogloea sp. | reverse complement strand
GCGGATGCGCGACATGGTTTCGGCGACGGCGGCTTCGTCGCCTTCGAGCACCTGCATGAAGGCGCCGTTGGCATACAGCAGCATCCCGGTGACGGCCTGGGGCGTGTTGTGGCGGACGGAGGATTCGAGGATGGCGCGCAGCGCCTGTTCGTCCAGAAGGCGCGCGGCGCTGCTGACGTAGATGAGTTGAACAAGCCGACCCATGGCATCCGGATGCTGTGTGTGGAAACGGCATCAGCATACACCAGCGGCGTCGGGTGGCTCGCCGGTGGCTTGCGTATGGCTTATTCCGGCGCGCTGCCGGTCAGGCTCTCCACCAGCGCCGCGGCAAAGCCGGAGAGCTGCTCGCGCTTCTTCACGCACACCTTCAGATCCCGCTGGGCCCAGGGCTCCTGCAGTTCGAGGATGGCCAGCGCGGCGCGGGCCGGGCCGTCGGGGATGGCGCTGCGGGGCACCATGCCGAGGCCCACGCCGGCGCCCACCATCCGGCACACGGCCTCGAAGCTCCTCACCTGGATGCGCACTTCCAGATGCCTGCCCAGCGCGGCGGCGGCGTTCATGGTGAAGGTGTGGATCGCCGAGCCGGCGTGGAGCATCACGAAGGGCTGGTCCAGTACATCCACAAAAGCCGTGCTGGGCTGGGCGGCGAGGGGGTGATCCACCGGGGCGATCAGCACCAGCCGGTCGGCCCGGTAGGGGATGAAGACCACCTCGGCGCCTTCGACCGATTCGGCCACCACGCCCACCTCCACCTCGCCCCGGGCCACCGCCATCACGATCTCGGGGCTGGTGTGTTCCTCCAGGGTGATGCTCACCTGCGGGTGGCTGCGCAAAAAGGCCGACAGGCTTTCGGGCAGGAAGGTGTGGGTGGCGTGGGTGTTGGCCCACAGATTGACGTGGCCCTTCACGCCCTTGGCGAAGGGCGAGAGGTCGGCGTGCATCTGTTCGAGCTGGGCAAACACCTGGCGGGCGTGGCGCAGCAGGGCTTCGCCGGCGCGGGTGAGCTTCACGCCGCGGGCCTCGCGGATCAGCAGCGGGGTGCCGATGGATTCTTCCAGCAGGCGGATGCGATGGCTGGCCGAAGACGGCGCCAGATGCACCCGCTCGGCCCCGCGGGTGAGGTTGCGGAGTTCGGCAATGGCCACGAAGAGGCGCAGGTCGGTGAGGTCGTAGTGCATCAGTGTTGGTGGTGGACGAAGGCTGGCTTGGGGAAAAGCCAATTTTCACCTGCAGATTGGCCGGTCATCATTCGTTTTATCACAACACTGGCAGGAGCGCCCCCCATGCCCTGGAAACATTGGTCCACCGAGCGGATGGGCGTTGCCCTGGCGGTGCTGGCGGCCTTCGGCTTCTCGTTCAAGGCGATCTTCGTCAAGCTGGCCTACGCCGCCGCACCGGTGGATGCCATCACCCTGCTCACCCTGCGGATGAGCTTCTCGCTGCCAATCGTGCTGGGCGTGGGCCTGTGGATCGGGCGCGATGCGCCGCCGCTGGCCCGGCGCGACTGGGGCATGCTGGTGGCGCTGGGGCTGCTTGGCTACTACGGCAGCAGCATTCTGGATTTCGTCGGGCTGCAGTACATCTCGGCGGCGCTGGAGCGGCTGATCCTGTTCGTCTATCCCACCCTCACGGTGCTGATCGGCGTGCTCTTCATGGGTAAGCGGCTGGAGCGGCGGCAGGTGGCGGCGCTGGCGCTGTCTTACGCCGGCATCGGGCTGGCCTTTGCCCATGATCTGCGCATCGCTGGCGATGCTCACGCGGTGTGGCTGGGGGCGGCCTTCGTGTTCGGGTCGGCGCTCACCTACGCGCTGTACAGCGCCGGCACCGAGGTCGCGGTGCGCCGGCTCGGGGCGATCCGCTTTGCGGCGCTGGGGATTGCGGTGTCCACGGTGGCCACCCAGCTCCACTTTGTGGTCAGTCAGCCAATGTCGGCGCTGGTGCAGCCGCTGCCGGTTTATCTGTATGGCGCGGGGATGGCGATCTTCTCGACGGTGCTGCCGGTGTTCTGGCAGTCGGTGGCGATCCGCCGGATCGGCGCGGCGCGGGCAGTGTTGATCGGCACCCTCGGGCCGGTGCTCACCATCTTCTTCGGCTGGGTGCTGCTGGATGAAGCCATCTCTCTGCAGCAGATGGCGGGGGCCGCGCTGGTGCTGGGCGGCGTGCTGATGGTGACGCGTCGCAGCGCGGTGGTCCGGCTCCCCGGCGCTGGCGGCGTCGGTCGCCCATCCACGGGCTGATCCGGCGCGCCGATTGCGTGCGTCTGTCATGGCCGGACGCCCTAGAATGGCGGGGCTCACAACCGTAACCAGGGAGCCCGCCATGGGTGATGTCGCAACAGGTCGTATTTCATTCAGATGCATGCTGCTGGCCGTGCCGGCGCTGATGCTGGCGGGCGCCGAAGCCCACGCCGACAGCGCCGGGCCGGCCTTCGGCCAGTGGGGTGTCGAGACCCGCTACATCGCGCCGGAGATCGCGCCGGGTGACGACTTCTACCGCCACGTGAACAAGGGCTGGCTCGACACCGCCAAGATTCCCCCGGGCCTGCCCATGAATGGCGCCTTCGTGGGGCTGGCGCTGAGTACCGAGCGGCAGGTGCAGGCCATCGTCGATGCCGCCCTCGGGCAGCAGGCGGCCGTGGGCACGCCGGTACAGCAGATCGCCGATCTGCACGCCAGCTATACCGACATGGCGCGGCGCAACGCGCTGGGCAGCCGCCCGTTGCAGGCCGGGCTGGATGCGATCCTCAAGCTCACCGACCGGCGCGACTTTGCCCGCCGGATGGGCGAGCCCGGCTATGGCTCGGTGGTCGGGATGGGCGTCGACCAGGACCCGGGCAACCCCCGGCGCTACGTGCTGTCGCTTTCCCAGAGCGGTATCGGGCTGCCGGGGCGGGATTACTACCTGAAGGACGAGGAGCCCTACATCGGCTTTCGCAGCGCTTACCGCGACTACATCGAGGGCGTGTTCCAGCGCGCCGGGGTGGGCGATGGCAAGGCCCGGGCCGAGGCGATCGTCGCCTTCGAGACGGCGCTGGCGGCCACCCACTGGACGCCGGAAGCCCAGCGCGACGCGGTGAAGACCTACCACCCCATGTCGGTGAAAGCCCTCGCCCGCTATGCCCCGGGTTTCGACTGGGCGGCCTTTCTGGGGGCCGGCGGCTTCGACGGGGTGACGCGCGTCAATCTGAGCACCGACACCGCGGTGAAGGCTGCCGCCGCGCTCTTCGGCAAGACGCCCGTCGATACCCTGCGGGCCTACACCGCCTTCCACTACCTTGATCGGCGCGCGCCGCTGCTGTCCCAGCCGTGGGTGGATGCCCATTTCGACTTCTACGCCCGGCGCCTTGGCGGCATCGCCGTGCAGCGGCCCATCGACAAGCAGGCGCTGGAATTCCTGGCCCGGCCGCCGGTGGCCGAGCAGATGGGCAGGCTCTACGCCGAGCGGTATTTCCCGACCGATTCCAAGGCGGCGGCGGACAAGCTGGTGCGCTTCCTGCGGGCGGCCTTCCGCGAACGTCTCGCCCGCTCCGAGTGGATGGACGCCCCGACCCGCAAGGCGGCCATCGCCAAGCTCGACGCGGTGACCGTGAAGATCGGCTACCCCGACAAGTGGCACGATTTCAGCGCCGTGCGCGTGGCCCGGGATGATCTCCTCGGCAACGTGATGCGCTATGAGGCGTGGGCCCGGCGGGATGCGCGGGCCATGCTCGACGGGCCGGTGCGCAAGTGGGAATGGAGCGCCCTCACCATGCCCCAGGTGATCAACGCCTATTACAGCTCGGCCGGCAACGAGATCGTCTTTCCGGCGGCGATCCTGCAGCCGCCCTTCTTCGATCCGAAGGCCGACCCGGCGGTCAATTACGGCGCCATCGGCATGGTGATCGGCCACGAGCTAGGCCACGGTTTCGACGATCAGGGCAACCGCTTCGACGGCCGCGGCGCGCTGCGCAACTGGTGGACCGAGCCGGCCCGCGCCGCCTTCGAGCTGCGGGCGAAGCAGCTGGTGGCCCAGTACGACGCCTACTCGCCGCTGCCCGGCCTCAATCTGAGCGGCCAGCTCACCCTCGGCGAGAACATCGGCGACCTGGGCGGCATCGCCATCGCCTGGAGCGCCTACCGGAAGCTGGTGGCCACCGATTACGCCGGCCAGGCACCGGTGATCGACGGCTACACCGGCGACCAGCGCTTCTTCCTGGGCTACGCCCAGCTGTGGCGCTCGCAGTACAACGAGGGCTTCCTGCGGCGCATCACCCTCACCGATCCCCACAGCCCGGGCGAGTTCCGGGTCAATGGCGTGCTGCGCAACTTCGGGCCGTGGTACGAGGCCTTCGACGTGAAGCCCGGCAACGCGCTGTACCTGCCGCCCGAGGCGCGGGTGAGCATCTGGTGAGGAAGGGGGTCGTGGACATGGCTGTAGATTCCGTTCCGGCGGGCCGGCTTGGCCAGCCCGGCGTCGTGTGGGGGTGGTTTTTCGGGATGGTGCTGGTGTTTCTGGCCGGCATCGTCCTGTCGCCCCATCCCTACGCCGACCCGCGCTTCGTCGTCGACTTTGTCACCACCGAGCTGATTGTTACCGCGCTGCTGGTGGCAAGCCTGGCGCTGTTTCCGGCGGCGGCGGTGGGGCTGCGGGCGCCGGTGGTGGCCCGGGGGCGCTGGCTTGCGCCGGCCGTCATCCTGAGCGTGGTGGCCTTTGCGGCCTGGGTGGCCGCGCGGCGGGCGCTGCCGCCGGACGCCGGCTTCGACACCCAGGCCTCGTGGCTGGTGCTGCGCACCACGGCGCTGGTCGGGGTGAATGAGGAGTGGATCTTCCGCGGCGTGCTGCTGGCGGCGTTTGCCCGCTGGTGGGGGCTGCGCCGGGGCGCGTTCGCGGCCTTGTTCATGTTTGGCAGCTTCCACCTGCTCAACATGGCGGCCGGCGTGCCGCCCGTGCTGGCGGTGGTGCAGCTGTGCAGCACCTTCCTGCTGGGCTCGACCTTTCTGCTGGTGGCGCTGGGTAGCCGGTCGCTGGTGCCGGCGATGATCCTCCACGGCTTCTACGATTTTGCGGTGGTCGACATCAACCGCATGATCGCCGCCGGCGCGCCGGGCGAGTTCAGCCTCGGGGTGATGGTGTGTGGCGCGCTCTGCGGGGTGTGGAGTCTGGTGGAGATGGCGCGCCTGAAGCCGGCCGATCCGTTTGCGGGGCGGTAGTCAGCGGGTGAGCAGGGTGAGCGTGCGAGCCCGGTAGTCCCACACCGTCACGTACTGGCGGAGAAACGCATGGCCCAGCCCCACGCGGTCGTGGGGCGCGGTGCTGAAGCTGAGCCCACGCACGTCGTGGAGCGCCTGCCCGGCGTGGCTGAGGCCGTTCAGGCTGGCCACCCGGCGGGCCGCGTAGGCGCCGTAGGTGTAGGGGCTGGCGCTGATCTGCAGCCGGCCCTCGCGCTCCAGCCGGGCCTGGGTGGCCGCGGTGAGTTCCAGGGTGCCGAGGTTGCCGGTGTCGAAGAAGGCGGTGAGCGTCTCGTCGCCGATCCGGATGGCCACCTCGGGCATCTTTCCATCCACCCCGGTGGGGGTGAAGGGCAGGGTGGCGACCACCCGCGCCGGGTCGATCACCCGGGCGAGGGCCGCAGCATCCTGGCCGTAGGGGTGGAAGGCAATGGTCTGGGCGTCGTAGTCGATCACGAACACGTAATCACGGTTGAAGCCGTGGCCGATGCTGCCCAGGAAGGCCGGGGTGTAGGCGGCCTCGAGAAACTGCCAGTCGGTGTGGATGAGGCCGGGCACCGCGTCGAGGCGCAGGTCCCGCCCGATCTCGATGGCGACCGGCGCGCGCTGCCGGTACAGCACCATCGGCTGCCCGGAGGCCGCGTGGCCCTCGCCGATGCGGCTGTCCTTCGCCAGCGGCAGGTAGTGGTTGTTCAGGAAGAACGGGAACTCGGTGCCCGTATCGAACATGAACTTGCCCCGCCGTCCATCCACCGCCCCGTCGATCAGGATGTGGCCGTTGAAGGTGTAGAAGGGCAGCGTGAAGCCGGCGTCGGCGGCGGACGCCAGGCCGGGCGCGAGGAGGCTCATCCCCGCCAGCATCCACAGGGCGAGCAGGGTGTGGCGTTTTCGGGTCATGGGCGGAGCTTTCCTGGCGGGGGCGAGGGCGCATTAGAGCACCGGGCCATGACGACGGCAATCGGCGGCGGCGGTGCCCCGCCCGGAGGGAGAATTCCGTTTCCCTTTTGCCCGGGCCGCGCCATACTGCGTTGACGATGCAGTGCACCAAATGGCGCGCCGGCATCCGTTCAAGCCAACTCGACCACCGATCGACGCCTGCCAGCCGGGCGCCGGTGCCTGGCATCGCTCCGCCGGTATGGCAGCGGGGAAACCCGTGGGGGGTGGCCGCGCGCAGTGCCGTCCCTTCAATCCTCCCCGAAAGGACGGACGCGTCATGCCCAACCGCGACAACGAGCGCTGGCAGCAGTGCTGGCGGGATCGTGAGATCGGCTTCCATCAGGCGGCGGTCAATCCGCTGCTGATCCGCTACTGGCCGGCGCTCGGGCTGGCGGCGTCGGACAAGGTCTTCGTGCCCCTGTGCGGCAAGAGCCGCGATCTGCTGTGGCTGCACCAGCAGGGCCACGAGGTGATCGGGGTGGAGCTGAGTCCCATCGCCGCCCGCGACTTCTTCAAGGAGAGCCGCCTGCAGCCGGTGCGCCACAAGCTGGGCGCCTTCACCCGCTGGAGCAACGGCCGGCTGGCGATCCACTGCGGCGACTTCTTCGCGCTCACCGCCTCCGACCTGGGCGACGTGAAGGCGATCTACGACCGCGCCTCGCTCACTGCGCTGCCCGAGGAACTGCGGGCCGCCTATCTCGCCCACCTGCGCGCCATCGTGCCCGCCGACTGCCGGATCCTGCTGCTCACCACCGAAGACGCCGAAGACCACGAAACCGATGAGGAGCTCCTCGCCATCTCGGCCGAGATCGTCGGGCTGTACGGGCGGCTCTTCAATGTGGAGCTGAAGAGCGCCCAGTGTTTTCTCGAGGCCCTGCCCGACGGGGCCCCGGGCGAACGGGGCCGGGTGGTGCGGAAGGCGTATTTCCTCACGCCGAGGCCGGTTTAGCCGGCGCGGGCGGGCCAGCTGGCTTCAATCCGCGGCCTGCGCTGCCGTTAAACCGGGCTTTGATCAGGGGATTGAGCATGAGCCTGCGTTATTCCCACGAAGAACTGTTCCGCAGCCTGCAGGCGCTCGAAGAGGCCACGTTTCCGAAGGTGTGCCGCAACTGTGGGCAGGCCTACGCCGATTCGGAGGAGTTTCTGGCCGCCACGCGGCAGGTCCGGGCCGATCATTCGGGCCTCAAGGCGAGCATCGACGACGACGGCAGCGCCATCGTCGAGGTGTTCCGCAACTGCGTGTGCGGCTCGACCCTGCTCGAAGTCTTCTACGACCGCCGCGACCAGACCGCCAACGGGCTCAAGCGGCGCCAGCGATTTGGCGAGCTCCTCGACAAGCTGCTCGCCGATGGTGTGGATTTTCAGGTGGCGCGCACCGAGCTGCTGAAGGTCGTCCGCGGCCAGCCCCACAACCTGATCGGCCTGATCCGCGCCACCAAGGACGGCGCCGGCGACTGACGCGCGGCCGGGGTTTCCGGCCCGGCGCCGCTGTGGGACGATCGGGCTTCGCCGACCCACCGCCTGCCCGCCATGTACATCCCGCCCGCCTTCCGCGAATCCACCCCCGACACCCTGCACGCGCTGATGCGCGCCCATCCGCTGGCGCTGCTCGTCACCCACGGGCCCGGCGGGCTGATGGCCTCGCCGGTGCCCTTCCTGATCTACCCGGATGAAGGCGGGCATGGCGTGCTGCGCGCCCACGTGGCCCGGGCCAATCCCCACTGGCGCGAGCTGGCCGGGCTGGACGAATGCCTGGTGGTGTTCCAGGGCGAGGAGGGTTACGTGACGCCCTCGTGGTACGCCACCAAGGCGGCCACCGGCAAGGTGGTGCCCACCTGGAACTACGCCACCGTGCATGCCTGGGGCCGGCCGGCGGTGGTGGAGGAGGCGGGCTGGCTGCGTCGCCAGATCGACGACCTCACCCGGCTCAACGAAGGCATCCGCCCCCAGCCCTGGGCGGTGGATGATGCCCCGGCGGATTTCATCGCCGCGCAGATGAAGGCCATCGTCGGCATCGAGATCCCCATCGCCCGGATCGAGGGCAAGTGGAAGATGAGCCAGAACCGCGCCGCCGAAGACCGGGCCGGCGTGGCGGCGGGCCTGGCGGATGTCGCCGACCCCCACCACGATGCCGCGCTGGCCGAGGCGGTGAAGCGCCGCCTGTAGTCCGTTTCAGGTCTGCGCGCCGAAACCCGGCAGGCCGCGGGCTGCGTCGCTTAGGGCCAGGCCGATGGCGCGGGTGACGGCGCCGTCGAAATCGGCCTCCACGTCCTCGATGGCAAGGCTCCGGCGGAAGAAATCCGCCCACACGAACTCGGCAAAGGCGGTGGGCGTCTTGGCGTAGCCGCCGGCGTCGCGCACATGGCCGGCGAGGCTGCGGTAGATGTCGTCGGCCAGCTTGTCCAGGTGATGGGGAATGGCCCCGTAGCGGTGGCGCACGCCGTTCGCGTCGAGGGGATGCACCCAGCGCTGGCGGTCCATCTCCAGCCAGAAGGCGTCGCCGGCGAGCGTCGACAGATCCGCTTCAACCGTCACGAACCCATGCTCGACATCAGCCTCCAGGGCCGCCCGGCCCAGGTGGTGGTGATCGGTGATGAACAGGTGGCCTGCCGGGCCCCGGACGGCCGGAATCGGGTGGGCGCGCAGGAAATCCCGCCGTGCGTTGTGGTCAAGCCCGGCCAGGTGCTTCTGCTTTCTGCGCACTTCGATCAGGCCGATGGTCAGCTGGGTGGGGCGCAGTTCGGCAATGCGGATCTCGGTGATCATGGTGTCGCTCCGGTGTCGATCGGGGTGGCCGCGTGGGGTTTGCGCAGCCGGGTGGCCTGCACGGCGTCATCCACGCTCCAGTAGGCGGCGATCGCGTCGTCGCTGCCATTGACCAGCCCGGCGCGGGCGAGGGCGTCGCGGATGCGATCCTTCACCCGGGCCAGCACCAGGGTGATGCCGCTGCGGCGCAGGCTGGCGGCGAGCTCGGCCAGCGCTTCGGACGCGGTGGCGTCCAGGTCGTCGCAGCTCTCCAGGCTCAGCACCACGGTGTGGGGGCGGGTGCCGGCCGCCCAGTTGGTCACGAACTGGAAGATCTGCTCGGCGTTGGCAAAGAACAAGGGCTCCTCGACCCGCAGGATCAGGATGCCCGGAGTGCGGATCGCGTCGGCGTGGCGCTGGCAATCCTGGTAGTCGCGGGTGTCGGGCAGCTGGCCCAGCTCGGCCACCAGGGGCTGGGCGAAACGGTGGATCGCCAGCAGCAGGGACGAGCCCACGGCCAGCAGCATGCCGAAGAGCACCCCGAAGACCAGCACCGCCACCGCCGCCATCACCGCCAGCCACGCGTCGCCCCCCAGGCGCAGGCCCTTGATGACGGCCTGCGGCCACAGGTTGTGGGACAGGATGCCGATCACCACCGCGGCCAGCACCGGCAAGGGCAGCAGCGCCAGCCCGTCGCGGGCCTGCCACAGCAGCAGGGCCAGCGCGCCGGCACCGGCCACCCCGGCCAGCTTGCTGCGAGCCCCGGCCGAGGCGTTGGCCGACGCCGCCGAGAAGCCGGCACCCACCGGTAGCCCCTGGAGCAGCGCGCTGGCGAGGTTGCTGGCGCCGAAGGCGAGCAGCTCCCGGTTCACGTCCACCTGATCGCCGTTCTGCAGCGCCAGGGAGCGCACCGAACCCCAGGATTCGGCAAACAGGATGAGCAGCAGCGCGGGGGCGACTTCGATCATGCGCAGCCAGTGCTCGGTGCTCATGACCGGCAACTGCACCGCCAGGGACTGCCATTCGATGTGCCCGACCAGGGCGATGCCGAGGCTGCCCAGGTCGAACAGCCAAGAGGCGCCGATGCCCAGCGCCAGCACCACCAGCGACTGGGGCACGAAGACGACGCGGTGCAGACCGTGATGGACCACCAGCCACAGGGCCAGCGCCGCGGCGCCGAGCTGGACGCTCGGCCAGTGAAAGCGTTCGGTGGCCTCGAAGAGCCCGGTCAGCACGTGGATCGCCTGGCTGCCCGCCACGTGCACGCCGGCCACGTGGGGCAGCTGCTTGAGGACGATGGTCACCGCCAGCCCCCAGGTGAAGCCGCGCAGCACCGGTCGCGAGATGAAGGCACCCAGGAAGCCCGCCCGCAGCACGCCGGCGGCGAGGAACAGCGCCCCGGTGACGAGCACCAGCCCGAAGCCCATCGACGGCCCGCCCGCGGCGACCGCCGAGGCGAACACCGCCGCGGCGGATGACGTGGGCGCCACGATGGCGAAGCGGCTGGTGCCGACGAGGGGATAGACGCACAGACCGATCAGCGCCGCCAGCAGCGCGTGCATCGGCGCCACGCCGGCGATGGCGGCGTAGGCCACGGCCTCGGGCAGCAGCACTCCGGCCACCGACACGCCGGCGAGCAGGTCGCCCCATGGCAGGGGCCGGGGCGGGGCGGTGGCGGCAGGCAGCGGCGTGGCGGGCATCGGACGGTCAGGCTTGGGCGATGGGCCCATTATCCCCATTTGCCGGCGCCGCAATGTAAACCCTGGCCGGATTCCCGACCGGCGTTCAGGGCGCCAGCCGGGCCTTGTGCCACTGGCCGCCCACCAGCCGGTAGGCGATGCGGTCGTGCAGGCGCGAGCTGCGGCCCTGCCAGAACTCCCAGTAATCCGGCACCAGCCGGTAGCCGCCCCAGTGGGGCGGGCGCGGCGGGTTGAGGCCGAACTTGAGCCCGTACTCGGCGGCCCGGGCGACGATGGTGCCGCGGCCCGGGATGGTCTCGCTCTGGGGCGAGGCCCAGGCGCCGATGCGGTGGGTCAGCGGCCGGCTGGCGAAGTAGGCGTCGGATTCCTCGGCCGACACCTTCTCGACGCGCCCCTCGATGCGCACCACGCGCTCCAGCTCGACCCAGTGAAACTGCAGCGCCGCGAAGGGCTGGTGTTCCAGCTCGCGGCCCTTGCGGCTGGCGTAGTTGGAAAACCACACGATGCCCCGGGCGTCGCAGCCCTTGATGAGCACCACACGGGTGGACGGCCGGCCGTCGGGGCCGACGGTGGCGAGGGTCATCGCGTTGGGTTCGGGCAGGCCGCGGGCGAGGGCTTCGTCGAGCCAGGCGGTGAACTGGGCGGTGGGTTCGGCGGCCACCTGGTCTTCGTCCAGGCTGCCGTGCTCGTAGCTCTTGCGCAGGTCGGCGAGGTTGGGTTTGTCGGTCATCGGGGGCTCCGGGTTCGGTGCGGGGTTGGACGCCGGCCTAGCTGCGCAGGTTCGCGATGGCCCGCGGCGCCACGCCCAGGTCGCGCCAGTCTTCCGGGTGGCAGCTGAACAGCAGGATCTGGTGGCGGGTGGCGGCGTCGAAGAGGACGCGCTTCATCTGGGCGAGGCGTTCGGCGTCGCTGTGGACCAGCGCGTCGTCGAGGATGATCAGCGTCGGCCGGCCGGCTTCCTTCAGCAGGTCGGCGTAGGCGAGGCGGCTGATGACGCCCATCTGCTCCCGGGCGCCGAAGCTGAGGGCGTCGAAGGGGCCGGTCTCGGCCCCGGCGCTGCGGTCGGGCCCGCGGCGGGTGAGGGCGCCGGGCTGCAGGCGCTCGTCGATCTCCAGGCTGGCGTCGGGGAACAGCAGGTGCAGGTAGTGATCGAGATGGCGCTTGAGGGGAGCCTGCAGGCGTTTGGTGAGGGCCTTGCGGCGGGCCTGCAGCAGGCCCAGCAGGTGATCGAGCGCGGTGGCCCGGCGGGCGAGCTCGGCCTGGCGGCGCTGGGCCTGGGCGAGGTCGCGGGCCACCTCGGCGCGCTGTTCGTCGAGGCCCAGGGCGCCGGCGCTCTGGAGCTCCACGTCGAGGCGCAGCAGGGCGTCGCGGCGTTCGGCGAAGCGCTTTTCGTGGAGTTCGGCGCTGCGGGTGAAGCGCTCCACGTCCTGCCGGAGCAGGTCGGGGCGGGCCGCGTCGATCTGGCGGGCGAGGGCTTCGATGCGGCTGGCGAGGGCGGCCTGGGCGGCCTGGGTGTCGATGAGGTCGGCGCGCGCCCGGGCCACGCTGTCGGCCCGCCCGGGCGCGTCGAGCACGGCCTGGGCGGCGGCGGCTTCGCGGCTGGCGGCGGCGTGGGCGGCTTCGGCGGTGGCGGCGTCGGCCTGGGTTCGGGCGAGCTGCGTGGCGAGGGTGTCGGCCGCGTGGCGGGCGGCGTCCTCGGCGGCCTCGGCTTCGGCGATGGTGGGCGGCGGGGTGTCGGGCGCGGCGGGCAGGCGGTCGAGGGCCTGCTGGGCGTCGGCGGCGCGGGCGAGCTGGGCGTCGCGCTCGTCCCGCAGGGCGTCGAGGCCGCGGGGGGCGAGATCCTTCAGGCGGGCGGCGGCGGCTTTCACCTCGAAGTCGAGCTGCTGGCCGGCGCGCTGGCGGGCCTCGGCGGCTTCGAGGGAATCGAGGCCCAGGCGCGCCAGGTGGGCGGCGTGGGCGTCGGCGAGGTCGATGCCGGCCTGGGCCAGCCGGGCCAGATCGGCGCCGCCGGGGGTGATGGTGAGCTGGCCGATGCCGGGCAGCGCGACGCGGGTGGCTTCGAGGAGCTGGCGCTCGCCGCTGCCGCTCACCGGGTCGTCGCCGATGCGGATCGAGCGGCCGTCGTCGAGGGCGAATTGCAGCCGGGTGGCGGCAGCGGACTGGCGGATGCGGTTCTCGTCGAGCTTGCGCTGGCGCTCGCGCAGGGCGGGGAGGTCGGCGTCGTCAAGGCGGCTGGCGGCGGCCTGGGCCTGCAGGGCGCGCAGGGCGGCCTGGGCGGCTTCGGCCTCGGCGAGGCGGGCGGCGCCGTCGGCGGCCTGCTGGCGCAGCGTGGCGAGCTGGGCGGCCAGCTGTTGCCGGGTGTCTTCCTGGCGGGCGAGGCGCAGGGCCTGGCGGGCGGTGTCGGCGGCGCGGGCGGCGTCGGCGTGGCGGGCCTGCCACTGGGCGGACTGACGGCGGGCGTCGTCGGCCCGGCGTGCGGCCTCGATGGCGTCGGCGTGGCGACGGCGGGCGTCGTCTTCCTGGCGGGCGAGGGTATCAAGCTGCTGGCGCAGCAGGCGGATGCGCTCGTCAAAATGGCCGGCCTGCTGGCGGGCGCCGGTGAGATCGCGCTCCACGTCCTGGATGGCGGTTGCTCGGCCTCTTCGGCGCGATGCTCGCGGCGCAGGGCGGCGAGCTTGTCCACCTGCCGGCAGTAGCTGGCGATGGCGCTGTCGAGTTCGGCGAGGCGGGTTTCGAGGGCGGCGACCTGGCTTTCGGCGTCGGCGAAGGGGCCGCGGGGGCGGCCGCCGGAGGGGGTGAGCAGCTCGTTGCGGGCGGCTTCGACCTTGGCGAGGATGGCGTCGCCGCGGCTGCTGGCGACTTCGCCGAGGGAGTGGTCGAGCGATTGGCCGAGCACCCGGTTGAGGTGGCCGGCGGCGTGGCTGACCGGCTCGGCGATGGACTGGGCGGTGCCCTGGGTGATCCACAGCAGGCCGGGGATGCCCCAGTGCTCGCTCTTGCTGCTGCCTTTCTGGGCGAACTGGAAGCCGAGGAGTTCGGCGAGCTGGTCCTCGGCGTCGGCGCCGTCGAACTGGCGGGCGCCCAGCTGCAGGTCGCAGCGGGCGCGGCCCAGGAAGCGCTTGGCGAGCCGGCAGGGCTGGCCGTCGAGGTCGAAGTCGAGCTCGATGGTGGGGGCGGCGCTGCTGTCGCCCCAGGGCTGCAGGTCATCGACGCTTTTCGAGCGGTGGCGCTCGAAGAAGGCGGCGCGGATGGCGGCGACGAGGGTGCTCTTGCCGGCTTCGTTGGGGCCGGTGAACACGTTGAGGCCGGGTTCGAAGCCGCTGATCTCGAGGGGCTGGCGGAACTGGCGGAGCTGCTCGACGCGCAGGCGGGTGAGTTTCATCGGGCGGCGCTCCGGTCGTCGGCGAGAAAACCGGCCAGCAGGGCCAGGGCGTCCCGGGCGGGGCCGTCGGGGCGGGCCTTGAGATCGGCGCCCAGGTCGGCGATCACGTCGCCCAGGTAGCCGTCGGCGTCGAGGGCGGCGATGTCGGCGTCGGTGGGTTCGAGGCGCAGGGCGTCGAGGTCTGCCGTGAGGCTGCGGGCCTTGCCGCCGGCGCGGGCGATGGCGTCCTGCAGGCGGCGGTGGCCGGCGAGGTCGGTCTGGCCGGTGACGCTGATCTGCACCACGTCGGCCGGGCCGAAGGCGTCGATGCGTTCGAGGGCGGCGTCGAGATCGGTGGGCACCTGCAGGTCGATGGTTTCGCTCAGCCAGCGGTACTGGCCGGTGGCGACGGGGGTGACTTCGGGCAGCGCGCCGGGGCCGGCAAGGCGGACGAGCAGGGCCTGGCCGGAGTCGTTGGCGCGGTGGCGGTCGGTCTCGGGGGTGCCGGCGTACCAGCAGCGGTCGTCCACCCGGCGGGTGCCGTGCCAGTCGCCGAGGGCCAGGTAATCCAGCCGGGCCTGGGCGGCGCGGCCGGCGGCGATGGGGTTGGACGAGTCGATGCCCTCGGCCAGCAGGCCCTGCACGCTGCCGTGGGCGAGGCCGATGCGCGGCAGGCCCGCGGGTGTTTCGGCGCCGGCGAACCACTCGGTGAGGTCGGCGTGGGTGATGCGCTGGGTGAGCGGCGCGGGGAGGATCGCCAGCCCGGCGACGACCAGCGGCGCGGGCTGCAGGCACACGTGGACGTTGGCGGGGATGGCGCCGAGCCGGGCGGCGCGGGTCCATACCGATTCGGCGAGGCCGGCGTCGTGGTTGCCGGGGATCATCACCCACGGCCCGGCAAAGCCGGCCATGGCGTTGAACAGGCGGTAGATCGTGCGGTCGGTGACGCCCTGGGCGTCGAACACGTCGCCGGCCACCAGCACGGCGTCGGCGCGGTGCTCGGTGGCGAGGCGGGCGAGGCGTTCGACGGCGGCGAAGCGGGCGTCGGCGAGGAGGGCCGCGTCGTCGGGGTCGAACTGGCCGAAGAGCTTGCCGATCTGCCAGTCGGCGGTGTGCAGGAGGGTGATCACGGACGGCTATCCAGAAGGGGAAGGCGGCGCGGATTGTGGCATGGCCGGCCCGCGGACGGGGCCGGCCGCCGGATCAGGCGAGGCAGAGGGCTTCGAACTGGTCGGCCGGCACCGCGCGGGAGTAGAGGTAGCCCTGGGCGTAGTCGCAGCCGATCTGGCGCAGCAAATCACGCTGGAGCTCGGTCTCGACGCCTTCGGCGATGACCTTCAGGCCGAGCTTGTGGGCCATCACGACGATGGCCTCGCAGAGGGCGAAGTCGGGGGCGTCGGGGCTCAGGTTGCGGGTGAAGGACTGGTCGATCTTGAGCACGTCGATGTCGAACTTCTTGAGGTAGGCGAGCGACGAGTAGCCGGTGCCGAAGTCGTCGATGGCCACGCCGATGCCGGCGTCGCGGAAGCGCAGCAGGATGTCGAGGATGCCCGGCTCGGTGTTCATGAGCAGGCCTTCGGTGATCTCGATGACCAGGTTGGCGCCGGGCAGGTCGCCGCTGGCGAGCAGGTCGGCCCACTGGCGGCAGCTGGGGCCGCTGACGTTGAACTGCACCGGCGACATGTTCATGCTCACCTGGAAGTCGGCACCCAGGGTGTTGCGCCAGCGGCGCGCCTGGGCGATGACCTCGCGGAAGACCCACTCGCCCAGGTCGTGGATGATCCCGGTGTCTTCGGCGACGGGGATGAACACCGCCGGGCTGACCGTGCCCTGAGTGGGGTGGCGCCAGCGCAGCAGGGCCTCGGCCTTGGTGACGCGGTTGGTGTCGAGCTCGACGATGGGCTGGTAGAAGACTTCGAGCTGCTGGGCCTCGACCGCCTTGCGCAGCTCGCCGGCCAGGCGCACGCGCTGCTCGGCGCTCTGCTGGAGCGCCCGGGTGAAGAAGCGGAAGCAGCCGCGGCCGGCGTCCTTGGCGAGGTACATGGCCTGGTCGGCGTGCTTGATGAGCTCGCTGATGGTGAGGCCGTCTTCCGGGAACACGGCGATGCCGATGCTGGCCGAGACGAAGTGTTCCTGGTGGGCGAGGAGGAAGGGCTCGGACAGGCGGTCGATGATGTCCTGGGCGACGCGGCCGATCTCGCTGCCGCCGTGGAGTTCGGACAGGATCACGGTGAACTCGTCGCCGCCCAGCCGGGCCACGGTGTCGTAGTCGCGCACGCAGTGGCGGATGCGGCTGGCCGCCTCGATCAGGAGCAGGTCGCCGATCTCGTGGCCCTGGGTGTCGTTGACCTCCTTGAAGCGGTCGAGGTCGATGAACAGCAGGCCGACCGAGGTGCCGTTGCGCTGGGCCTTGCGCACCTCGCGCTCCATGCGGTCGTTGAACAGGCGGCGGTTGGGCAGGCGGGTGAGGTGGTCGTAGTTGGCCTGGGTCCAGATCAGGTTGTCGACCTTCTTCTTCTCGGTGATGTCGGAGAACAGCACGACGCGCCGCTGCACCGAGGCGTCCTCGCGGTAGAGGGTGCTGACGGTGACCCAGGCGATGAACTCGCGCCCGTCCTTGCGCCGGCTGGTGATCTCGCCCTGCCAGCGCCCGGTGCTGTTGACCGCCGCCCACAGGTGCCGGAAGGGCTCGGGGTCCGACGGATCGGACGGCAGCATCACGGGTTCGTGGCCGGCGGTTTCTTCCTGGCTGAAGCCGGTGATCTCGGTGAAGGCCGGGTTGACGGTGAGCACGCGGTTGGCGGCGTCGATCACCATCACCGCCTCGGTGGTGGTGGCGAACACGGTGGCGGCGAGGTGGAGTTCCTCTTCGGCGCGCACCCGGCCGGTGATGTCGCGGTTGCTGCCGCGGCTGCCGAGGAAGCGCCCGCGGGCGTCCACCACCGGCTGGCAGATGTGCTCGATCCAGCGCTCGGAGCCGTCGCGGGCGCGGATGCGGAAATGGGGCAGGTGGTGGCCGTCGGGCGACGGTTGCTGTTCGTCGTGGGCGTCCCAGATGGCGAGGTCGTCCGGGTGGATGATCTTGCGCATCAGGCCGGGCTCGCCGACGAAATCCACCGCGCTGTAGCCGGAGACTTCCTGACACGCCGGCGAGACGTACAGGTAGTGGCCCTGGGGGTCGATCCAGTATTCCCAGTTGGGGGAGTACTCGGCGAGGATGCGGTACTTCTCCTTGCTCTCGGCGAGGGCTTCGTTGGCTTCCTGGAGCGAGGCCATGCGCTCTTCGATGAGCTGCTCGAGGGAGCGCTGGAGGCGGCTGAGATCGAGATGGGTGCGCACCCGGGCGCGCACTTCGTCGATGTCGAAGGGTTTGGTGATGTAGTCGGCGGCGCCGATGGAGAAGCCGTGGAGCTTGTCCACCACGCTGTCGGCGACGGTGACGAAGATCACCGGGATGCGCCCGCCGCTGGGGCTGGACTTGATCCGCCGGCACACCTCGTAGCCGTCCATGCCCGGCATGATGATGTCGAGGAGCACCAGATCCGGCGGGTTGGGGCCGGTGGCGAGCTCGACCGCCCGCTGCCCGTTGGCGGCGACCATGATCCGGTAGTCGTCGTGGAGCGCGGTGGACAGGCCGTGGAGGTTCTCGGGGATGTCATCCACCAGCAGCAGGGTGGGTTTCTCGGCGCGCAGCGCGGCTTCGGCGCCGGTGCCCGCGGCGGACTTGCGGCGGTGGCTGCGCAGCTCGAGCTGGTTGCGCACGCGCAGCAGCAGGAGCTCGGGATTCACCGGCTTGGTGACGTAGTCGGCGGCGCCCAGGCGCAGGCCGACGGCTTCGTCGGCGGTTTCGGCCAGGGCGGTGACGAAGATCACCGGGATGTCGGCGGTGACGGGATCGGACTTGAGGCGGTGGAGCACCTCGTAGCCGTCCATCCCGGGCATCCGGATGTCGAGGAGGATCAGCTCGGGGGCGGGCTGGCGGGTGGCCAGCTCGAGGGCCTTGGGGCCGGAGGTGGCGACGACCACGGCAAACTCGTTGCGCAGGATGCCGACCAGCACGTGCAGGTTCTCATGCACGTCATCCACGATGAGGATGCGCGGTTTGTGGGCTTTGTCGGCGGGGGCGGGGTTTTCGTTCATGGCTGGCCGGCCAGTTCGGCGTGCAGGCTCCTGAGCAGGGCGATGGCGTCGTCTATCTCGAACAGATCGATCTTCTCGGTGATTTCCTGGATGACGGGTTCCGCATCGCTGCGCGCGACGCCTGCGCGCAGCGTCGTCATGACCGCCTGGGCGGCGCCCAGGTCGGATTCGAGCAAGTCGATCAATTGTGCCACCTGTCGGGCCACCTCGGCGCGATCCATGCCGCCCGCCGGCGCGGGGGCTTCGGGCGAGGCGTCGAGCTGGCCGATGTCGGCCATCACCGCGCCCAGCAGCCGGGCCATGCGCTCGAGCTCGGCGGCATCCGGGCGGGTCTCCTGCTTGAGCTGGTTGTCGATGTCGGTGACGCAGGCGAACAGGGCGTCGGCCCCGATGTTGCCGCACACGCCTTTGAGGGCGTGGCAGAACTCCTCGGCTTCCTTCAGCGGGCGTTCGCCGATCATTGCGGCGAGGGTGTCGGCGGCGCCGGCGTAACGGGCCCGGAAGCGCTGCAGCTGCTTGCGGTAGGCGCCCTGATCGCCGCCGATGCGACGCACGCCCTGCTCGCAGTCGATGGTGGTGAGGTGGCGCAGGTCGTCGTCGAGGGCGCTGGCGCCGGCCGGCAGGGCCTGGGCGGTCTGGGGGATCTTCAGCCAGCGGGACAGGGCGGCCAGCAGGCGGTCGGGGGCGACCGGCTTGGTGATGTGGTCGTTCATGCCGGCGGCGAGGCTGCGCTGCTCGTCGTGGGCCATGGCCAGGGCGGTCATGGCGATGATCGGCAGGTCGCGGAAGCGCTGGCCGCCGGGGAGTTCGCCCAGGGCGCGGATCTGGCGGGCGGCCTCGAGGCCGTCCATCACCGGCATGTGGATGTCCATCAGCACCGCGGCGTAGGCATTTTCGCGGACCATCGCCACGGCTTCGGCGCCATTCACGGCGGAATCGACCACGGTGTTCATGCTGCGCAGCAGCTCGGTGGCAAATTCGCGGTTGATCTCGTTGTCCTCGACCAGCAGCAGACGCGCGCCGCGCAGGTCGCAGGTGCCCGGGCGCAGCGCGCTGGCGCGCCGCTCTTCGAGGATGCGCCCGCGGCCGAGGCTGGTGAGGATGGTGTCGAGGAGCATCGACGGCGACACCGGCTTGACCAGGAAGGCGTCGGCGCCGGCCTGTTCGGAGGCGCGGATGACGTCCTCGCGGCCGTAGGCGGTGATCATCACGATCTTCGGCTTGTGCTGGATGGCCGGGTTGGCCTGGATGCGGCGGGTGACCTCGTCGCCGTTCATCATCGGCATGCGCCAGTCCATCAGCACGATGTCGAAGGGCGGCTCGGCGGCCTGGAGCATGGCCATCGCGGTGGGCCCGTTGGAGGCGACGCTCACTTCCAGGTGGAAGAAACGCAGCATCTCGGCGACGATCTCCCGCGAGACTTCGTTGTCGTCCACCACCAGCACGTGGATGCCGGCGAGCAGCGGGCCGGCCTTCTCCACCAGCCGCTGGCGGTGGGTGCGGGCCTCGGGCGAGACCTTGAGATGCACGGTGCAGCACACCGTGGTGCCCTTGCCAGGCACGGATTCCTCGATCCAGATCCGCCCGTCCATCAGCTCGACCAGGTGCTTGCTGATGGCGAGGCCGAGGCCGGTGCCGCCGAAACGGCGGGTGGTGGTCTGGTCGGCCTGGGTGAATTTCTGGAACAGCCGGGCGACGAGCTCGGGCGTCATGCCGATGCCGGTGTCGCGGATAGAGAAGTGCAGGGTGAGGTCGGTGTCGGTGGCCTCGATGCAGCGGAAGGCCAGCTCGACCTCGCCCTTTTCGGTGAATTTGACC
Organism: Zoogloea sp.; assembly: GCA_023150095.1. GTDB lineage: Bacteria > Pseudomonadota > Gammaproteobacteria > Burkholderiales > Rhodocyclaceae > Zoogloea. Next base: position 10,248 of record JAKLLO010000113.1, on the reverse strand, counting down.
GCGTTGCTGCACAGGTTGAGCATGATCTGCCCGAGGCGCAGCGGGTCGCCCACCAGCACCGGCGGGATGGTCACGTCGTAGCGGATCAGGAACTCGATGCCCTTCTGCTCGGCCTGCAGGACGATGGTGTCCTTGAGCTGCTCGAGCACCGAGTCGAGGCCGAACTCGATGGATTCGATCTCGAGCTTGCCGGCCTCGATCTTCGAGAAGTCGAGGATGTCGTTGATGATGCCCAGCAGCGAGTGGGCGGCGCCCTGGGCCTTCGAGAGATAGTTGGAGAGGCCGGGCGGCAGCTCGGTCTTGAGGGCCAGGTAGAGCATGCCGATGATGGCGTTCATCGGGGTGCGGATCTCGTGGCTCATGGTGGCGAGGAACTCGGACTTCATCCGCGAGGCGTCCTCGGCGAGGGTCCTGGCGCGGATCATCTCGTCCATCGCGGCGCGTTCGGCGGTGATGTCCTCGATCACGCCCACCATGCCGCGGGCCGGGTCGGCGGCGTCGATCACCCGGGCCGACATGCGCACCCACATCCGGCCGGCCTCGGGCTGGGGGATTTCCAGCTCGCGGCGGATCGTCTCGCCGCGGGCCAGCGCCGCTTCGGCCTCGGCGCCCTCGGGGCCGCTGCGCCACAGGCGGGCGAGCTCGGCGGCGAGGGGCGTGCCCGCACCGAACATCTCGTCCATGCGCCGGTTCTGGTGGCTGATGGTGCCGTCGCGGACCAGCACGATGCCGACGCTGGCCGAATCGAACAGGGCCTGCAGCTCGGCGGTGCGGGCGCGCACGCGCTCCTCGAGCTCCTCGTTGGCGCGTGTGAGGGCGGCCTCGTTGTCGGACAGGCGGTGGTTGCTGTCGATGAGGGCCTGGTTGCGCTCCTCGATGGCGTCGAGCATGCCGTTGAAGACCTCGACCAGCGTGCCCACTTCGTCCTCGCTCTCGCTGGTGGCGCGCAGGCGGTAGTCCTTGCCCGTGGAGATGGTCTTGACGGTGTGGGTGAGGCGCTCGATCGGCCCGGAGACGATGCGCTGCCAGCGGGTGGCCACCAGCAGGGCGATGGAGGACACCACCAGGGCGATCAGCCCGGCGAACAGCACGTAGTCGCGCCACAGCTGGTTGAGCTCGGCGAAGCTGGCGCGGATGAACACGGTGCCCAGCTGCACGCCGTCCTCGATCACCGGCTCGGTGAGGTGGAGGTAGCCGTCTTCGATGACGGTGCCGCCAGCGGTGGGGGGCGGGAAGCGGAAGGGGCGCTCCTCGCCGCTGTCGTAGCGGGCGAACACGCGCCCGTCGGCGTCGTAGACGCAGGCGGCGACGATGGCCCGCTTGACCTTCAGGGCCGAGAGCGTCTCGCCCACGACCTTGTCGTCGTTGAAGATGAGGGCGGCGGTGCTGCGGTTGGCGACGATCCGGGCGAGGGAGGACAGGTCGCCGATCAGCTGGTCGGTGACACGCACCCGCTCGTAGGCGACGAAGCCGGCGGCCTGGACGATCAGCGCGACGACGCTGGTGACGACGATCAGCAGGACCAGCTTGGTCTTGATCTGCATGCGGTCGAAGAAACCGCGCCTGTCGGTTGAGGGCCGCATCATTGCACCGTTCTTGCCAGTTCGAGCAGCTTGGCGCTGATCTTCAGGTTGGCCTGACGCGCCGCGTCGGGATTGATGTCGAGCTTGATCCGCCCGCTGTCGGAGAAGAAACCGACGATGCCGCCCGCCGAGGCAAAGCCGTCCGCGTCGCTGATGGTCAGGACGTTGCCGCGCAGCCGGCCGAGGATGTCGTGCCAGCGGCGCTCGGAGCGGCCGATGAAGAGGACGTGGCAGCCACCGAAATCGGTGCCCGGGTCCATGTCGACCCGCAGGCTGCGCTCCTTGATCTGCTTGCCCGAGAGCTCGGCGAGGAGCTGGGCGACCGGGTCGGTGCCGATGACGCACAGGCGCAGGGGCTCGTTGCCGGCCTGGGGCCAGTCGACGAACTTGAGCACGTGAAAGACGTAGGCGGCCTTGATCTTGGCTTCGAGCTCGCCGGCGGCCCAGGCCTGGGCGTGGACGACAGCCATCAGCAGGCCGAGCAGCCAGCCCAGGACGGACGGGCTGCGGCGTGATCGGGTGACGGGAGCGCGCATCGCGTGGCGGCCGCGGGGATCAGTAGCGCACTTCGACGCCGGCAAAACCGCTGACGCCCGGATCGCGGAAGTCGAAGGGCATGCGGTACTGGCGATCGGTGAGGTTGTTCAGGTCGGCGGTGAGGAGCGCGGTGTAGCCAGCGGTGCGTGAGAGCACTTTCTGGGCGCGCAGGTTGATCACGCCGTAGCTGCCGAAGGACTGCCGGCTGGCCCGGTCGGTGCTGTCGTAATACCGGCCCACCCAGTGGTAATAGGCCGCCACGACCAGCTCGCCGGGCAGCGGCACTACGAGCCCGGCGTTGGCGAGGCGATCGGGCGCGAAGGGGATCTGGACGCCGTCATGGCCCGGGTTGAGGCCGTCGCTGATCCGGGTGCGGGTGTGGGTGAGGTTGGCGAAGGCGGTGAGGCCGCCGCCGAGGGTGTAGCGGGAATCCAGCTCGAAGCCGGCCGAACGGGCGCCACCGGCGTTTTCGGAGCGCACCTGGGAGGGCACGGCGCTGACGATGTTGGTGACGATGGCGTCGCTGATGGTGTTGAGGAAGCCGCGCAGGTTGAGGTGCAGGGCGCTGGTGGCATGCCAGTCGACGCCCAGGTCGCGACCGATGCCGCTTTCGGGGCGCAGGGCAGGGTTGGGCAGCTCGCCGCTGGCGCCCGGGGTGGGCACCGTGCCGCCGATCTGCTTGGCGGTGGGCACCATGAAGCTGGAGCCAGCGTTGCCGTAGAAGGCCAGCCCCGGCGACAGGTTGTAGCGCGCGCCCACGCTCCACAGGTTCTTGCTCCAGGCGGCGCTGGTGGTGGCGGGCGCGTTGCCGCCCAGCAGCGCGTAGTCGTGGTGGATGGTGTTGCGGCGCAGGCCGGCGCGCAGAACCCAGTCGTCCAGGCGCAGCTTTTCCTGGACGAAGTAGCCGGTGGAGCGGGCGTCGGCGCGGTTGGCGGGGGTGTTGATCCCGGCCGGGCTGCGGTTGGCCGTCTCGTATTCGACCCACTGGCCATCGACGCCCAGGGTGAGCAGGGAATCCTGGGCGTGGCGGTAGCTGGCGGTGAGGTCGGCCGGGCGGATGGTCTGGCGGTTGATGTCGCGATTGACCAGGGCCAGGCTGGACGGGAAGTCGTCGTTGGAAAAGCGCCGGTCGTAGTGGCGTTCGCCGTACTTGAACTGGAGGTGCCAGTCGTCGTTGATGGCGTTGTTGTAGGCGAAGTTGAAGGTGTTGTACGTGTGGTCGAAATCCCGGTTCGGGCGGCCCATGGTGCCCTGGTGGGCGGTGTACTGGTAATACAGGCTGAGCGTGTGGTCGGGCCGGCCGAGGGCGTAGGACAGGTTGGTGAAGACCCGGTCCTTCTCGTAGTGGGGCTGGCTGGTGGTCTGCAGCCACGAGCCCGGGTTGCCGTACTGGCGGTAATCGGCGAGTTCGTGGCTGGCGCTGACGATGTAGCTGAGCGGGCCGCTGGCGCCCTGGGTGTAGGCCCGCGCGGCGCGCGACCCCCACGAGCCGAAGCCCGCGGCGAAGCGGGTGAGCGCCGTGTCGACGCGGTTCTTCAGCACGAAGTTGGTGGTGCCGGCCAGCGGCGCCTCGTTGCCCACGAAATCCATCGTCAGGTAGTTGGAGTACAGCACCGAGGCCGGGCCCTTGTGGATCTCGACCCGCTCGATGGCCGCGCTGTCGAGACTCATGGCGTCGGCGAAGGAGTCGATCGGCAGGCCGTCGAGGAGGTAGCTGTTGTACTTGGGCCCGAGGCCGGCGTACGAGCCCCAGTTGGCGTCGTTGCGGGACAGCACATTGACGAACTGGCCCGAGGTGTGGCGCATCAGCTCGGCGAGGTTGCCGTTGGGCGTGGGCAGCCGCTCGATCTCGTCGCTCTTCAGGACGACGATGCGCTGGGTGACGGAATCCGGGGTCTGGCCGAGCTTGGTGTCGGTGACGACGAGGTCGGCGAGCTGTTCGAGGCTGGTGGCTTCGACGAAGCCGCTGAGGGGAAGGTTCTTGATGTCGCCGGAAGCCGATGGCGGCGCGTCGGCGTGGGCGAGCGCGCAGGAAAGAGCGATGACAGGGGTGAGATGGTGCGGCTTCATGGATCCTTCCACGACCTGCCGTGATTATGCGAGGCGACCGGCAACGTTTTTTAACAATATGAGGCCGGAATGTTATAGCGCCATCGCCCGAAGATCAAACGGATACCAGGGGTTTTTTGCCATTTTGGCAGGTGCGTCCGGCAAGGGCGCCGTGCCGCCCGACCTACGCCTTTCGTCATAGGTGCCCGTTGCGGCCGGCGGGGTGGGGCGTATTTGGGTTAGATTCGGGGCTGTTCCAACCGATGGAGTGCCCTTGCCGTGACCGCGAAACGTGCCGCCACCCCCGCACTGACCGAAGATGCCGCCCCCGCCGCAGGGGCCGAGGCGCAGCCCTGGCACCTGGCCGCGTCCGACGCCGAGCGGGTGGTGGCCGAGTTCGAGCACGCGCTGATCTGCCTGTGCGAGGCCTTCGGGCGCTACAACATGCAGGGGCTGGCCGGGGTGTCGGACGAGGCGAGCTTCTCGGGGCAGGACAACATGGTGCTGCACATCATCCAGACCCTCGACCGGCCCAAGAGTCTGTCGGACATCAGCCGTTTCATGAACCGCGACGACCTGGCCAACATTCAGTACAGCGTGCGCAAACTGCAGAAGGCCGGGCTGATCGAGAAGGCCAGCGACCGCTCGGCCCGCGGCACCACCTACCGCACCACCGACACCGGGCGGGCGGTGGTGACCGATTTCGTCGCCCGCCGGCGCGAACTGGTGCTGGCCCCGGCCGAGGAGATGGAGCAGCTGCGCGAGCAGCTCCGCGGCGCCACCAAGGTGATGAGCCACTTCATCGGCCTGTACGACCAGGCCGCGCGGGTGCTCACCACCCGTTCCTAGCCGTCGCCGAACCTGCGCTTCATCGCCAGGATCACCAGCGCCACCAGCAGGATCACCCCGTTGGTGAGCACCAGCGGCAGCGCGCCCCGGCGCAGGCCGTAGACGATCCACAGGGCCACGCCGGCGATCAGCACCGCGTACATCGCCCACGACACGTCCCGCGCGCTGCGGGTTTTCCAGATCTGCCAGGCCTGGGGCACGAAGGCGGCGGTGCTGAGGCAGCCGGCGATGGTGCCGATGAGGGTATCCACGTCCATCGCTCAGAAGAACCGGTCGAAGTGGATGCGCTCGGGCGGCAGGCGGTGGGTGACCTGCAGCAGCTGCTGGACGGCCTCGACCATCGGCGGCGGGCCGGCGAGGTAGAACTCGGCTTCGGTCAGCCGCTCGCCCAGCACCGATTCGGCCAGCTGATGCACCGGGCCCACCGGGCCGCGCCAGCCATCGCGGGCGGCGGCGTCGGCGTCGGACACCGCGGCGTGGTAGCGGAGCGTCTCGCCGAAGCCGGGGAGCGCAGCCAGATCGGCCTCGCCGCACAGGTCGGCCGGGGTGCGCCCGCCGTAGAAGAAATCCACCCGCCGCCCGGCCAGCGCCGGATCGGCCGCCACGCCGCGAGCCACCGACAGCATCGGGGCGAGGCCCGATCCGCCGGCAATGCACACGATGTCCCGTGGGCTGTCGGTGCGCAGGTGGGCGAGGCCGTAGGGGCCGTCGAGGCCGACCGTGGCGCCGATGGCAAGGCGCTCGAAGAGCGTGGTCGATGCGCCGCCGCCGGCGACCTTCCGGATCCGGAAGTGCCATTCGCCCGCCGCGTTGGGCAGGTTGGCCATCGAGTAGGCGCGCTCCCGGTCGAGGCCGGGCAGGGCCAGCAGGGCGTACTGGCCGGGGCGGAAATCCGCCGGGGCGTCGGTGCGTAGCACGAACTCGCGGATGTCGTGGGTGACCTGGCGGCTGGCGACGAGGGTGGCGCGGTGGCGTGCCGGGCGGATCGCCGCTTCGGCCTGGGGCGGCAGGCGTAGCTTGAGGTGGACGTCGCCGGCCGGCAGGCTCTGGCAGGCCAGCACGCGGCCCTTGCGGCGGTCGCGGTCGGAGAGGCCGGGCGCCTCGGGCCACAGGTTGGCCACTTCGCCTTCGATAACCTCGCAGCGGCAGCACCCGCAGGCGCCCACGCCGCACTCGTAGGGCAGCGCCAGCCCGGCGCGCAGGCCCGCGCGGAGCAGCGTGTCGCCCTCGGCACAGGCGAAGTGGACCTCGCCGTCGTTCAAGGTGATCACGGACATGCGGCCTCCGTCTCGTCGATGGCGGCATACACGGCGTCGTCCTTCACCTCGACGCGATACACGCGCAGGGGGATGGAGCACGGGGCGCCGGCCGGGCGGCCGGTGGCGATTTCGAAGGCGCCCTGGTGGAACGGGCATTCGACCACGCCGTCGTCGCAGTCGATCTCGCCGTCGCACAGGGAGGCGTCGCCGTGGGTGCAGGTGTCGTCGGTGACGTAGAAGCGGCCGTCGAGGTTGAACACCGCCAGGGGCGGGCGGTCGGCCAGTTCGATGCGGTGGCAGCCGCCGGCGGGCACATCGCGGGTGGAGCAGAGGGCTTTCATGGGGATGTCCTTTTTAGTCGTTTCAGGCCGGGCCGAAGCCCGGCCGGCCGGGTTACCACTTCCAGGCGTAGGCGGCGCCGATCCAGTTTTGCGACATGCGCACGTCGACGCCGGCGCTGGGGCCGGTGCCCTTCACTTCCTCGCCGAGCACGCGGGCGTAAACCACCGACAGCTCGCTGCGGTCGGGGAGCGTCCAGGTGGCGCCGGCGGTGACGTGGTTCTGGGGCGTGACGGGGGCGAGGTAGTTGAGGGTGGTGTCCTTGCCGGCGACGATCTGGGTGCCGTGGCTGAAGCCACCGCGCAACTGCAGCGCAGGGGTGGCCTGCCAGCTGGCGCCGATCCGGCTGATGGTCTGGCTGTGCCAGCCCCGCGGTTGGCGAGCAGGTTGCGGTAGGCGTCGAGCTTGCCCATGCGCATCCGCGCCGCGTACATGGCGCCGAGGGTGACGCGCTCGCTCACCTGGCCGGTCCAGCCGAGCTTGAAGCCGGCGCCCATCGAGGTCTCGGTTCCCTGGCCTTCCTGGCCGGTGGCGTCGGGCACGCCGTCCACGCGGAAGCGCTGGTAGGCGAGGTCGAGCGACACGCCGACGGCCTGGGTGTCGGAGAGCTTGACCGCGTAGGTGGGCGCGACGATCAACTGCATCAGCTTGGCGCCGTCCTTGCCGCTGCCGGGGCCGCCGAGGATGTTGGTGTCGTACTTGGTGGTCACGCCGTTGCCGTAGACCGACACGCCCACCGACTGGCGGCTGTCGAGCATGCGGTTGTAGCCGAACTCGGGGATCGGGATGGCCTTCACGCCGTCGCCGTCGAAGTCGGTGCCGCCGAAGGTGGAGGCCGGCTTGGGCATCACCACCGCGAGGCCCAGGTCTACGCGGTTGCCCACCAGCGCCATGCCGGCCGGGTTGTTGGCGGCGGCCAGGGCATCTTGCGGGAGGGCGATGGAGGCGCCGCCCATGCCCTGGGCCTTGATGCCGTAGCCGTGGGGCATGGTGCCGTTGGTGGCGAGGGCCGGCAGGCTGGTGGCGAGCGCGGCGGAGATGAAGGTGAGGCGCAGGGGCAGGCGGGTCATGACAGCAGCTCCGAGATGGGGGAAGTGGCCTGCTCGGGGCCGAGCGCCGCGTAGCCGCCATCCACCGGCAGGTTGCTGCCGGTGATGAAGCGGGCGTGGTCGGAGGCGAGGAACAGCACCGCGTCGGCCACTTCGGCCGGATCGCCGATGCGCCCGAGCATGTGGAAGGGGCGGGCGACGGTGTTCACCTTGTCCCGGTCGCCGCCGGAGATCTGGTCGAGGATGCCGGACCAGGTCCAGCCCGGCGAAACGGCGTTCACGCGGATGCCGTCGGCGGCGAGATCGAGCGCCGCGCTGCGGGTGAGCTGCAGCACCGCAGCCTTGGTGGCGGGGTAGGTCCAGCGCCCGGCCTGGGCCACGCCGGCGCTGGTGGAGCCGAAGTTGATCACCGCGCTGCCGCGGGCCATGTGCGGGCGGCAGGCGCGCAGGAACATCGCCGCGCCGAACACATTCACGGCGAAAGCCTTTTCCCAGTCTTCCCGCGGCGAGGCGGGGCCGTTGTCGGCGTAGATGGCGGCCACGTTCACCAGGCAGTCGATCTGCCCGAAGGCCTTGACGGTGGCCTGCACGCAGGCGTCGATGTCGGTATCGCGGCTCACGTCGGTGGCGACGAAGCGGGTGGTCTCGCCCAGCTCGGCCGCCAGGGCGCTGCCGCCCTTGATGTCGATGTCGGCGACCACCACCTTCGCCCCCTCGGCCACGAAGGCCCGGGCGATGGCGGCACCGATGAGGGTGGCGCCGCCGCTGACGATCACCACCTTGTCCTTGAGTCCTCTCATGTCGGTTCCTTGATTTTCTTTGTTCAAATTTCGGGAGGTGTCAGCGGCGAGGTGTGAGGGGTTTTGATCCAGCTGCGTTGCGCCCGAGCGCCAGCGCACGGTGCTTCAACCCGGCCTCCTCACGCCTTACTCCTCACGGCCGGCAATCAGCCGGCCATCGCCGGTTCGGCGGGCAGGGCGGCGCCGAGCTTGCCGCGGCAGAAAAGCAGTGGCGTGCGCTCGCTCCAGCGGAAGCGCAGCACCCGGCCGAGCAGGATCTGGTGGTCGCCGCCGGGATAGACGGCTTCCAGCGCGCATTCAAACTGGGCCGCCGCGCCCGGCAGCAGCGGCGCGCCGCCGGCGCCGGACGTCACCGTGAGGCCGGCGAACTTGTCGGCCACCGGGCGCCCGAAGCGGTGGCACAGGTCCACCTGGTCGTCGGTCAGCACATTCACCGCAAAGTGGCTGCCTTCGGTGAAGGCGGCCAGGCTGGGCGAGCGGTTGGAGAGGCTCCACAGGATCAGCGGCGGGTCCATCGACACCGAGTTGAAGGAGCTGGCGGTGAGGCCGACGGGGCTGCCGTCCGGCGCGACGGTGGTGACGACCGTCACGCCGGTGGCGAAGCTGCCGAGGGCCTTGCGCAGGGCCTGGGGATCGCCGCTGGGGCCATCCCCCGCCCAGCGGGCGGCGTGGGCGTCAGGCTGCACAGCGTTCCTCCGTGCGTTCGGCCACAAAACGGCGGGCTTCGTCCAGATCGGCGATCCACGGCCAGTAGTTGCGCGGGTTGTCGAAGCAGCGCATGAAGGCGTCGGCCACCGGCGGATGCTGGGAGGCGGCGCCGAGCACCGTCATCACCGGCTCGCCCGGCGGGTTGAGCAGGGCGTTGGTGAAGGCGGTGGTGTACATCGCCGATTCGTCCCAGAAGGTCTCGAAGGTGTCCTTCATCCAGGCGGCGTCGAAGGCGGCGTTGCCGTTCTCGACGATGCGGGCAACGAGGTGGCGCACCATCCGCGCGGCGTTGTTGGAGCCCTGGCCGGCGATCGGGTCGTTGAGCACCGCGGTGTCGCCGATGGCCATCACGCAGGCGCCGGAGGGCAGCTGGCCGACGGGCTTGCGCACCGTGGGCGTGAAGGCGCCCTTGAGCCAGGCGTCCTCGTCGGTGAGCTCGGCGCCTTCCAGGTGGTGCAGGTCGTCCGGGGCGAACTCGGCGATCACCTGGCGAGCGATCTCCAGCAGCTCGTGGCCGTCCCTGGCGTCCTGGAAGCGGTCCATCGGGCCGCCGGGGATGGCCTCGAACAGGAAGCTGCGGCACTCGCCGCGGGTGTGGGTGTAGAAGGGCAGCGAGAAGTATTCGCCGACGCCGGCGATGAAGTTGAAGCGCAGCGGGCGGAAGGGCACGCGCTTCCACGGATGGTCGCCGGTGAGCTTGGGGCCGGTGAGGAGCATCGCGGCGAGGTTGCGCGGCGGGGCGCTGTGCACGCTGCGCTCGTCGTCGCGGGCGAAGAAGGCGTTGATCTGGCCCTTGCCGGCGGCGACCATCGTGAGGTCGGATTCGGCGGCGATCTTCTCGAGATCGGCTACCGACACGGCCTGGATGATCAGCTTGCCGCCGCGGCGCGGGAATTCCTGCAGCCAGCGGGAGAACTTGGTGCGCTGGTCGAGCGCCTGGCCTTGCAGGTCGCCCAGGCGGCCCTGCACGGTGAGGCCGATGCTGCCGTCGGGGCCGCGGAAATCCACGTGCATGCCTTCGCCGTAGGGGACGAGGTCTTCCCAGAAGTTGAGGCCCAGCTCGCGCTCGGTGGCG
>JAKLLO010000112.1 GCA_023150095.1 Zoogloea sp. | reverse complement strand
CGAAGTGCCAAGTCTGCTGCGCTCAGAGCGACGGGGTACGCCAGAACTTGCTGCGGTGGGTGGGAAGAGTCTGCGGGACACGAGAGCATCGAGCAGCACCGATCACCCGGAATACCGCGCTGATCAGGCTTGTGACAACCCACCCGGACAACCCATGAACCACCAAGGCGTCAGCGAGATTTTCTTTGAAGAGTCCTACACCGTGCCGGCAGACCAGACGGCGAAGTCGCTCTTTGCCCGGCTGCCACACGGCAGCGGCTATGCGGAGCGGTTGATTGAATGCCTTGCCACGGGGTACCTGGTGGCGGTGGTCGAATCCATTTGCATCCGTGAGATGCAGCAGCACGTCGATGCGGCCGAAGTGGTGGTTGGCCGAACGATTCGCATCGACCACCGAGGACCTATCCCGCCAGGATCCTCTCTGCGGCTGCGCGGATGGCTGGAACGGATGGGGGAGCGGAGCGCGACGTTCCGTGTGCAGGCCTGCGACACGGACGAAATCGTGTGCGAAGCCACTGTCACGCTGGTGGCGGTGCAGCGGACGGCCATCGAGACGCGCATCGCGGCCAAGGTTGAGGCGCTGCAGCGTGAGCATCAGCCTATGGGAATGGCGCGATAGCCCGTGGATGCGAGGATGCGTCCATACTACCAGGACGACTTCGTTACCTTTTACCACGGCCGCGCTCAGGACGTGCTTCCGCGCCTGCCCAAGGCCGACGCCATTGTGACCGATCCCCCCTATGCGGAGACCAGCCTCCAATGGGACCGGTGGGCCGACGGACGGCCTGCGTTGGCGGGCAAAGTGGCGAACCAGATGTGGTGCTTTGGTTCGACGCGCATGTTCATGGAGCGTGCAGCGGAATTTGAGGGGTGGCATTTGTCGCAGGACATCGTGTGGGAGAAGCACAACGGCTCGAACGCTTTTGCGGACCGGTTTCGGAGGATCCATGAACTGGCCCTGCACTTCTACCGGGGCAACTGGCGGGACATCTACAAGGAACCCCAGTTCAGCTACGAGGCCACGGCCCGCTCCCTGCGCCGCAAGAGCCGCCCCACGCAATGGGGCGGCATGGGGCCCAGCGCCTACACCAGCGAAGATGGCGGGCCGAAGCTCATGGAGAGCGTCATCTATGCGCGCAGCTGCCACGGCTACGCGGTCAACGAGACGCAGAAGCCCGAGGCCATCGTGGCCCCGCTCATCCAGTACAGCGTGCCGCCAGGCGGACTGGTGGTGGATTGCTTCGCAGGAAGCGGAACCACCCTGGCAGTGGCCCGCAAGACAGGGCGGCGCTCCATCGGCATCGAGCTTCGCGAGGATCAATGCCAGCGCATCGTGGAGCGGCTGTCACAACGCGAATTGCCTGACGCTTGAGCGTCGGTGACGGCTGGCGTGAGTCGCCTCGGGCGCTGTGCCCAACTGCTGCGCGACGGTGAGGCGGACCGGCGCCGGGGGCCATGAATCCTTTCTGTACAGGATCACCCCCACAGCGGCCTTGTATATGCCGTGAATCCTGGCTCGGGCACGGCGGTGCTGCACTTCGTTTGCGCCGCCTCGAGCTTGTTCGCCGCAACCGTCCGGCCCGACAAATTTCCCCTCCGCTGTGCGGATTCCTCGCGCGGCAAATTTCTCGGGCCTCCCGGTCCTTCGCTGCGCTGCGGCCCCTGTGCTTCGCTGCGGGATGCGGCGCGCCCGACCCTCGCCCATCGGATCACGCCAAGGCCGCGATGGGCGCGACCTGGACAACCTCGAAAGGACTTCATCATGGCCAACATCGGCACCTTCACCACACAGAACGGCAGCTACACCGGCACGGTTCGCACCCTGACGCTCAACGTCAAGGTCCGGCTCGTGCCCAGCGACAAGGCAAGCGAGAACGCTCCGGACTACCGCGTCGTCGCCGGCAACGGACTGGAGATCGGCGCTGCGTGGAAGAAGCTCAGCAAGGCGGAGCGTCCCTACCTGTCCGTGACCCTGGACGATCCATCCTTCCCTGCCACCCTCTATGCCCGCCTGGTCGAAGGCGAGGATGGTGCGCACAACCTGATCTGGTCACGCAGCAAGGGCGACTGACGTCGCCCTCGGCGCCCCGCTCAGCGGGGCGCTTTTGTCTCAGTGCTTCGGAGGGGAGGGCGGTACGCGAGCTGTTTCGCCTTTCGGCAGTACGGAAATGCGTGAAAGCGTTCATCCGTATTTGCGGATGGGTGCATTGTTGGATCTGTGTATTTGCTGTTTTGCGGGTTTCCGTGAATCCGTCGTGATGGGTTCATGGGACTGCGGTTTTGCGTCAAGGTGTCTTTGTGGCTCTACTGAGTTGTGCGTCTCCGGCCTGGCCGGACCGCGCTGGCGTGCTGTGCACCGAGCCACCGGAGGCGTCTCGTCCCTGCGGGCTTTCATCGCTGACGCCTTCGCCCCTGCGGTGCTGCGCGCTGTGCTTGCCTCCTAGGGATCGACCTGCGGCCCATCCCCGCCGCGCCGGGCTTGGCGCCCCCTCCGATACCGCCGAACCGGCTTGCCGGATCGGCAGGGAGGGCAGTGTCTCCGATGACCGGCCTGTGTGGTGGACGGACTGGCTTGCTGTTCCCTTCACCGTATCACGCCGATCTCGTCGTCAAGGTCTGCGCGTGCTGTGCACGCTGGCGTCCTGGCGGCCGTCTTCGAACCCTGACGCCTGCGCTGCGCCGTGCTGCTTCCGGTCTCGGGCAATCCCGCCCTGATTCCTTCCAAGGAGAAGACCATGACGAAGCTCATCACGGACGAACAGCGCGCGCAACTGCTGGCCAATGGCCGGCAATCCCTCGAACAAGAAGATTTTGACCCTGCTCCAGTGCTCAAGCTGTTCACCCCGGACGCCGGTGCGACCTGGCTGCTGACCGAGATGGACCCCGACGGTCACGACCACGTGTTTGGGCTGTGCGACCTGGGGCTGGGCTATCCCGAATTGGGGTGGGTCAGCCTGGCAGAACTTGCAACTGTGCGTGGCCGGCTGGGACTTCCGGTGGAACGGGACCGGCACTTCACTCCGCAGAAGCGTCTGAGTGTCTACGCACGTGAGGCGCGTCTTGCGGGGCGGATTGTGGCGTAGCAGTCCCGGGCGCCGCTTCGGTGGTGCCCTTCACTGTGACATAGGCGGTCGCTTCAGTGCTTTGTTCGGGGCCGACGCGTTCGCAATGAGGAACAGCTAAATACCCGCAGTGGCTAAAAGGGTGGATGGGCGAACCTCGAGCGCCTCGGCGATCTTGCTCAGGTTGATCACTGCCACGTTGTGCTCGCCTCTCTCGATTCCACCCATGTAGGACCTGTCAATGCCAGCGAGGTCCGCCAATGCTTCTTGAGAAATGTTGCGAGTGGCACGCGTACGTCTGATCGCATCGCCTATTGCGATGAGGATCGGGTCTTTTGCGAAAGACGGAGACGGTTTGGCCACAACCGTCACTGTCTCGGGTGACGGGAAATAACACCACGGGATAAGATACCCAGAAAGGAGTGCTACTGAAATCCACTGGTACTACAGGCCGGACGCAGGTGGCATGCGATGGCGGCTACGGAAGCCCTTAAACGGAATGCCCGTTGGAGTGTTTGCGTTCTGTACTAGGATGTAACTCTTGGATACGACCACAATGCCCTTTCTTACCAGCGAGCAGCAAAGCCAGATGTTGACCAACGGCGCAGCGCGTGCGCGTGGTGAGGCATTGGATCCCCTGCCAGTCGTCAAGCTCTACACGCTGGATGCTGGGGCCGTGTGGTTGCTGACGGAGCTGGATGTCGACGGAGACCGAGCGTTCGGGCTGTGCGATGCTGGCACGGGGTGTCCCGAACTGGGGCATGTCAGCCTCTCGGCCCTGGAGGGTGTGCGGGGCCCACGCGGCATGCGCATCGTGGCCGACCCGCATTTCAAGCCCCGCCAGACGCTCTCGGGCTACCTGTCTGATGCGCAGCGCGACGGCTCGATCAACGACTGATTGACACAGTCCTTTCTCGATCGCCCAGTGCGCGACGTGACGTCGCCGAGATAGCGACCCTGTAACTTTCCCTCTGTGGCAGGTTTCCCCTTTTTGCTGGAGGATTCCGTGACCACACCCACCCCTGAAGATCTTCCCCATGCCCCGTGGGGTGTGTCGGCCGCCTATCTGTACGTGCTGGACCTCGACGATTCAGCCCTCGCTTGGGAGTATCTGCGTCGCCATCCCGGCTACCGTGCGGATTGGGCTCGTTGCAAGCGCGTGGTGTCCTTTGCCCGCTGGGGGTTGCGATGTCGCCGAAGATCCTGCGTTGGACGGACGGGTTGCGCAACCGTTGTGGCTGTCGTCCTCTGCCGGACTGCTGCATGTGCGTGCCGTGCGTGCGCACGGTGCTGCAACCCGCCGGTTCGATCTGTGGCGCATCCCCGGGCGCAAGAGCCTGGCGATGGACGGCCACGACCTGGCACTCACCGCAGATCTCAGCGCGCTGCGCATGCGCTTGTCGCTCTCAGGCACTCTGGAGGATGGCTGCGCCTATGTGGGCGCCGTGCCGCTGAGTCCAGGGCTTCGCGGTCAGCTCGACGGGTACCGAGAACAGGCACAGGCCCTTGAAGGCCATGCGCCTCAGATCTCGCCCGTGCGGTCGGCCACCCGTGCCGCTTTGCTGCACCTGCGCGCCCTGCAGGCGCTCGATGCTTCACAGTCGGGAGCGTCGCATCGCGACATCGCCCAGGCCTTGTTCGGCCTCGAAGCCGTCGTCCTGCGCTGGCACGAGGATGGCGAACTCCGCGCGCAGGTGCGCCACCTGCTGCGGCGGGCCGAATCTTTCATGAACGGCGGGTACCTGTCCCTGGCGGGTGTGCTGGATCCCGCTGCAAAGCCCCCCGGAGACGAACCGGTGCGCTGAGTCTCTCCCTGCCTGGATTGGGCCCGATTTCCGAGACTGCCTCCATAGGGCCGCGAATGGTTTGCGGCCCATCGACAGCGATGGAGTCCGTCATGGCCGTTGGCAGTTCTTTTCCGTTCCGTGCAGCTGAAGCGGCTGCGCCGCAGTCCTCTGCGGGTACTGTCCCCGCAGCGTCTGCAAATCCTGAGTTTCTCACCACCGAAGAAGCGGGCGCCTTTCTGCGGCTCTCTCCGCGCACCTTGGAGAAGCAGCGCGTTCTGGGTGGTGGCCCGCGCTTCCGCAAGTTCGGCGCACGGGTGGTCTATGCGGCTACCGATCTGCGTGCCTGGGCCGATGGTCGTGCCTATGGCATGACTTCGGATCCCGGCTACGTACAGCGTGACTCCGTTCGTTGATTGGCTCGGACCAGGTGGCACCACCGATGTCAAAGCGCCCGAACGAACGCGAGCAGCTGTCGCTGTTCCGTGCACTGCCGGGCAGCGACATGGCGCTGCGCGACGCGCAGGACCTGATGGCCTATCCGTTCTTCTCGCTCGCCAAGTCGCCGCGCATTGTGCCGATCCGATTTGAAGCAGGGGGCATTTCTCTCACGGTGGAGGGGGTGCCCGAGCACGGCATCGCCACCATCTGGGATGCCGACGTGCTGATTTGGGCGGCGAGCCAGATCATCCAGGCCAAGAAGGAAGGCATTGCGCCTTCGCGCCTGATGGTTGCCACGCCCTACGAGATCCTGCGCTTTGCTCGGAGGGGCACCGGTCGTAGCGACTACCTGGCACTGCGCGCCGCGTTGGACCGATTGCAGTCCACCACCGTCGCCACGACGTTGCGCCAGCGCGAGCGACCGAACGGTGCCATGCGCGTGCACCGCTTCTCCTGGATCAACGAGTGGAAGGAGTATGTCCAGCCCGGGGGGCGTTCCGACGGCATCGAACTCATTCTGGCCGACTGGTTCTTCACCGGTGTGATGGATGAAGGGCTGGTGCTCACGCTCGATCCGACGTATTTCCGGCTTTCCGGGGGGATTGAGCGTTGGCTGTACCGGCTGGTGCGCAAGCATGGTGGCCGACAGCAGGCGGGATGGCGCTTCGACATGCGCCACCTGCACCTGAAGTCGGGAAGCCTGCAGCGCCCCTCCGACTTTGCCATCCAGGTACGCCACCTGGCACAGCGCCAGGCGCTGCCGGGCTACTGGTTGTCCATTGAGCGCAGTGGCGGCATCGAGTGGTTGGCCTTCCTGCCCGACCCGGACAACCGACCCCGGAGCGACTTGTCCACAGATCCTGTTGATGAACCTGTGGATGGTTTGGGGATGGGCTCGGTGGATCGCCCGCACGACCCTCGGGGGATCACCCGCAGAAGTATCGGTGGAACGCCCGCACCGATCGACCGGAAAGCCACGTCCAGTAACGGTTTGGGCACTCCCTAAACATCTAAAGGGATACATAAATGGAAGTCACGCGCGCGCGAACAGCAGCTGCTCAAAATTTGGGCAATGATTCTGCGATGGCAAATCAGGCAGGTACAGAACCGCAGAGCCTTCCCTCAGGAAAGCAAGGCAACCGCCCCGGCAAGGTTATCGCCCTGCTCAACCAGAAGGGCGGGGCAGGGAAGACGACGCTTGCCACGCACCTGGCGGGCGAGCTGGCCCTGCAAGGCAGCCGCGTCACGCTGCTGGATGCCGATCCGCAGGGCTCCGCCCTCGACTGGGCGCAGCGGCGGCTCCAGAGCGGCCAGGAGCGGCTTTACGGGGTGTTCGGGCTGGCCCGGGGCTCATTGCACCAGGAAGCGCCGCAAATCGCCTTGCAGGCGGATTTCGTGGTCATTGACGGGCCGCCCCGGGTCGCAGCGCTTGCGCGCTCCGCGCTGCTGGCTGCCGACCTGGTGCTGATCCCGGTGCAGCCCAGCGCCTACGACGTGTGGGCGAGCCATGAGATGGTGCAGCTCATCACGGAGGCTCGGGTGTTCCGACCGCAGCTGCGCGCGGCCTTTGTGATCAACCGGCGCGTGGTGGGCACGGTGATCGGGCGCGAAGCGCGTGCAGCGCTCGCGGACCAGCCATTCGCTGCGCTGGAGACTGAAGTCTCGCAGCGCATCGTGTTCGCCGACAGCGTGGCTGCGGGGCGGCTGGCGTGCGAAGTGGCGCCGCAGTGCGCGGCCGCACGTGAGGTCGTGGCTCTCGCGCAGGCCGTGCGGGAGGTGCTGCGATGACGGCACTCCCTCCAGCAGTGACGCCGCACAGGGTGCCGATCGGACGCAGGCCCGGGGCAGATCCTGCATCAACCTGGGTGCGGCAGGCGGATGCTCCCGAGATCCCCGCCAAGGCATCCATCTACACCGCGCGGCTCACCATCGATGTGACACCGGCGCTGCGCGGGCGCATCAAGGTTGTAGCGTTCCGGCGTGGCATCACAGCGGCGGACATGCTGCGCGAGTTGTTGGAGCGCGAGTATCCGGAGGACGGGACATGATGGCGCCGTTATCCCATCTGGCGCCAGCCGTCTGGCAGACTCCGCTGCAGGCGAGGGTGCCGCAGAGGCCGACCCGCATGCGCGTTTCGCTCGCTTTCGTCGAGGATCGGGTGAACGTCTGGCTGCGGTTTGGGCAGCCGACGGCGGAGATTGCGCTGGACCGCTGGCGGCGCGTGGCCATGTTCATGCCGGGTACCGTGTGCTGTCGTGTGAAGTGGATCGACAACATCTATGGAACGGTGCTCTGGCAGCTCCTGGTGATGCAGGCGCCGACACCCTTTGAGGGTGCGCAGCGCGTGGCGGGTGTGCTGCCGGGCGCGCGCATACTGCTGCGTGCCGATGGCGAGATGCAGGTCAAGGCGGTGCTTGCGGCCATTGATGCCATCGAGGTATCGGGCATCAACCCGTGCACCGTTGCCGCCACCTACTGGCGCACGGTGGGTAACCGGTTGGCTGCGCGGCAGCCGCTGCCGGTCTATACGGCCGTGCGGCATGCGGCGCATCTTGCGCGCGAGGCCTTGCGATGAATCGCCGCATGCTTGTGGCGAGCATGAGCATCGGCGTCGCTGTGCTGTGTGCGCCAGCGGTGGTGCAGTTCCCCGCGCGGTTGGTCTACAACCCGAGCGACAGCGTTCCTCGTGGCTGGTACAGCATTGGATCGCCTAACTCGCTGCATGTCGGTGGCGTCGTTTTGGTCCGCCTTCCGGCGGGTGTGGCGGCCCTCGCGGCGCAGCGCGGATACCTGCCTGCGGGCGTTCCTTTGCTCAAGCGGATTGGTGCTGTGGCGCCGCAGTCGGTGTGCGTGGGGGAGGGGGCCGTGCGCATCGATGGCGTGGCCGTGGCGGCGGTGCTTGCGGAGGATGGTAGGGGCCGGCTGCTGACGCCTTGGGCGCAGTGCCGAGCGCTTGCCGTTGGGGAGCTTTTCCTGCTCAGCAATGTCCATCCGGCGTCGTTCGATAGCCGCTACTTCGGTCCTGTCGATGAGTCAGCAGTGATTGGCTGCGCGCATCCGTTGTGGACCCGGGGTACGCCATGAACGGTACTATTTCTCGAGTCTGCGCAGATTGCGTAGTGCGTCCACGCCTGGTGCGGGACTGTACTCAGCCTGCATTGCGAGCGTGCTCTGTACTACGCCGCCGATGCTTCGGAAATGCACCGACGCATGTGCGCGGGCTCTATTCCACCGTGCAGACTTTTTGCCGCCAGCGTGCAGCACCTGCTGCACCTTCGCTGCCTTTGGGGCAGCGCTTCGCACTCGGTGCGTGGCTGGCGGCGGGTCGGAGCCGGGAGCGGATGCGGGGGGCGAAGACGGAGGGCAAGATAAAAGGGGCGGCACGTGCCGGCCTGCGAAGTCAGTCTGCACGTGGGTTTGGGACAGCACCGCGCTTGCAGCGCTGGGTGCTGTGTAGGCACACAACATCGCTAGGCGCCAATGCCTGCCGCGTGCCGCGTTCGATTTGCTGCGCTGCGT
Source organism: Zoogloea sp. (assembly GCA_023150095.1). Classification (GTDB taxonomy): domain Bacteria; phylum Pseudomonadota; class Gammaproteobacteria; order Burkholderiales; family Rhodocyclaceae; genus Zoogloea. The sequence continues at coordinate 5,281 of JAKLLO010000112.1, read as the reverse complement.
TTCTCTGGAGCTTGAGACATGGTTTCGCGTAGGGGAGCGCAGGATGGGGAGGGGTTTAGGGCACGGCCGGGAGCACCGAAGGCACGCTCAGGTCGGGAGTCGAAGCGCTTTGTCGCGGAGGTGCTGAAGGCCGTTTCGAAGTCCGGCGCGAAGGCTTCCGGTGCCAAGTGCGCACGGCATGCGTCGACATTTGGAAGGGGCAGAGTCGCTGCAGGTGTAGTGGGGAGCAAACAGGGTGCGAATGCTCGGCGCGTAGTCATTAAGTCGCGCTTCGTCGTGCTCAAGAGGGCCGGGGCCCAGGCGGTGGCTACGCATCTGCGCTACATCGAACGCGAGGGTACCACTCGTGACGGGCAACGCGGGCAGGCCTATGGGGCCGACACGGATACCGCAGACCTGAGGGACTTTGAAGAGCGGGGGCGGGGCGACCGACACCAGTTCCGTTTCATCGTCTCGGTCGAGGACGCCGCAGAGCTTCAGGATTTGCGCGGCTACACGCGGGAACTGATGGCGCGGATGGAAGTAGACCTTGAAACTCGCCTGGACTGGGTGGCCGTCGATCACTGGGATACCGATAACCCGCACACGCACATCGTGTTGCGTGGCAAGGTGGGGCAGGGCAGGGGCGCGAGGGATCTGGTGATCGCCCCGGATTACATGGCCCATGGCATGCGCCTGCGCGCGAACGCCTTGGCGAACGAGTGGCTGGGGCCGCGCACCGAGCTGGAAATTCAGCAGGCTCAGCGGCGTGAGGTGGAGCAGGAACGCTGGACCAACTTGGACCGCACGCTCCAGCGTGAGACCGTGGATGGTCGGCTGGGTGTTGCACGGTTGAATGAGCCGCGGCTGCAGCGCCAGCGGCAGCTCTTGGTGGGCCGCCTGCAACGTTTGCAGCGCATGGGGCTGGCGAATCAGGTGGACCCGGGCACCTGGTCGGTTTCTGCAGATGCGGAGAAGACCTTGCGCGCGTTGGGTGAGAGAGGAGACATCGTCCGCACCATGCATCGAGCATTGAAGGATAAGCAGCGTGAGATGGTGGTGTTTGAAGCTGGCCGAGGCGACCAGGTTGTGGTCGGCCGCGTGGCTGGCAAGGGTCTTGGCGGAGAGTCTCACGACAAGGGGTACCTTGTCGTCGATGGCATTGATGGGAGAGCCCACTACGTTGTACTCACTGCTCACGCCAACTTGGAGGACTACCCCACTGGGGCGGTGGTTGAGCTTCGGAGCCTGAACAAGCTACGGGTGGCAGATCAAAGCATTGCGGCGCTGGCGAGTGATGGGCTGTACCGAACAGATCGCCACCTCTCTGTTGCTCGACGCCAGGCTAAGGCTGGACTCGATCCACAGGAGGTTGTTCAGGCTCATGTCCGAAGGTTGGAAGCCTTGCGGAGGGCTGGTGTCGCGGAGCGGGTGACTGAAGGGCTTTGGAAGGTGCCCAATGACTTGGTGGAGCGTGGTCGGCGGCATGACGCGGATCGATCTGGGGGCATCGTCGTTCAGCTGAAATCGCACTGGCCTATCGAGAGGCAGGTTCGGGCGATTGGTGCGACATGGCTGGATCAGCAACTGATCGATGGGGGCAAGAGCGTTGGCGATGTTGGGTTTGGACGTGAGGCCGGCAGAGCGATGCGGAGGCGGGCCGATTTTTTGGTTGCGCAAGGGTTGGCGAAGCGGGTGGGCATGCGCGTTACCTTTGCGTCCGACGTGTTGGGTACGCTACGCAGCCGGGAGCTCGAGCAAGTCGCAAAGGACATTTCCGCTGAAACTGGACTGAAACCTCGGCGTGTTGCAGATGGGCAATCAGTGGCGGGAGTTTATCGACGCCACTTGGTGCTTGCGAGCGGGAGGTTTGCATTGGTAGAAGATGGCACAGGATTCAGCCTGTTGCCTTGGAAGTCCGTCATCGAGCAGCGGGTTGGTCAACAAGTTGTCGGAACGCTGCGAGGCGGCGATGTTTCATGGAACGTTGGAAGGAGGCTGGAGCATGGACGCTGAAGCGCTGTGCGACTTGGCCGAACCGATTCCTGCTCAATACATGTGAATCGAGGGCAAACCCTTGTTTTGATTTGCGTGAAATCTGATCACGCTCATAGGGCATCAAAACCTATCGTCCAGTCATCGCGAGGCGCAATCGAGGCGCCACCGACTTTTACCTCTGGACTTTATGACACTCTCTTACCCCTCGCTGGCCTTGCATGTGGCCGGCCAATGGATTGACCGCACCAGCGGCGGCTCACGCCCTGTCCTCAACCCGGAAACCGCCATGGAAATCGGGTTGCTTCCGCTGGCCGGCCCAACCGAGCTCTCAGCCGCCGCCGAATCGGCGCAACGCGGCTTTCGGGTCTGGCGCACGGTGCGCCCGCTCGACCGCTATGTGATCTTGCGCCGTGCTTCCGACCTGTTGCGACAGCGGGTCGAAGCAATAGCCAGCGTGCTCACCCTGGAGCAAGGCAAGCCGCTGAGCGAGGCTCGGCGAGAGGTTTCGCTGTCGGCGGACATCATCGATTTCCAGGCGGAAGAGGCCAAGCGCCTGTATGGTCGGGCGGTGGCGCCCGGGTGGAGAGCATCCTGCCGCACACCGTCACGCGGGTGGCCGCCGGACCGGTGGCGGCCTTCACCGCCTGGAACTTTCCCGTCAACTTGCCCAGCCGCAAGCTGGGCAGCGCGCTCGCTGCAGGCCGCAGTGTCAGGCAGCTGCGCCTTGAGCAGGACCTCTTGAACAGGGCCAATGAACTGCTAAAAAAAGACCTGGGTGTCGATCTGCAGCTCCTGTCCAACCGGGAGAAGACACTGCTGATGGACGCCCTCAGGGAGCACTATGGCCTGCCAGAGCTCCTTGCACAGTCGGGTCTTGCGCGTAGCTCGTACTTCTACCATCGGGCCCGCGCGGCATGTAAACCCTTGAAGTTTGTCCAACCTCTGGGGGCCAGTTCAAACCAGGGCCAGTTCATGCTTTCAAGTTTGAGAGGCCTTATGTGCAACTTAGCTCTCGTAACCGAACATAGATTTGGTCTCCAGATACTCTTCAAATCCGATGCGCCCCCATTCGCGCCCGTTGCCCGACCGGCGGTAGCCGCCAAACGGCGCCGCATGATCGGCGCGTGCGCCGTTGAGATGCACCATGCCGGCGCGCAGGCGCCGTGCGATGCGCTGCGCATGGGCCAGATCGGGCGCGCTCACATAGGCCGAAAGGCCGTAGACCGTGTCGTTGGCCATCGCGATGGCCTCTTCCTCGCTGCCGTAGGGAAGGATGCAGAGCACGGGCCCGAAGATCTCCTCGCGTGCAATCGCCATGGTGTTGGCCACGTGGGCAAAGACCGTGGGCTGCACGAAGTAGCCCTCGGCCAGGCCCTCGGGCCGCTCCAGGCCGCCGGTGGCGAGCTGTGCGCCCTCGCGCAGGCCGGTGGCGATGCACTCGCGCACCTTGGCGTACTGCACGGCATTGGCCACGGGCCCGAGCGTGGTGGCCGCGTCGCGCGGGTCGCCCAGGCGCAGCGACTGCGCCGCTTCCACCGCGATGGCCGTGGCGGCAGCGTGCAGGTGTGCGGGCACCAAGAGGCGCGTGGGTGCGTTGCACGACTGGCCGCTGTTGCGAAAACACTGCAGCGCCGCCTGGCGCACGGCGGCCGCTAGGTCCACGCCGTCCACCACGATATGGGGTGACTTTCCGCCCAGCTCCTGCGCGACGCGCTTGACGGTGTCGGCCGCTGCCTTGGCCACGGCCACGCCGGCCCGCGTGGAGCCGGTGAAGGACACCATGTCAATGTCCGCATGCGCGGCCATGGCCGCGCCCACGCCCGGCCCGTCGCCGTTGACCAGGTTGAACACCCCCGGCGGTACGCCGGCCTCGTGCAGCACCTGGGCGAACAGCAGGGCCGACAGCGGCGCCGTCTCGCTGGGCTTGAGCACCACGGTGCAGCCCGCGGCCAGGGCCGGTGCCACCTTGCAGGCGATCTGGTTCAGGGGCCAGTTCCAGGGCGTGATCAGGCCGCACACGCCAATCGGCTCGCGCGTGATGCGCGTGCGGTTGACCACCTCGTCGAAGGCATAGCCGGCCAGCACCTGGGCCGCCTGCTTGAGGTGCGACAGGCCGGCCACGGCATGGGCCTGGCGCGCCAGCGTGAGCGGGGCGCCCATCTCCAGCGAGACCGCCATGGCGATGGCGTCCATGCGCGCTTCATAGGCCGCGATCATGGCCTGCAGCACCGCCAGGCGCTGCTCCCGGCTTTGCGCGGCCCAGGCCGGGAAGGCACGGCGGGCCGCGGCCACGGCCTGGTCCAGGTCACGCGCATCGCCCAGGGCGATGCGCGCCACGGGCTGCTCGGTGAACGGGTCGATCACGTCCTGCGTGCGCGCACCCTGGGCGGGCCCCCAGGCGCCATCGATGTAGAAATTGAGGTGTTGCTGCATGGCGCGTGCTCAGGCGATGTGCTGCAGCGCTGTGCGGATGCTGTGCGCCATCTCGCCGATCTGCGCCTCGCTGATCACCAGCGGGGGCGAGAGCACCAGCGTGTCGCCCGAGTTGCGCACCAGCACGCCCGCCTCGAAGCAGGCGGTGTGCACAGCCTGGGCACGCGCGCCAGCGGCTCCCGGGCGCGGTGCCAGGTCCACGGCGCCCAAGAGGCCGACGTTGCGCACGTCCACCACGTGCGGTGCATCGCGCAGCGCATGCAGCGCGGCCTCCCACACCGGGGCGATGGCCTGCACGCGCGCGGCCAGGCCCAGTTCCTCGTGCACGTCCAGCGTCGCCAGGCCGGCCGCGCAGGCCAGCGGGTGCGCCGAGTAGGTGTAGCCGTGGAACAGCTCGATCACGTTGGCCGAGCCCTGCATGAAGGCCTCGTACACGCGGTTGCCGACGACCACGCCGCCCATGGGCACGGCGCCGTTGGTCATGCCCTTGGCGCAGGACATCAGGTCCGGCGTGACGCCGAAAGCCTGGGCGGCGAACGGCGCGCCCACGCGCGAGAAGCCGGTGATCACCTCGTCGAAGATCAACAGGATGCCGTGCTGCGTGCACAGTTCGCGCAGGCGCTGCAGGTAGCCCACGGGCGGCGGGTACACGCCGCCCGAGCCGGTCACGGGCTCCACGATCACGGCCGCGATGGTGGCTGGGTCGTGCACCACGAACAGCTGTTCTAGCGCCAATACTGTTCAGATACGAAGCACCGGTGTTGGGTGGTGCTTTCGATGAAGGTTTTCCCCACGATGGCGTACGTTGAAGTTACTCATTTTGCGCTTGACGCCACGAGGGTTGCTGTGGCCGCGACTGCTGACGCATAGG
>JAKLLO010000111.1 GCA_023150095.1 Zoogloea sp. | reverse complement strand
CGACGTGGAAGCCGTCGGCCTCGTGAAGTTCGACTTCCTGGGCCTGCGAAACCTCACCATCATCGAGCTGGCGCTCGATTACGTCGAGCGCCTCACCGGCTCGAAGCCCGATCTCATGAGCCTGGGCTTCGAAGACCAGGCCGCCTACCAGATCCTCCGGGACGCCAACACCACGGCGATCTTCCAGGTGGAATCGGAAGGCATGAAGAAGCTGCTCAAGAAGCTCGCGCCCGACCGCTTCGAAGACATCATCGCCGTGCTGGCGCTCTACCGTCCGGGCCCGCTGGGTTCGGGCATGGTGGACGACTTCATCCTGCGTAAAAAAGGCCAGCAGGCCATCGACTACTTCCACCCGGATCTCACCGCCTGCCTGTCGCCCACCTACGGGGTGATCGTGTATCAGGAGCAGGTGATGCAGATCTCCCAGATCATCGGGGGTTATACCCTCGGCGGCGCCGACATGCTGCGCCGGGCGATGGGCAAGAAGAAGCCCGAGGAGATGGCCAAGCACCGGGAGACCATTGCCGACGGCGCCCGCCAGAAGGGCTACGACCCGGCGCTGGCCGAGCAGCTCTTCGATCTGATGACGAAGTTCGCCGAGTACGGCTTCAACAAGTCGCACACGGCAGCCTACGCGGTGGTCACCTACCACACCGCGTGGCTCAAGGCGTATCACTGCTCGGCCTTCATGGCGGCCACCATGTCGGCCGACCTGGACAACACCGACACGATCAAGATCTTCTACGAAGACACGATCGCCAACGGCATCAAGGTGCTGCCGCCGGATGTGAACCAGTCCGACTACCGCTTCGTGCCGACCGACTCGAAGACGATCCGCTACGGCCTGGGTGCCGTGAAGGGCGTGGGCGAGCCGGCGGTGCGGGCCATCCTCGCCGCGCGCGAGGCGGGGCCGTTCAAGGATCTGTTCGACTTCGCCTGCCGGGTGGACAAGCGGATGGCCAACCGCCGCGTGATCGAAGCCCTGATCCGCGCCGGCGCCTTTGACACCATCGACCCCGTGCAGCCGGCCGACCGGGCCAAGCTGCTCGCCTCGGTGGGCATCGCCATGGAGGCCGCCGAGCAGATCGCCGCCAATGCCATGCAGAGCGGCCTGTTCGACATGCCCGGCATGGAAGCGCCGCCGATGGCCGACTACGTCAAGGTGCGGCCGTGGGGCGAGCGCGAGCGCCTGAAAGAAGAAAAGCTGGCGATCGGCTTCTTCCTCTCCGGCCATCCGTTCAACGCCTTCAAGCCCGAGGTGCGGCGCTTCGTGCGGCGAACCCTGGCCCACGTCGAGCCGTCGAAGGATCTGGTCACCCTGGCCGGCGTGGTGATGGAAGTGCGCGCCAAGATGACCGCCCGGGGCAAGATCGCCTTCGTGCTGCTCGACGACGGCACCACGCCCCGCGAGGTGTCGGTGTTCTCCGAGACCTTCGACAACAACCGGGATCGCATCGTGGTGGACGAGGTGCTGATCGTCGACGCCAAGGTGAGCCCCGACGATTTCTCCGGCCCCGGCGGGCTGCGCATCGTGGCCGACCGCCTGATGACCCTCGGCGAGGCCCGCGGCCGCTTTGCCCGCGCCCTGCAGCTCAAGCTCAACGGCGAAGTCGGCCAGGCGGGTGGCGCCACCGCAGCGGCCGAGCGCCTGCAGGCGATGCTCGCCCCTTTCCGCGAAGGCGAGTGCCCGATCCGGGTGCGCTACCGCAATGCCGACGCCGAAGCGGATTTCCCCCTGGGCCCGGGCTGGCGGGTGCGCCCCGACGACCGCCTGCTGGAAAGCCTCCGCGAGTGGCTGCCCCCCGATTCCGTTGAAGTGATCTACTCATGAGCAACTACTTTCTCGACGCCAGCCTCCTCGACGAGCTGGTCGCCAAGGCCCGTTCAGTGCCGCGCCTGCGCAGCCACCACAACCTCCACCTCGAATCCACCGAGCCGGCCCACCGCCTGCTGGTGGCCATCGAGCCGGATTCCTACGTGCGGCCCCATTGCCACCTGGACCCCAACAAGTCCGAGACCATCATCCCGCTGCGCGGGCGGATCGGCGCGCTGGTGTTCGACGGGGACGGCAAGGTGCTGGATGCGCGGGAGCTTGCGCCCGAGGCCGGCTCGTTCGGCTTTCACGTGCCGGCCGGGGTGTTCCACAGCATCGTGGCGCTGGAGAGCGGCACGGTGTTCATCGAGATCAAGGCTGGCCCCTACGCGGTGCCGGTGGCGGCCGAATGGGGCCGGTGGGCGCCGGCCGAGGGCGAGCCGGGCGTTGCCGGCTATCTGGCCGAGATGAAGGGCGCCTTCACAGCGGCCTGATCGGGGTGGCCGGCAGGCTGCCGGCCTCCAGCAGCCCCGTCACCGCGTCGGCGGGCAGGGGCGGGCTGAACAGATAGCCCTGGGCGGCGGAACAGCCCTCGCGCAGCAGGAAAGCCATCTGCTCGGGGGTTTCGGTGCCTTCGGCGATCACCTCGAGGTGCAGGCTGTGGCCCAGCTGGATGATCGCCCGCACGATGGTTGCGTCCTCAGGGTCGTCGGTCAGATCCCGCACGAAGCTCTGATCCACCTTCAGCCGATCCACCGGGAAGCGCTTGAGATAAGCCAGGCTCGAATAGCCGGTGCCGAAATCGTCGATCGACAGGCGCACGCCCAGCGCCTTGAGCCGCCTGAGGGTGGCCGATACGTCCGGGCCGGACTGCATCAGCAGGGATTCGGTGAGCTCCAGTTCGAGCCAGCGGCCATCCAGCCCGCTGGCGGCGAGCGCTGCGGCCACGCTGGCCACGATGTCGCTGCGCCGGAACTGCAGCGCCGACAGATTCACCGCCACCGGCATCGGCGGAAAGCCGGCATCCTGCCAGGCGGTGGCCTGCCGGCAGGCGGTGTTCAGCACCCATTCGCCGATCGGCACGATCAGCCCGCATTCTTCGGCCAGCGGGATGAAGCGCGCCGGCGAGATGCCGCCCATCACGCCGCTGAACCAGCGCAGCAGCGCTTCCACGCCGATGATGCGGCCGCTCATCAGGTCGACCTGCGGCTGGTAGTAGAGCTGGAATTCTTCCTGAGCCAGGGCGTGGCGCAGGCCGTTTTCCAGGTGCAGGCGCTCCAGGGCGTTGACGTTCATCGCCTCGTCGAAGAAGCGGTAGGTGTTCCGGCCGCTCTCCTTGGCGTGGTACATGGCGGTGTCGGCGTTCTTCATCAGCAGCTCGGCACTGTCGCCGTCCTCCGGGTAGAGGGCGATGCCGATGGAGAACGAGGTGCCGAGCAGCTGCCCGTCCACATCGAAGGGCGGTTGCAGCAGATCGAGGATCTTCTCGGCCACCCGCGCCGCGTCGTCCGGGACGTCCACGTCGGTGAGGACGATCAGGAATTCGTCGCCCCCCTGGCGGCTCACGGTGTCGGTCTCGCGCACGCAGCTGGTGAGGCGCTGGGCGACGCCCTGCAGCAGGCGGTCGCCGGTCATGTGGCCGAGGGAATCGTTGATCGTCTTGAAGCGGTCGAGGTCGAGGAACATCAGCGCGATGCGCCTGCCGTGGCGGGTGGCGTTAGCCAGGGCCTGGTCGAGGCGGTCGCGCAGGAGGGTGCGGTTGGGCAGCCCGGTGAGCGGGTCGTGCTGGGCGAGGAAGGCGATGCGCGCTTCCGATGCCTTGCGTTCGGTGATGTCGGACAGCACCGCCACGTAATGGGTGACGCGTCCGACCTTGTTGCGCACGGCGCTGATCGACAGGGAGGACGGGTAGAAGGTGCCGTTCTTGCGCCGGTCGTGGATCTCGCCCTGCCAGAAGCCCATGATGCGGATGTCCCGCCACATGCCCTCGTAGAAGGACTTGTCGTGGTGGCCGGAACGCAGCAGGCGCGGCGTCTGGCCGATGGCTTCCTCGGCGGTGTAGCCGGTGACATCCGTGAAGGCGCGGTTGACCGACAGGATGCGCTCGTCGGCGTCGGTGACGATGATCGCCTCGACGCTGTTCTGGAACACCGTCCAGGCGAGGCGCGACTGCTCCTCGTGGGTGCGGCGGACGGTGATGTCGGCGATGGTGGTCACTACGCCGCGGACCGGGGCAGTGGGATCGTCGTCCTCGAAGAGCGGCACTGCGTTGCTCCACAGCCAGCGTCGGCTGCCGTCAGAGCGGTCGATGCCGAGCATGCCCGCCTGGGGCAGGCCCGAGCTCAGGGCGCGGGCCGATGGGGTGTTGGCGGCGTCGATTGGTACGCCGTCCTCGTCGACGTAGGTGACCCGCTCTTCGAGGCCGCGCCAGCGGTGCATCTGTTCGGAGCTGAGGCCGAGGATTTCGCACGCAGCGATGTTGTGGGCGAGCAGCCGCCCGCCGGCATCGCGCATGATGACCCCTTCGCCCATCGACGCCAGCAGCGTGCCGAGGCGGGTCTCCCGCTCGCGGAGCTCTGCTTCGGTGTTGCGGCGGTCGGTGATGTCGATGCAGGAGCCGATATAGCCGACGAACTCGCCGGCGCTGTCGAAGACCGGGTGGCCCGTGTCGATGATCCAGCGGTACTCGCCGTCGTGACGGCGCAGCCGGTATTCCATCTCGAAGGGCGTGCGCACTGCGAAGTGCTCGAGATAGGTGCTGACGCAGCGGTCGAAATCTTCCGGGTGGACGCCGCTGGTCCAGCCGTCGCCGAGCTCTTCCTCCACGCTGCGGCCGGTGAAGTTGAGCCAGGTGCGGTTGAAATAGTTGCACTTCGCGTTCAGGCCGGATCGCCAGATCAGCGCGGGCAGGTGGTCGAACAGGGACATGGATTCGTCCCGGACCACTGCCGGTTGAGGTACGAGGGTTGGCTGCACGGTCGGTTCCGGATCGATGCGGTTCGTCTGGCGAAATGGTGAATCCTGTGTTGTGGATTCTAGTGCCATTTCGGCACGAGTCGGCCGTGCTTTAGAGCGTTGTTTCCCGGATGAAATCTTTATGCGTCGGTGCGTCGGCGGATATCGCATCAACATGGCTGACCCGCGCCGCCGGCGGGCCCTGGCGGGACCACTCGATGAGCGTCTCGACTACGTCGGCCGGGCCGGCGACGAGCGCCTCGACGGTGCCATCGCTGCGGTTGCGTACCCAGCCGGCAAGCCTCAGCCGGGTTGCCTGGGCCTGCAGGGCGTTGCGGTAACCCACGCCCTGCACGAGGCCGTGGATGCGCAGGAGGCGGGCGGTGGGTTCAGAGGTTGTCTTCATCGATGAACCTGGGCAGCAGCTCGCGGGAGCGGGCAAGGGCGCCGTAGATGTCGCCGCAGATGTTGTTGAGGCCGATCTCGTCCACGAAGCCCGAGCGGGTGATCAGCGATTCCGGCTGGGGGTTGAGGTTGCACAGGAGCAGCGCACAGCCGCGCTTGTGGAGGCTCTTGCTGAGGCTCTCGAGCCCTTCGAGGCCGGTGGTGTCGAGGCTGACCAGGTGGTTGAGCTCGAGGATCACCACCTCCGGGTGGCGCTGCTTGGGGTCGAGCAGGGTCTCGAGCTTGTTGATGGCGCCGAAGAACAGCGTGCCGTAGATCGAGTAGGCCACCACCCGCGGCGAGCCGTCGGGGTAGAGGAAGCCGGGCAGCATCGACAGCTCGGCGAGCGGCAGGCGCTCGATGCGGGTGAGGTTGGACATCCGGTAGATGAAGAACAGCGCCGCCAGCACCATGCCCAGCTCGACCGCCAGGGTGAGATCGAACAGCACCGTCGTGAAGAAGGTGGTGAGCATGATCGTCCGGTAGGTGAGCGCGTAGCGGCCCAGCTCGCGGAACTCGTGCCATTCGCCCATGTTGATGGCAACCACGACGACGATGGCCGACAGGGTGGCGAGCGGAATGTGCGTCGCAAAAGGCGCGAACACCAGCACCACCGCCAGCAGCACCAGCGCGTGCACCATCCCGGCGATAGGGCTGCGGCCGCCGGTGCGCACGTTGGTGGCGGTGCGGGCGATGGCGCCGGTGGCGGCGAATCCACCGAACAGCGGTGCGGCCAGGTTGGCGATGCCCTGGGCGATGAGCTCCTGGTTGGGGTCGTGGCGATCCTCGATCGTGGCGTCGGCCACCCGCGCCGACAGCAGGGATTCGATCGCCCCCAGCAGCGCGATGGTGAGCGCCGGGGAGATCAGCTTGCCGAGGGTTTCGAGGGACAGCTCGGGCAGGGCGAAGCCCGGCAACTGCTGGGGAATCCCGTTGAAGCGGCTGCCGATGGTCTCGACCGGAAAGTGGAACAGGGCGTTGGCCACCGTAGCCACCACCAGCACGCCCAGCGGGCCGGGCAGGCGGGCCAGGGGCTTGAAGCGCTGGGCGAGGCGGTTCCACGACAGCAGCACGACGATCGAGGCGACCGACAGCGTGACGGTGGGGATGTCCAGCGTATCGAGGTGGGTGATGAGCGCCTTCATCTTGCCGAAGAATTCGCCGGGCAGGTGCTCGATCTTGAGGCCCAGGAAATCCTTGATCTGGGCGAGGAAGATCACCACCGCAATGCCGTTGGTGAAGCCGACCACCACGGTTTTCGGGATGAAGCGGATCAGGCTGCCCAGGCGGAAGGCGCCCATCGCCACCAGCATGGCGCCGGCCAGCATGGTGGCGACGAGGAGGTTCTGCACGCCGAAATCGACGACGATGCCGTAGATGATCGGAATGAAGGCGCCGGTGGGGCCGCCGATCTGCACCCGTGAGCCGCCGAGGGCGGAGATCAGGAAGCCGGCGACGATGGCCGTCCAGATGCCGGCGGTGGGCGACATGCCCGAGGCGATGGCGAAGGCCATGGCCAGCGGCAGGGCGAGGACGCCGACGGTCAGGCCGGCGGAGACGTCACGGCCGAACTGGGCCTTGTCGTAGCCCGGCAGGGAGTCGAGGAGCTTGGGGTGGAAGGAAATCTTCATGGGGCCTCCGCAATTGAGGGGTGAGACGGAATGCGTCGGAAGACGCAGCTTGCGGAGGGGGAGACCCGGGCCCGGTGCGGTGCTGGATGATCCAGCGCTTGCGGGCGCTCAGGGTGCCATCGTGGCGGGCGGACAGGGCTTGGGCCTGCGCCAGGAGAACGTTGGAGGAGTCCGTGGTCTTCCTGGCGCGCATGGGGTCAGGAGAACTTGGCGTCGTTGGCAGCCTGGCTCTGGCGGGAGGTCGCGTGCATGACCTCCACCAGCATCTTGACCGCCGCGACGAACAGCAGCGCACCACCGATCAGGACGCACGCCCAGGCGTGCATCGCGCTGGCGGGAAAGCCCGGCAGGATCGAGGCGCGCCCTTCCATCAGCCAGGCGGCGCCGAGGGCGAGGATCAGCACGCCGACGAGGTCAAGCAGCGCCCAGCCCCAGAAGGCGGGGGTGAGGCGCGGAAGCGGGGAACGGTTGGCTTGCATGGGTTTCAAAATCTAGAAGCGTTGGCTGACAGGCGGCTTACGTCGGGCTGTCACTTGACCCGCATGCCGGGCTGGGCGCCGGCGTCCGGGGACAGGATGAACAGGCCCGGGTTGTCGCCGGTGGTGTCGGAGGCGGCCAGCACCATGCCTTCGGACATGCCGAACTTCATCTTGCGCGGCGCGAGGTTGGCGACCATCACCGTGAGGCGGCCGACCAGCGTGGCCGGGTCGTAGGCGCTCTTGATGCCGGCAAACACCTGGCGCGGTTTTTCCTCGCCGATGTCGAGCTGCAGGCGCAGCAGCTTGGCGGCGCCCTCGACATGCTCGGCCGAGACGATCTTCGCGATGCGCAGGTCGATCTTGCCGAAGTCGTCGATGGAGATGAAGGGCTCGAACTCGTCGGCCTGGGCCGCTTCGGTCTTGGCGACATTGGCCTGGTGCTGGGCGTGGCGCTGCTCGGAGTGCTTGGCCTTGGCGTCCTTGGCTTCGGTGGCCGGCTTGGTGTCGGCGGCCGGGGCGAGGGAGTCGCGGTTGGCTTCGAGCAGGGCGTCCACCTGCTTGCGCTCGATGCGGGTCATGAGGTGGCTGTAGGCGTTGATGGTGTGGCCGGCCGGCAGCGGGGCGAGCAGGTTGTTCCAGGTGAGCGCGTCGATGTTGAGGAAGGCCTCGACCTGGCTAGCGAGCGTCGGCAGCACGGGCTTCAGCAGGCCGGTGAGGGCCTTGAAGATGTTGATGGCGGTGGTGCACACCACGTGCAGGCGGGCGTCCTGGCCTTCCTGCTTGGCGAGTTCCCACGGTTTGTTGTCGTTCACGTAGCCGTTGGCGAGATCGGCGAACTCCATGATCTTGCGCAGGGCGCGGCTGTAGTCGCGGGTCTCGAAGGCGGCGGTGACTTCGTCGATGTTCCAGTTCAACAAGTAGACCGCGTTGTGGGCGTCGGACATATCCATCTCGCCCAGCTTGCCGTCGAAGCGCTTGGCAATGAAGCCGGCACAGCGGCTGGCGATGTTGACGAACTTGCCGACGAGATCGGAATTGACCTTGGCGATCATGTCGTCGAGGTTGAGATCCACGTCTTCCATCGTGCCGTTGGACTTGCCGGCGAAGTAGTAGCGCAGCCACTCGGGGTTGAGCTTCTGTTCGGTGTAGCTGCGGGCGGTGATGAAGGTGCCGCGGCTCTTGCTCATCTTGGCGCCATCGACGGTGAGGAAGCCATTCACGCACAGCTGGGTGGGCGTGCGGTAGCCGGCGAAGTGCAGCATCGCGGGCCAGAACAGGGCGTGGAAGTACAGGATGTCCTTGCCGATGAAGTGGATCATCTCGGTGCCGGTGGCGGCAGCCGGACCGGCTTCGGTGAAGGCGGCCACGTCGATGTCGGCATTGCGGGTGGCGAGGTTATTGAAGCTGGCGAAGTAGCCGATCGGCGCGTCGAGCCAGACGTAGAAGTACTTGCCCGGTGCGCCGGGGATCTCGAAGCCGAAGTAGGGCGCGTCGCGGGAGATGTCCCAGTCGGAGAGCTTGTTCTCGCCGGCTTCGCCCAGCCATTCCTTCATCTTGTTGGCGGCCTCGGACTGCAGGCGGCGGGCGCCGTCGGGCGTGGTGCCCTGGGTCCAGTCGCGCAGGAACTCGACGGCCTTCGGGTCGGACAGGCGGAAGAAGTAGTGCTCGGAGGTCTTCAGCACCGGCTTGGCGCCGGAGACGGCGGAGTACGGGTTCTTGAGCTCGGTGGGCGCGTAGGCGGCGCCGCAGGCCTCACAGTTGTCGCCGTATTGATCGGCCGCGCCGCACTTGGGGCACTCGCCCTTGATGAAGCGGTCCGGCAGGAACATCTCCTTCACCGGATCGTAGAACTGCTCGATGGCGCGGGTGTCGATGAGGCGGGCGCCGTCGCGCAGGCGGGTGTAGATGTCTTCGGCGTACCAGCGGTTTTCGTCGCTGTGGGTGGAATGGTAGTTGTCGAAGGCCACGCCGAAATCACGGAAATCACGGGAGTGCTCGCCGTGCACGCGATTGATGAGCTGTTCGGGCGTCAGGCCTTCCTTTTCGGCGCGCAGCATGACCGGCGTGCCGTGGGTGTCGTCCGCGCAGACGTAATGCACCGTGTTGCCGCGCATGCGCTGGTAGCGCACCCAGATGTCGGCCTGGATGTAGCCCACCAGATGGCCGAGGTGGATGTCGCCGTTGGCGTAGGGCAGGGCGTTGGTGACGAGGATCTTGCGCGGGGAGCTCATGGGTGGGCCTGAAACATAATTGTTGTGAACCCCGCATTTTAGCAAAGGCGGAGGCCCCACGGCCGGCTCCGGCGCCTGCGGCAAGACAGGTTGGTGCCCTTACGGAGGCGCGGTGTTTCAAGTAAACTCGAGTAGTGGAGTAAATTACTCGGGTTTGGATGCCCCTTCTGGCGTCTTTCCTGCTTTTATCACACCATGTTCTCCTTTTTTCGCCGCTCGACGGCCCCCGACACCATGAGCCTCACCGATCAAAGCGTCCTCGACAGCCTCCGGCAGTACGCCGACCCCAACACCGGCAAGGATTACGTTTCGAGCCGTGCCGTGAAGAACCTGCGCGTCAGCGGTGCCGACGTGTCCTTCGACATCGAGCTGGGCTACCCGGCCCAGACTCAGATCGACACCATCCGCCAGGCGGTGATCGCTCAGGTGAAATCGATGCCGGGCGTGGGCAACGTGAGCGCCAACGTGTTCAGCAAGATCGTCGCCCACGCGGTGCAGCAGGGCGTGAAGCTGCTGCCCGGCGTGAAGAACATCATCGCGGTGGCGTCCGGCAAGGGCGGCGTGGGCAAGAGCACCACGGCGGTCAACCTGGCGCTGGCCCTGGTGGCCGAGGGCGCCAAGGTCGGCATGCTCGACGCTGATATCTACGGCCCTTCGCAGCCCCAGATGCTGGGCATCGGCGGCGAGCGCCCCGAAAGCCACGACGGCAAGACGATGGAGCCCCTCGAGGCCCACGGCCTGCAGGTGATGTCCATCGGCTTCCTGGTGGATGTCGAGACGCCGATGGTGTGGCGCGGCCCGATGGCCACCCAGGCCCTCAACCAGCTGCTCAAGGAAACCAACTGGCGCGACCTGGATTACCTCGTGATCGACATGCCGCCGGGTACCGGCGACATCCAGCTGACGCTCTCCCAGACCGTGCCGGTGACCGGTGCGGTAATCGTCACGACGCCCCAGGATATTGCCTTGCTCGACGCCCGCAAGGGCCTCAAGATGTTCGAGAAGGTCGGCGTGCCCATCATCGGCATCGTGGAAAACATGAGCATCCACATCTGCTCGAAGTGCGGGCACGAGGAGCACATCTTCGGCACCGGTGGTGGCGAGACCATGTGCAAGGATTACGGCGTGCCTTTCCTGGGCGCGCTGCCGCTGGACATCCAGATCCGTCAGGAAGTGGACAGCGGCGTGCCGACCGTGGTGGCCGACCCGAATGGCCGGGTGGCCGAAATCTACAAGGGGATCGCCCGCAAGGTGGCCATCACCATCGCCGAACGGGCGAAGGACATGAGCCACAAGTTCCCGAACATCGTGGTGCAGAATACGTGAGCAAACTGAATGTCGTGATGCGCGTCGCCCTGCTGGCGGCGTTTGCCGCCAGCCTGTCCGGCTGTGTGGTGGGTACCGTGGTCGGCACCGCCGTGGATGTGGGCGTCGAAGTGGTGAAGGTGCCGTTCAAGGTCGGAAAGGGCATCTACGACGTGGTGAAGGACGACGAACCCAAGGATAACAAGCCCAACTGAGCGGCTTCTTCGTCCAGGGTTTCCGGGTGACGGCGGTCTGATGGCCGCCGTCACGCATTTGGCCGAAATTTCGTGCGCGTGGATGTAGAATGCGCATTTTTGTGCAGGGACAGCCAGCGTGAGCATCAAGTCGGACAAGTGGATTCGCCGCATGGCGGAAGGCGATGCGAAGATGATCGAACCCTTTGCCCCCGAACTGGTGCGCCAGAACGACGGCGGCAAGATCGTCTCCTACGGCACCTCGAGCTACGGCTACGATGTTCGCGTGGCCAACGAATTCAAGATCTTCACCAACATCAACTCCACGATCGTCGATCCCAAGAACTTCGACGAGCGCAACTTCGTGGATTTCACCGGTGACGTGTGCATCATCCCGCCGAACTCCTTCGCGCTGGCCCGCACGGTTGAATACTTCCGCATCCCGCGCAGCGTGCTCACCGTGTGCCTCGGCAAATCCACCTACGCGCGCTGCGGGATCATCGTCAACGTGACGCCCCTCGAGCCCGAGTGGGAAGGCCATGTGACCCTGGAGTTCTCCAACACCACGCCGCTGCCGGCCAAGATCTACGCCAACGAAGGCGTGGCCCAGATGCTGTTCTTCGAGTCTGACGAAACCTGCGCCACCTCCTACAAGGATCGTGGTGGTAAATATCTGGGTCAGACCGGCGTCACCCTGCCCAAAATCTGAAATACTTGTCAGCTACACTTTGAACATCGGGCGGACCATGCGCAGGCACGCGGATCCGCCCAAAACTTTTTGTTGATCTGCCCGGGCTCAAACCGGGCACCGAGGAGTCGAGCATGCGCTTCAATTTTCCGGTCATCGTCATCGACGAGGACTTCCGTTCGGAAAACACGTCCGGGCTGGGCATCCGCGCCCTGGCGGAAGCCATCGAGAAGGAAGGCCTGCAGGTGCTGGGCGTCACCAGCTACGGTGACATGTCGTCCTTCGCCCAGCAGCAGAGCCGCGGCTCGGCCTTCATCCTGTCGATCGACGACGAAGAGTTCTCCTCGCCCGAGGCCGCCGAAAAGGCCATCGCCGATCTGCGCGCCTTCGTGAGCGAGATCCGGATGCGCAACGCCGACATCCCGATCTTCCTGCACGGCGAGACCCGCACCTCGCGCCACATCCCCAACGACGTGCTGCGCGAGCTCCACGGCTTCATCCACATGTACGAGGACACGCCGGAGTTCATCGCCCGCAACGTGGTGCGCGAGGCCAAGGCCTACCTCGAATCCTTGCCGCCGCCGTTCTTCCGTGCGCTCACGCATTACGCGTCCGACGGCTCGTACTCCTGGCACTGCCCCGGCCACTCCGGCGGCGTGGCTTTCCTGAAGAGCCCGGTGGGCCAGATGTTCCACCAGTTCTTCGGCGAAAACATGCTGCGCGCCGACGTGTGCAACGCGGTGGAAGAACTCGGCCAGCTGCTCGACCACACCGGCCCGGTGGCGGCTTCCGAGCGCAACGCCGCGCGTATCTTCAACTGCGACCACCTGTACTTCGTCACCAACGGCACGTCCACGTCCAACAAGATCGTCTGGCACTCCACCGTGGCGCCGGGCGACATCGTGGTGGTCGACCGCAACTGCCACAAGTCGGTGCTCCACGCGATCATGATGACCGGCGCGATCCCGGTCTTCCTGATGCCGACCCGCAACAACTTCGGCATCATCGGCCCGATCCCGCGCTCCGAGTTCGACTGGGAAAGCATCCAGCGGAAGATCGACGCCAATCCCTTCATCGCCGACAAGACCGCCAAGCCGCGGGTGCTCACCATCACCCAGTCCACCTACGACGGCGTGCTCTACAACGTCGAGGCGATCAAGGACGAGCTGGACGGCAAGATCGACACCCTGCACTTCGACGAAGCCTGGCTGCCCCACGCGGCCTTCCACGATTTCTACGGCGACTACCACGCCATCGGCGCCGACCGTCCGCGCTGCAAGGAGTCGATGATCTTCTCGACCCAATCGACCCACAAGCTGCTGGCGGGCCTGTCGCAGGCTTCCCAGATCCTCGTGCAGGACGCCGAGAACAGCCACCTCGATCGGGACGTGTTCAACGAGGCCTACCTCATGCACACCTCCACCAGCCCGCAGTACGCAATCATCGCGTCCTGCGACGTGGCCGCCGCGATGATGGAAGAGCCCGGCGGCACCGCGCTGGTCGAGGAATCCATCGCCGAAGCCCTGGATTTCCGCCGCGCCATGCGCAAGGTGGACGAAGAGTGGGGCGCCGACTGGTGGTTCAAGGTGTGGGGCCCGGACGACCTGTCGGAAGAAGGCATCGAAGAGCGCGAAGCCTGGATGCTCAAGCCCGGCGACCGCTGGCACGGCTTCGGCAACCTGGCCGAAGGCTTCAACATGCTTGACCCGATCAAGGCCACGATCATCACCCCGGGCCTCGACGTGGACGGCGAGTTCGCCGAGCGCGGCATCCCGGCGGCCATCGTCACCAAGTACCTCGCCGAGCACGGCGTGATCGTCGAGAAGTGCGGCCTGTACTCGTTCTTCATCATGTTCACCATCGGCATCACCAAGGGCCGCTGGAACAGCATGGTGACCGAGCTGCAGCAGTTCAAGGACGACTACGACAAGAACCAGCCGCTCTGGAAGGTGCTGCCCGAGTTCGTCCAGAAGAACCCGCGCTACGAACGCGTCGGCCTGCGCGACCTGTGCCGCGACATCCACGCGGTGTACCGCGCCAACGACGTGGCCCGCCTGACCACCGAGATGTATTTGTCGGACATGATTCCGGCCATGAAGCCGGCGGATGCCTTCGCCAAGATGGCCCACCGCAACATCGAGCGCGTCGCCATCGACGAGCTCGAAGGCCGTGTCACCAGCGTGCTCCTCACCCCGTACCCGCCGGGCATCCCGCTCCTGATCCCGGGCGAGCGCTTCAACCGCACCGTGGTGCGCTACTTGCAGTTCGCCCGCGAGTTCAACGAACGCTTCCCGGGCTTCGAGACCGACGTGCATGGCCTCGTGAAGGAAGTGAAAGATGGCCGCATCCACTACTACGTGGATTGCGTGAAGGACTGAGCGTCC
>JAKLLO010000110.1 GCA_023150095.1 Zoogloea sp. | reverse complement strand
CTCGGCAGGGTTAATCGCCATCATCTGCCGGCCAACGCCATCACCCTGTCCACCCTGGTGATGAGCATCGGCGTGGTGCTCAACTATCTGGTGCCCGAGCAGGTGTTCGTGTGGGTGACCAGCATCTCGCTGATCGGCGCCTTGTGGACCTGGACGATCATCGTCCTCGCCCACCTCGGCTACCGCCGGGCCGTGGCGGCCGGCACCGTCAAGGCGGTGTCCTTCCGGATGCCCGGCGCGCCGTACATGAACTGGGTCGTGGTGGCCTTCATGGTGGCGGTGTGCGGGCTCCTGGCCCTCGACCCCAGTACCCGCGTGGCGCTCTATGTGGCGCCGGTGTGGTTCGCCCTGCTGGGCATCGGCTATCGCCTCTGCGCCAACGGCAACGGGGCTTCCGCCCCCACAGTGGTGCCCGCCCGGCTCCAACCTGAATCCAAATCCTGAAAGACCCCAAGCATGATCGACTCGAACGTGACCAGGGCCGGCGCCGTGCTGACCATTGATCTCGATGCCCTGTGCGACAACTGGCGCCTGCTCCGGCGCCAGGCCGAGGGCGCCGAATGCGCGGCTGTCGTCAAGGCCGACGCCTACGGCCTTGGCGCCGACCGCGTGGCCCCGGCTTTGTATCGCGCCGGCTGCCGCAGCTTCTTCGTGGCCCACCTGACCGAAGGCATCCGCCTGCGTGCGGTGCTGCCCGACCAGGCCGCGATGATCTACGTGCTGCACGGCCCGCACCCCGGTTCGGAGCGGGAGTTCGTCCGCAGCCGGCTGGTGCCCGTGCTCAACAGCCTGCCCCAGGTGAAGGCCTGGCAGACCCTCGCCCAGTGGGAGGACGGCGTGCTCCCGGCGGTGCTGCAGGTGGATACCGGCATGGCCCGGCTGGGGCTGGGCGAGGACGAGTTCGCCAGCCTGATCGCACATCCGGCCCTGCTCGACGGGCTGGCCCTGCAGTTCGTGATGAGCCATCTGGTGAGCGCCGAAGCGCAGCACGACCCGATCAATCGCCGGCAGCTGGCGCGCTTTCAGGCGGCGCTGGCGCAGCTGCCGGGGATGCGCGGCAGCCTCGCCAACTCGTCCGGGGTCTTCCTGGGCGGCGAGTACCACTTCGGGCTGGTCCGCCCGGGCGCCGCGCTGTACGGCGTCGCCCCGGTGGCGGGGCAGCCCAACCCCATGCGGCCGGTGATCCGCCTGCAGGGCAAGGTGCTGCAGACCCGCCGCATCGACGCCGGCACAGCGGTGGGCTACGGCCACACCTGGACGGCCAGCCGCCCGTTGCGGCTCGCCACCGTGGCGGTGGGCTATGCGGATGGCTACCTGCGCAGCCTGAGCAACCGCGGCCTGGCCAGCTACGAAGGAACGCCGCTGCCGCTGGTGGGCAACATCTCCATGGACACGATCATCGTGGATGTCACCGATGTGCCTGAGGAGCGCATCGTCGAGGGCGCCTTCGTCGATCTGGCCGACCCCATCAACGGCGTCGACGCCATCGCCGAACGCGCTGGCACCATCGGCTACGAGATCCTCACCAGCCTGGGGCGGCGCTACGCGCGTAACTACGTCGAAGGCTGCCGCATCCAGCCGGATTGATGGACTCCGGCCCGGCGGCGGCCTTGTAGCGCCGCTCCGGGCCGGAACTTTCTGCCGTTTTCCGTGATGCCCACCGGATTTCACGCCGCCTGCCTCATCCGACGCCTGCCGTTCCGGCAATCGGCAGCGGATACCTGCCGGCAGCTTTTGCCCGGGGCGGCATTTCCCGCGCGGGGCAGGGCTTGCGGGGCGGCGTGCAGGCCAATGTCTTAACCCAACTTTACCTCTCTTAACCTGTTCCGCCGCCAAGCGGGGGTCGGTGTGGGCCGTTATCTTGCTAAGAACCGGGGGCAGGCGCAGGCCGCCCGGAGTGATTCCGGCAACCCACGGCAACACAGCGGAAAGGAAGGATCATGGTCAGCAGCATCAGCGGTTACAGCAGCGCGTCGGCGATGGCGATGACGCGCCCCGACCCCAGCCAGATGGCGAGCAAGCTGTTCTCCAGGCTGGACTCGAAGGGCCAGGGCTTCATCGAGCAGAGCGATCTGCAGTCGGCGTTCAGCCAGGTGTTCGGCAACGCGTCCTCGTCCGAGGCGAACGACGCCAGCAGCCAGCTGTTCAGCGCGCTCGATGGCGACAGCAACGGCAAGGTGACGGAGAGTGAGTTCTCCACCGGCATGCAGAAGCTCGCCGAGGCGCTGGACAGCCAGGCCTTCAGCAGCCGCATGGGCGGCGCGGGCGGAATGCCGCCGCCTCCGCCGCCGGGCGGCGGTCAGGACGACGCGGGTTTCACCAAGGACGAGCTGCAGAGCCAGCTGGAGGAGATCGGCAGCACCGACAGCAAGCGCTCGTCACTGATCTCCAGCGTGGTCGAAAACTTCGACAAGGCCGACGCCAACGGCGACGGCAAGGTGAGTGCCACCGAGGCGATGGCCTACGAACAATCCACCCAGAGCAGCACCTCGGGCAGTTCAACCCAGACCGGCAGCACCGGCAGCGCCAGCTCGTCGAGCCAGACCGACGCGATGCTGGCCCACCGGCTGATGGAGCTGATGCGCGCCTATGGTGGCGATTCGACCACGTCGGCGGCGAGCAGCGTGCTGTCGGTGTCGGCCTGAAGTCCAGCCGGAGACGCTGCGGGGGTGGGAGGCACCGTGGGGGCGGCTTCAGCCGCCCGCGGACCTTCAGCCACGCACCGGCGCGGATGCAACGTGCGGATGGGCGGCTGAAGCCGCCCTACAGAATCCATCGATATCGACGGAGCGCGGTTGATTCAGCCCAGCCCGCGGGCGACGATCTCCCACACCTGCGCTTCCACATCCGCGGCGAGGCAATCCACTTCGGTCAGATCGCCCCAGTTTTCGCGGAAGTTGCGTTGCCAGGTGATCTGGCGCTTGGCGAGCTGGCGGGTGGCGAAGACGCCCTTGTCGCGGAAGGTGCGCATGTCGCACTGGCCTTCCAGAAACTCCAGCGCCTGCCGGTAGCCCACGCAGCGCATCGACGGCAGGTTGGGGTCGAGCTGGTAGTGGCGGCGCAGGCGGATCACCTCGTCCACGAAGCCAGCCAGCAGCATGCTGTCGAAGCGGCGTTCGATGCGGGCGTGGAGCACGGCCCGGTCGCTGGGGGCGAGGGCGATGGGGATGAAGCGGTGGGTCTCTTCGGCGTCGTCGCGCCTGGCGTAGCTGTCGGCCAGCGGGCGGCCGGTGAGGCGGACGATCTCGAGCGCGCGCTGGATGCGCTGGGCGTCGTTGGGCTTGAGGCGGGCGGCGGCGTCCGGGTCGAGGGCGGCGAGCTGGGCGTGCAACGCCGGCCAGCCGTCGCGGGCAGCGGCGTCTTCGATATCCTTGCGCAGCTGCGGGTCGGCCTCGGGCAGCTCCGAGAGCCCTTCGCGCAGGGCCTTGTAATAGAGCATCGTGCCGCCCACCAGCAGCGGCACCTTGCCGCGGGCGGTGATCTCGCCCATCAGCCGGCGCGCGTCCTCGCAGAAGCGGGCGGCGGAGTACGCCTCTTCTGGGCTCACGATGTCGATGAGATGGTGCGGGCAGGCGGCCTGCTCGTCGGCGCTGGGCTTGGCGGTGCCGATGTCCATGTCGCGATACACGAGGGCCGAATCGACGCTGATGATCTCGACCGGCAGGCGCCGCGCGAGGGCCAGCGCGCAGGCGGTCTTGCCGCTGGCGGTGGGGCCGAGTAACAGGATGGCGGGCGGAAGCGACGTGGTTTCGGGCATGATTCGGGCCTTGGCAATCGCGCATTGTAGCGGGTGGAGAAATTCGGTTGAACGCATCGGGCTGGAGTCGGATCGGGCGGGCGCTGCTGGCGGGCGCCCTGCTGCTGTGGGCGGGGCTGGCGGCGGCGAAAGGGCCGCTGTTCCTGTGGGAGCTGCGGGACGGCGAGGGCACGCTTCGCGCCTGGCTCTACGGCACGATCCACGTGTGCGACGCGGCCTGCTTTCCGCTGCCGGCCAATGTGCGCGCGGCCTTTGCGGGCGCCGACAGCCTGGCGCTGGAGCTCGACCCGGAAGACCCGGGCCTCACCCGGCTGTTGATGCAGGCGGCGCGGCTGCCGGCCGGCGAGCGGCTCGACGACATCCTGCCGCCCGCGCTGCGGCCCCGCGTGGCGTTGGCGATCGACCGGCTGGGCCTGCCCCAGTCGGTGCTGCAGGGCATGCAGCCGTGGATGGTGAGCACGCTCCTCACCCTCAAGGCGGCGGAGCGGGCCGGCTACGGGGCAGGGCAGGGGATTGACCTCTCGCTGGCCCGTGACGCCCGCGCCCGGGGGATCGAACTCTGGCCGCTGGAGCGGGTCGAGCAACAGGTGGCGGCGCTCTCGGCCGGCGGCGACAAGGCCCAGGTGGCCTACCTGACCGAGGTCGTCACGCTGATCGAGGACGATGCCGCGCCGGAATACTTTGCTTCGATGCTGCGCGCGTGGCGTACCGGCGACGTGGCCGAGATCGACCGCGTCCTGCGCGAGGAATCCGGCGGGCCCGACGCCGCGCCGCTACTCGAGGCGCTGCTCGATGCGCGCAACGTGGAGATGGCCGAGGCCATCGTGCGTGGGCTCAAGCCCGGCCGCCGGCCGTTCATTGCGGTGGGCGCAGGGCACTTTGGCGGCAAGGGCGGGCTGCTGGAAATCCTCGCCGCGCGGGGTTACGCGCTGCGGCAGGTGCACGATGCCAACGACTGACACCCACCACGCGGAGCAGGCATGACCGACATCTTCATCAGCTACGCCAGCGAAGACCGGGCGCGCGCCGGGCAGTTTGCCTCGGCCTTCGAGGCGCGGGGCTGGTCGGTGTGGTGGGATCGGCGGATCGTGCCGGGCCAGGCTTTCGATGCGGCCATCGAGCAGGCGCTGGAAGCGGCGAAATGCGTGGTGGTGCTGTGGTCGCCGGATTCGGCGGCGTCCGAATGGGTGAAGAACGAGGCTGCCGTGGGCGCCGAGCGGGGCGTGCTGGTGCCGGCGATGATCGCGCCGGTCAAGCTGCCGCTGGAGTTTCGCCGCAAGCAGACGGCGGATCTGACCGACTGGCGCGGGGCGGCGGATCACCCGGGCTTTGCGTCGCTGTGCGCGGCGGTGGAGCCGCTGCTGGGCGAAGCGCCCTGTGCGCCGGTGGCGCCGCCCACGCTGCCAGCACCGGCTGGCGGCCGGCAGCTGCCGCTGCTGGCCGCGCTGGCGGTTGTATTGGCGGGTGGGGTGTTCTGGGGCGTGTCCCAGCGGGCCGTGCCGCCCGTGGCCCCGGTGCCGGCGCCGCAAAGTGCGTCGGCGGGCGAGGGCGAGTGGTCGGCGGCGCGTATTGCTGGCGTGTATCGCGGTGCGGTGGTGGCGGATTCGAAGGGCGGCTCCCGCAATGGGGTGTCGGTGACCGTCGAGTTCGTCGACCGTTACACGGTACGGCTCACCTCCGACTACCCGCGCATTCCGGCGGTGACGGTGCGGGTGAGCCAGGTCGGGGATCGCGTGCTCGCCGATGGTGGCGATACCGCGCTGGTGGTGGACCCGACCCGGACGCCCCAGCGTCTCGACTACTCGCCCCACGGCGAACTGAGTTTCAGCGGAGTGCGTTGATGAACAGGATGTGTGAAAGCGTGCTGGCGGTCTGCCTCGCGCTGGCGGGCTGCGCGGCTGTTGCGGCGGGCCCGGTGGCGGTGGATGTCGGCCACTTCCTCGAGAAGCCCGGCGCAACCAGCGCCTACGGGGTGACCGAGTTTGAGTACAACCAGAACCTCGCGGCGGTGATCGCCACCCGGCTGGAGGCCGATGGCGTACCGGTGCGATTGATCGGCTACAAGGGCGAGATGGCCGACCTGTACGCCCGGGCGCCCCAGGCCGAGGCAGCGGGCGGGCAGTTCTTCCTGTCGGTGCATCACGACTCGGTGAAGGCCGAGTACCAGCAGACCTGGCTGGTGGACGGCAAGGAGCAGCGCTACTCGGAATACGCCCGCGGCTTCTCGCTCTTCGTGTCGCGCAAGAACCCGCGCCTCGCCGAGAGCCTGGCCTGCGCGAGCAGCATCGGCGCTGCGCTGCAGGCGGCGGGCCTCAAACCCACACCCCATCACGCCGAGGCCGCCGGCATCGGCCGCCCGTGGGCCGATCAGGAAAACGGCGTGTATTACTACGACAACCTGGTGGTGCTGAAGACTTCCACGGTGCCCGCGGTGCTGCTGGAGGCCGGGGTGATCGTGCATCCGGCCGAGGCGATCGAGCTGGCCACGCCCGAGCGTCGCGCCCTCACCGCCAGCGCGGTGGCCCGCGGCCTTGCCGCCTGCGGGGTGACCGCGGCCCGTTGATCGGGGAAAATGCGGGCCTGGCACTTCCGCGACACCGTGGTGCCCTCTTTTTATTTCCGGATTCCGTGACCGATGAAGACGATCCTGCTGTCCTACTTCTCCGCCGCCCGCAGCCTGGGCCGGCCGGGCATTCTGTGGCACCTGATGTGGCCGACGCTGGCCGCCAGCATCATCTGGACGGGCCTGCTGGTGACGAGCTGGGGTTCGCTGGTGGCGCTGGGCAGCGGCCTCATCACCGCGATGCCGCTGGTGGGTAGCTGGCTGGCGTCGTCCGAAGGCGCGATGCTGGTGGCGCTGCTGATGTTCAAGATCGGGCTGGTGGTGCTGGCGCTGCCGATGATCTACGTGACCGCGGCCTTTCTGGTGGCGGCGGTGGCGCTGCCGCTGATGCTCGAGAAGGTGGCCGCCAGCGACTACGCCGACATCGCCCGCCGCAGCGGCGGCAGCCAGATCGGCAGTGTCTGGAATGCGCTCACCTCGGTGATCCAGTTTCTCGTGCTGCTGGTGCTGAGCCTGCCCCTGTGGCTGATCCCCGGCGCCGGGCTGCTGATCTCGCTGATCCTCACCGCGTGGCTCAACCAGCGCGCCTTCCGCTACGACGCGCTGATGGCCCACGCCGACACTCACGAGATGAAGGCCCTGCCGTCCCAGCATTCCAGCGGGCTGTTCGGCGTGGGGCTGGTGGGCGCGGCGATGGCGCACCTGCCGCTCATCAACCTGTTTGCGCCGGCGCTCTCGGGGCTGGCCTTCGTGCATTACCTGTTGTCGGCCCTGCGCGTGGCGCGCAGCCGCGAGAACATCATCGAGGTGAATTGAACATGGCTGCGGATTCCACGCCGGCTTTCGGCGCAATCATCATCGGCGACGAGATCCTCTCCGGTCGCCGCGAGGACAAGCACTTTGGCAAGGTGGTCGAGCTGCTCAAGGCCCGCGGCCTGCGGCTGGCGTCGTCGCGCCACGTGGGCGACGAGCGCCCGCGGCTGGTGCAGACGCTCAAGGAGAGCTTCGCCAGCGGCGACATCGTGTTCAGCTTTGGCGGCATTGGCGCCACGCCCGACGACCACACCCGCCAGGCTGCTGCCGAGGCCCTGGGCCTGCCGCTCGCCTTGCACCCGGAGGCCGAGGCCGAGATCCGCGCCCGCTTTGGCGACGAGACCACGCCCCAGCGCCTGCAGATGGGCGTGTATCCGCTGGGCGCCGAGATCATCCCCAACCCCTACAACCGCATCCCCGGCTTCTCGATCGCCAACCACTACTTCGTGCCGGGCTTTCCGGTGATGGCGTGGCCGATGGTCGAGTGGGTGCTGGATCAGCGCCTCGCGCATCTGCACCACAAGGCGGATTACGTCGAGCGCTCGGTGATCGCCTGGGAGGCGCTGGAGGGCAAGCTCATCGACCTGATGGAAGCCATCACCGCCGATTTCCCCGACGCCACCCTGTTCAGCCTGCCTAGCGTGGGCGGCGACGGCGTGCCGCGCCACATCGAGCTGGGCATGAAAGGCCCGCTGGCGAGCGTCGAGACGGCAATGGCCCGCATCACCGACGAACTCACCCGGCGCGGCTACGCCTGGGAACCGCGCGCCGACCTGTGACGCCATGAGCGCCGGCCCTTCATCCACCTACCGCGACTTTCCCGGCCGGCGCTGGCTGGGCGTGCTGCTGCGCGCCGCCCATCTGGCCGGCGTGGTGGGCGTGGGGGCGGGGCTGGTGGCGGGGGCCACCGCGCAGGCCCATGGCTTCCTGATCCTGATGGTCGCCTCCGGCGTGGCGATGGCGGCGCTGGACGCGTGGTCCAACGCCTTGTGGCTCAAGGAGTTTGCCGGCCTCTCGCTGCTGGTCAAGTTCGTGCTGATCGGCATCTTCGTGGTGGATGAAGCCGCGCGCCCGGCGCTGTTCTGGCTGATCCTCGTCTTCTCGGTGGTGTTTGCCCACGCGCCTGCGAGCTTCCGTCATAGGCGGGTGTCACGACACTGAAGTTTTCAATCCTTATGATCGCGTCCCGTATCAGAAAGCAGCACGAGGGCGCGCAATGGGCAACGACTGGATTCTGGCCAAGACCGTGGTCGGGGTGGAGGAGATCGCAACCCGCACAAGACGGGTTCCGCCGCGCCTTCGAACAATGCTGATCCTCGTGGACGGCCGGCGCAGCGTGGCCGAGCTGATCGACGCCGCCGCCGGCCTCGGCGATGTCCGCCAGGCCCTCGAAACACTCCACGATGAAGGCTTCGTGATCCGCGTCGGCGGCCCCAGGCCCGTGGCTGCGGTGGCGAGCCGCGCCTCGGCGCAGATGGATGCGCGCAGCCGGCCGGCGCCGGTGCCGGAGCGTCCGGCCAACGCCCCGCGTCAGCGGCGATCCCTCGCCCTGGCGCGGCTGTACCTGCTCAACGCCATGGAGCAGAGCCTGCGCAACGGCGACCAGCCCGTGCGCGACCACCTGCGCAACGCCACCTCCCGCGCCCAGCTGGTGCTGGCTTTCGAGATGTGCCAGGAAATCGCCGGTGAGCTGGGCGTGCGCCACATCGACACCATCGGCAAGAACTTCTACGAGATGCTGCCCGACGAAGGCTGACTGCCTTCGGCTGTGCAAGCAGTGGACATTCCGCCTGCCCAGGATGCGCAGGCCCGTCCGCCTGTGCTGTACTGCCCGGCCAGGCCGCGTGCCGTGTCCATCGCGCCGCGCCGGCCCCCGAGCCCACAACAATAAGTCGCGACCGGCCCCGCCGCCGGCCTGCGTCACGCCGAAAGGAAACAGGATGACGACCGCCGCGCCCACCCCCGCCCTGACCGAAGCCGAGACCAGCAAGTTCGTCCGCATCACCGAGGGCGATCTCGACCTGCAACTGCACTACAACGACTGCGGCAGCGGTGCCGAGACGGTGGTGATGCTCCACGGCTCCGGCCCCGGCGCCAGCGGCTGGGCCAACTTCAACCGCAACATCGAGCCGCTGGTTGCTGCCGGCTACCGGGTGATCCTGATGGACTGCCCGGGCTGGAGCAAGAGCGACCCGATCGTGTGCACCGGCTCCCGCTCCGAGCTCAACGCCCGCTGCCTCAAGGGCCTGCTGGATGCGCTGGGCCTCGACAAGGTGCACATCATCGGCAACTCGATGGGTGGCCACAGCGCCGTGGCGTTTGCGCTGTTCAACCCCGGCCGCGTCGGCAAGCTCGTGCTGATGGGCGGCGGCACCGGCGGCCCCAGCCAGTTCGTGCCGATGCCCACCGAAGGCATCAAGCTGCTGCAGGGTCTGTACCGCGACCCGACCATCGAGAACCTCAAGAAGATGATGGCGGTGTTCGTGTTCGACAGCAGCAGCCTCACCGACGCCCTGTACCAGGCCCGCCTCGACAACATGATGGCCCGCAAGGATCACCTGGAAAACTTCGTGAAGAGCCTGGCCGCCAACCCCAAGCAGTTCCCCGACTACGGCCCGCGCCTGGGCGAGATCGCCGCCCCGACGCTGGTCATCTGGGGCCGCGACGACCGCTTCGTGCCGATGGATGTGGGCCTGCGCCTGCTGTGGGGCATGCCCAACGCCGAGCTGCACATCTTCAACCGCTGCGGCCACTGGGCCCAGTGGGAGCATGCGGACAAGTTCAACCGGATGGTGTTGGATTTCCTGACGCACTGAGCGGTTGCTGCCGCCCCGTATGACCGGCGATCTGCAGGGGCGACTTCAGTCGCCCTTTTTCATGTTGAATCTGCGGTGCCGCCAGTTTCGTTTCTCGCGGTCGATGGCGTGTCGTCGGCCGGAGTCGCGAGCTCGCCCTTCGGGCTCCAACAGTGACTCCGGAAGGCCCCGCCTGCTGTTGCGCTGCCCGGCGGTTCAGACGGGCTTTCACGGAGCTCCGAGCCTCATCCTGGCTTGGGCGAGATGCGTCCTCAATGTGTCGTGCCGATGCCCGACTTGAAGGTCGTGCGCTTTACATTTCCGCAGGCCGGACCTCAGTGCGACAACCGCACTTCCAGAATGCCTCCCCAGGCCAGCGCGCCCAATCGGCGTATCAAGCGCACCGACCCACGGGGTGCTGGTGCAGGCCGCTGCACGGGGGGCGCCTCCATTCTCGAATGCCGAAATCTCTCCGGCACGACTTTGCGGATGTTTCCGGTGACTATCTGGCGGTTCTTTTTCTGCAATTGAAAAAGGCATGACGCCCTGGCTATTGCGCCTTTTCGTCAGACCAATCTCGCTTTAGCAAATAGCGCTCGGGTGAAGGCTGAAAAGATGAGTGGCGGTCAGCCCTCACCGGAAGCACGCTTCATTCTATTTTTTCCATTTGATGTCCTCGCAGCGACATGAGGTCGCATGCGGCGGCAATTGTGACAATCGGTCGCGCGGCGGGCCGTCGCGCGACCATTGGTCACTTTTTGCATTTACGTCCCGAACCTATATTGCCGCGGACTAATCAATCGACGCGCATTGCGGCTATTTGATCAGGCTGCCCGGATGGTGCCGGGGCGCTTTTCTTGCGCCCGCATTGCTGCTCATCGCAGATCGACCGGAAACCAATCCCAGCCTGATCGCCGGCCGCGCATCTGGAGCTGATTACCCGTGGGGTGATTGCGCGCCGGGTATGCGTGCGCGACGAATGTCGGTCATGTCCGACGCAGCGCCCGTAAAAGGCCGGCCTGCGCCTGTCGATTCACTGCCATCCCTATTTGGGCAGTCGTGTGCGCGAATTCTGATTCTGGGGCCCCGCGGGGTCTGTCGTCATTCTCAACTCGTTCGGGAGTAATAGATGTTCGATTTTCCAATATTCGACATGCCACTCGTCGGTCATCGGCTGATGTTTGCCTTTGATGCGATCGTGCATGTGTTTGTCTCTCACGCGGCGGTCGGCGGCAGCATCGTGCTCGCCCTGGCCCAATGGATGGCAATAAGAAACAACGACCGCAAGTTCGACGAACTGACCTACAAGGTCCTGTTTGCGCTGTTCATCCTCGCCACCGCCGTGGGTGCGCTCACCGGCATCGGGATCTGGATTCACGTGAACATCATCAACCCGGCGGCCATCGGGGCGCTGCTGCGGGTGTTCTTCTGGAAATGGTTCATCGAATGGATCGTCTTCAACATCGAGATGATCCTGTTGCTGATGCTCTTCCTGTCGTGGAAGAACCGGCCCCTCGGCACGGCGGCCAAGGCGGGGCATTTCCGGCTGGTGGTGGGTTACGCCGTGGCGTCGTGGCTGACCATGGCAATCATCACCGCAATCCTCGGCTTCATGATGACGCCGGGCACCTGGCTGGCGTCGGATTTCCCCGCCAAGCCCGATTACATCGCGTCGCTGTTCAATCCGTCGTGGATGCCGTCGCTGGGCTTCCGCACCTTCTTCGCGATCGTCTGGGCTGCCGCGGGCGCCATGATCCTCACCTGGTTCTACACCCGTGACGATCTGGAAACCCGCGAGCGGGCGATCCGCTTCTTCGGCAAGTGCCTGTACATCAGCGTCGTTCCGATGATCGTGTTCGGCTACTGGTACTACCTGCAGTTTCCCGAGGCGGCCAAGAGCCTGTTCGCCATCGGCGCGCTGGGCAACAAGCTGGCTGCGGTGCCGGGGCTGGCCCAGAAGGTGGCCATCGGGCTGGCGGTGCTGTTTGCCCTCTCGTCCGCCTATCTCTTCTTCAACCCCCGACGCGCCCCGATGCTCGCCGCCATCGTGCTGCTGGTTGCCAGCGGCACGCTGATCGGCCAGATGGAGCGGGTGCGCGAGTTCGTCCGCAAGCCCTACATCATCTACGACTACATGTACGCCAACGGCGTGCGGGTGCAGGACATGCCCCTGCTCAAGAAAGAGGGCTACCTGAAGAACGCCGTCTTCCTGGAAGACGAGTACCGCACCATCACCCCGCAGAACAAGGTGAAGGTGGGCGAGAAGCTCTATTACTTCCAGTGCCGCTACTGCCACACGATCAACGGCGTGAATGCCATCCAGGACCGTGTGAAGGGCTGGGATGAGCAGGCCATCTATCACCGCATCGGGCAGCTCAATTCCCCGGCCACCCCCTTCATGCCGCCCTTTGCCGGCACCGACGAAGAACGCGCCGCCCTGGCCGCCTACCTGGCCACGCTCAACGGCAAATAAATCGATCAAGGATCCTGAAGATGAAATTCGACTTTATTCCCAACGACATTCCACTGCCGATACCCACCGGCGGGCTGGAATCGGTCGATGCGATATTCCACATCCTCCTGGTGGTGGCGTGGCTGCTGCACATCCTCTTCATCAATGTGCTGATCGGGGCATCGACCGCCTCGGTGTATTTCAACAAGCGCGGCGCCCGGGAGGGCAGCCCCGTGTTCGACCGGGTCGGCTATCTGCTCACCACGCCCGTCACCATCTCCGAGAACATGGGCGCCCTGTGGGGTGTGGCGCCGCTGCTGCTCATCAGCGTGATGTTCACCCCGCTGTTCTATTCGGCGGCGATCATGAACTCGCCCCAGTGGCTGCACATCATCTACGGCAACATCGCGGCCTTCCTGCTCTCCTACCTCTACAAGTACACCTGGCACGCGCTGGAGAAGCGCAAGAGCCTGCACATCGCCATCGGCACCGCGTCCGTGGCGCTGTTCCTGACGCTGCCGCTGGTCTTCATGGCCACCATCCAGCTGTACATGACGCCCACCACCTGGACGGTGAACACCCACTTCTGGGATGCCCTGTTCCGGCCCGACACCTTCTTCCGGCTGGTGCATTTCTACCTCGCATCCTTTGCGGTCACCGGCCTGTTCATGATGATCTACGGCCACTACAAGCGTAAGGCCGACGACCCGCTGACCCGCGAGGCAGGCGACGTGCTGGTCAACACCGGCAAGAGCTGGTTCCTGGTGCCCACGCTGCTCAACCTCTTTGCCGGCCCGCTGGTGCTGTTCCACTTCCCCAGCTACGGCATCGAGAACTTCTTCAACGCCGGCTGGCACTGGCTGATCGTGCTGGGTGTGGTGGCGATCCTTGCCGCGGCCTACCTGACGCTGAAGGACTTCTTCAACCCCGCGATCCCCGCAGGCAAGCTGTGGACCATCATTGCGCTGGCGACGGTGACGGTGCTCTCCATGGCCACCCTGCGCCACGGCATGCGCCTGTCCCTCACCGACGACTACATGGCCCAGTCCCGGGCCAAGAGCGACGCCTTCGTCCAGCGTTCCAAGGAAGCGGCCGAAGAAGCGAAGAACGCACCCAAGGCGGTCTCGGTGGCCACCGTTTCGCCCGGCGAGAGCGCCGCCGGCAAGCACGGCTGCCTGGCGTGCCACGGCGTCGACCAGAAGCTGGTGGGCCCGGCCTACAAGGACGTGGCCGCCAAGGGCTACACCACCGACCAGATCGTCGAGCTGATCTACACGCCCAAGCCCGACAACTGGCCCGGCTTCATCCCCATGCCGCCGCAACCCCAAGTGCCCAAGGCCGACGCCCAGGCCATCGCCGAATGGATCAACGGCCTCAAGTGATCCTGCACGCGCACAAGGAGGGGGGCTGCGGCCCCTCTCGTCCCCGGCCCGGCGCGACACGACACCGGCCATAAACCACGAGGAAACACCCATGACCACCCTTTTCGAACGCCTTGGCGGCGCGCCCGCCGTTGATGCTGCCGTGGATATCTTCTACGACAAGGTGCTCGCCGACACGCGCATCCGGCATTTCTTCGACAAGACCGATATGGCCCGCCAGCGGGCACATCAAAAAGCCTTCCTGAGCGTCGCCTTCGGCGGGCCGAGCGCCTATCAGGGGCGTGACATGCGTGCCGGCCACGCCCGGCTGGTGGCCGAAGGGCTCAATGACAGCCACTTCGATGCGGTCATCGAAAACCTCGCCAGCACGCTCACCGAGCTTGGCGTTGCGGCGGCGTCGATCCAGGAGGTCGCCGCCATCGCCAACACCCTCCGCAACGACATCCTCGATCGCTGATCGCTCCATCCTCCTC
>JAKLLO010000109.1 GCA_023150095.1 Zoogloea sp. | reverse complement strand
CAGCGCCGGCTGCTGCTGCCGATGGAGGCGCTGGCGGATGCCGCCGGGCGCTTGTCGACGGGCGACCTGAGCGGCGAGATCCGGCCCCTGCGGGACGATCAGCTGGGCGGCGTGGCGCGCGCGCTGGAGAACATGCGGGTGGCGCTGCTGGGCGCCTTCGAGGATCTGCAGGCCAAGAACCGGGAGCTCACCGCCCAGTCGGCCCTGCTGGAAGAGCGGGTGGCCGAACGCACCGAGGCGCTGTCGAAAGCCAACGACGAGCTGCGCGGCGCGATGACGGCCCTGAAGAACACCCAGAGCGGGCTGATCGAGGCGGAGAAGCTGGCGTCCCTCGGCAGCCTGGTTGCCGGCGTGGCCCACGAGCTCAACACGCCGCTGGGCAACGCGATGACGGTGGTGACGACGCTGGAAGACCAGCTCGCCGAAATGGAGCGGCGGGTGGCCACCAACACCCTGCGCCGCTCGGATCTGGACCACCACCTGGCCGAGGCGCGGGAGGGGCAGGACATCCTCCACCGCAACGTGACCAAGGCCGCCGATCTGGTGCGCGGCCTCAAGCAGCTGGCGGTGGACCAGACCACCGACATGCGCCGGCAGTTCAGCCTGGCCGAGGTGGTCAATGAGGTGCTGATCATGGTGCGGCCGCGCTTCAACCACACGCCCTACCACATCGCCACCGACCTGGCCGAGGTGAGCATGGACAGCTACCCGGGCCCCCTCGGGCAGGTGCTGACCAACCTGGTGCTCAATGCCCTCACCCACGCCTTTGCTGGCCGGGCGTCGGGCTGCGTGACGATCAGCACGCGGCTGCGGGATGACGGGCAGGTGCTGCTGGTACTGCGGGACGACGGCGTGGGCATCGCGCCGGAGGTGCGTCGGCGGCTGTTCGAGCCCTTCTTCACCACCAAAATGGGTAAGGGCGGGTCGGGGCTGGGGCTGCATATCGCCCGCAACATCGTGATGGGGCTGCTGGGCGGCACCATCGAGGTGACCAGCGAGCCGGGGCAGGGGGCAGAGTTTCGGGTGACGATCCCCCGGACGGCGCCGGAGCGCCCGGCGACCTGAGTGGCGTCAGGGCTGGTAGCCGGAATCCCGCATCTGCTTCACCGTGCGGGCCTGGGCCCGGTGCATCGCCGGTTCGGCGCGCTGGCCGCTGGTCAGGGCCTGGGCGATCTCCTGGCCGACGAGGTTGCCGATGGCCGGATATTCGGGGATCGACAGCACCTGAATGCCGGTGTAGGGCACGGGGCGGAGGGTCGGGTTGCGTGGGTCGGCGGTGGCGAGGGCCTCCAGCACGAAGCCCGAGAACGGGGCCGCGGCCTTGTAGGCCGGGTTGTCGTAAGTGGAGCGGCGGGTGCCGGGTGGCGCCGAAACCCAGCCCTGCTCGGCGGCCACCAGGCGGATGTAGTCCTTCGACGTCGCCCAGGTGATGAACTCCTGCGCCGCCTGGCGTTTGGTGGTGGAGGCGGGGATCGCCAGCGCCCAGGTCCATAGCCAGTGGGCGCCCCGCACGGTGATCGCCACCGGCGCTGCGGCGTAGCCCAGTGCGCTGGCCACCCTGGATTCCTTGGGGTTGTAGAGGCTGCCGGCGGCTACGGTGGCGTCGATCCAGATGGCGCAGTGGCCGTTGGCGAAGAGGCGCAGGTTTTCGTTGAAGCCGTTGCGTTCGGGGTTGGGCGGGCCGTACTGGCGGAGCATGTCGAGATACCAGTCGACAGCGCGGATCCATTCGGGCGAATCGATCTCCGGCGTCCAGTCGGGCCGGAACCAGCGGCCGCCGAAGGTGTTGGCCAGGGTGCTGACGATCGCCATGTTCTCGCCCCAGCCGGGCCGGCCGCGCAGGCAGATGCCGTACTGTTGCTTTTCCGGGTGGTGGAGCTGGCGGGCGAAGTGCTGGATGTCCTTGATGGTGGGCCGCGCGGGCATCACCAGCCCGGCCTGGCGGAACAGGTCGACCCGGTAGTAGGTCATCGAGCTTTCGGCATAGAAGGGCAGGGCGTAGAGCTTGTCGCCCACGGTGAGCTGCTGGCGGACGTTGGGCAGGATGTCGTCGAGATCGTAGCTGGCGGGCAGGCCGGTGATCGGCGTGAGCCAGCCGCTGCGCCAGGTCTGGGCCTCGTTGGGGCCGATGGTGACCACGTCGAACTGGCCGTCGGAGATGGCGAGGTCGCTGAGGGTGCGCCGGCGCAGGATGTTCTCTTCGAGCACCCGCCATTCGAGCTCGATGCCGGGGTGCGTCTTCTCAAACTGCCGGGACAGGCGCTGCATGACCTGCATGTCCGGGTTGTTGACGGTGCCGATGGTGAGCCGGAGGCCCTTGCCCCGCGGGCTGGCCGGAACGCTGAGCCCGTGGCGGGCGAGGATGCGGCCCAGGCTGCCGTCCTTCTCGAGGGCCTTGAGGCCGGCGTCGAAGGCCTGCTGCAACTCGGCGTGGCGCTTGCCGCGCAGAGGAAAGGCCAGGTGGAAGCTGCTTGGAAACAGCACCGGGTTGAGGAATTCCAGCTTGCCGATGTACTGGGGGCGCTGTAGCGCCATCAGGTCGGCGGCGAGGTATTTGTCGATCATCACCAGATCGACCCGGCCGTTGGCGAGCTTGTCGAGGTTCTGCAGATCGAGGGCAACACGCTCGGTGCGCAGCGGGGCGACGGCTGCCGCGGCGGCGCCCGAGAGGCTGCCGCGGGTGATGCCGAGCCGCTGGCCGGCGAGGGCTTCGAGGGCAGCGGCCGGGCGGCGGGCGGCGTCGGTGGGCAGGCGCGTCGGGGAATCCTTGCGCTTGAGCAGCCCGAGCTGATCGCCGGGCAGAGGAGCGGAGAGGACGAATTCTTCTTTCAGGGCCGGATCGGCATGAACGGGCATCCAGCCGTCCACCTCGCCCGATTCGGCCAGGTGGCGGGCGCGGTCGGGGGGGTAGAAGGTGGTCTGGACCTGATAGCCGCTGCGGGCGAACGCGGCCCTGGCGACCTCCGGCACGTAGCCCTCATCGGGCAGGGCTGCGCCGGCGTAGGGTTCGCGCTCGATGGCGGCGAGGTGGACGATGTTGTCGGCGCGGGCTGCCGGCAGCATGCCACCGATCAGCACAAGCGCGGTGACGATGCAGGTCAGCAGGGGGAGCACGTGGGCGCCTCAGTAAGGGAGCGGGTGGCCGT
The DNA here is from genome assembly GCA_023150095.1 of Zoogloea sp. Classification (GTDB taxonomy): domain Bacteria; phylum Pseudomonadota; class Gammaproteobacteria; order Burkholderiales; family Rhodocyclaceae; genus Zoogloea. Next base: position 11,140 of record JAKLLO010000109.1, on the reverse strand, counting down.
CTTGCAGCGGGGCGAGCCAGGTGGCGAGTTCGGTGCTGTCCATCGGCCGCGCGAACAGGAAGCCCTGGGCCTCGTGGCAGCCCAGACGGTGCAGGGCGATGGCCTGGGCTTCGGTCTCGACGCCTTCGGCGATCACGCTGAGGCCGAGGTTGTGGCCGAGCTGGATGACCGTCTGGGCGATGCTGCCGCCGGTGCTGTCGGTGGTCTGCATGGCACGGATGAAGCCGCGGTCGATCTTGAGCCGGTCCACATCCAGCTGCTGGAGGTAGGACAGGGACGAGAAGCCGGTGCCGAAATCATCCACCGCCACGCTCACGCCCAGCGCCTTCACCTCGCGGATGACGCCGGTGATGTAGTCGGGTTCCAGCATCGCCATGGATTCGGTGATCTCGAGTTCGAGCAGGGCAGGGTCGATGCCGGTGTCGGCGATGGCGGCCTGGAGGGTCTGGATGAAGCGCGGGTGGCGGAACTGGGCGAGGGAGACATTCACCGCCATCCGGAAGTCGCCGAAGCCCGCCTCGGCGAGGGCGACCTGCCGGTGGCAGGCGTTGCGCAGGACCCACTGACCGATGTCGACGATCAGCCCGGAGTATTCGGCGATGGCGATGAAGCGGTCGGGCGGGATCAGCTCGCCGTTTTCGGTCTTCCAGCGCAGCAGCGCCTCGGCGCCGACGATGCGGCCATCGGCAAGACTCACCTGGGGCTGGAAGCACAGGAACAGCCGGTCGTGCTGGAAGGCGCTGCGCAGGTTGCGCAGGAGGCGCACGCGCTCCTGCACCTCGATGCCCATCTCGCGGTCGTAGAAGCAGTAGCTGCCGAGCCCGCTGGCCTTGGCGCGCTTGAGGGCGATGCTGGCGTTCTTGACGGTGTCGGCGCCGTCGCCGGGCACCTCGGTCAGCATCACGCAGCCCTGGCTGGCGGAGATCATCTGCTCGGTGAGGTCGATCTCGAAGGGCTCGCGAAACAGCGCGGCGATGGCTTCCGGGTCGAGCTGCGCGCGGGGGCCGAGCAGGCCGAAGGTGTCGCCATGCACGCGGGCCACCATGGTCTGGCGGGCGCAGTGCTCGAGAAGCCGGTCGGCCACGGCACGCAGGATGCGGTCGCCGTAGGGGTGGCCGAGGGCCTCGTTGGCCTCGGAGAAGTGGTCGAGGTTGAGGAGGATCAGCAGCTCGTCGCCGCCGGGCTGGCGGCGGCGGTGGTCGATCTCCTGGACCAGCCGGGTGCGGTTGGGCATGCGCAGCTGCGGATCGACGAAGGCCGAGGCGTTGAGCTGGGCGAGCAGGTCGAGGTTGTCGAGGCACACCGCCATGTTGGTGCAGAACACGTCGATGAGCTGCTGGTCGGTGTCGGCGAGCGGCGCCAGGGTGTCGATGTAGGCCGCCATCATCATGCCGGAGCGGCCTCCCATCAGCAGCACGGTGCGCGTGCCGTTGAACAGGCTGGTCTCGTCGGCCAGGCTCTTGATGAGCATGCTGCGCACCTCGCCGTCCGAGAGCTGGTCGAGGGGCTGGTTGAGCAGGCCCACGTAACGCCCGGCCGCGGCCACCACCCGCAGGCTGGCGGGGTCGATCGGCCCGCTGTTCTGGCGGCGGGTGATGATCAGGCCTTCGGGCGGCAGGCCGAGCAGCCCGGTGATCTGGGTGATGACGCCGGCGGCGAAATCGCTGATGCCGCGCTCGGCCATCAGGCGCGCGCTGCCCTGGACGATCAGGTCGAGGCCCCGGCGGCTCGCCGAGATGATGTGAAGCTGGCTGTAAGAACGGATCGCCGCGGTGAGCGTGGTGTAGAGCTTGATGCGGGTGAGTTCGGACTTGGTCTTGTAGTCGTTGATGTCGTAGTCGCGGACGACTTCCATCTCGGGCGCGTAGCCCGGCTGGCCAGTGCGCAGGATGATGCGGATCTCCTGCTGGCCGAGTTCGTCGCGGATGTGGCGGACGAGCTCAAGCCCGGCGTTGACCTCTTCCATTACCACGTCGAGGAGGACCACCGCGATGTCGGTGTGGGCGGCGAGGATGCGGCGGGCTTCGGCGGCGCTGTGGGCGTGGAGGAAATCGAGGGGCCGGCCGGCGATGGGCAGGTTGCGCATCGCGAACACCGTGGCCTGATGGACATCGTCTTCGTCGTCGACGATCAGTACCTTCCAGCCGGGCTGGACGGGAGCACGGCTTTCATCCTCGGCGCAGAACAGGATTTCGTTGTGTTCGTCGACCACTACGCCTCCCATGTTGCCGTGAGGGCCTCAACCAGGATTGACGGATCTGATGATGATGACTTTAATGTTCGAGGTGAATTTGCCAGATTTGCCCGTTATGGGCTGACCGCCTTCTTGCACGCCTTGTACTTGCTGCGGCAGCGGTTGGAGCACAGGAACTCGGTGTTGTAGTCGCCCTTCGGGCAGGCGCCGAGGCAGCGCGTGTTGGCGGTGATGCACTCGGTGAGCGAGCCGGTGGAGACCGGCGTGCGCAGGGCCTCGCGGGTGTCTTCCTCCTTGTCGGGCTCCTTGCGCATCAGCCTGAAGGTGCCCCGGGAGCTGGCGTCCCGCCGGCCAGCCTGGGTGTAGCGGCCCTCGAACATGCTGGTCGAACACGTGCCCACGAAGCGCAGCACCGTCGACGCGGTGAAGGGCACGGTGAAGTCGCACTTGTCGCCCATCATCTCGCCAGAACTGACCTGGCCAACCGCCGAGATCGGCGGGCTGGCCTTGACCCGGCCGACCAGCACGCCGTGGAGATCGCGCAGCTCGACGGTGACCGTGATCGGGCCGGCGAAATCGTCGGGCAGCAGCATGCCTTCGTAGAGCTTGTCCTCGGCAGCGGCGCCTGCCGCCGCCAGACCGAAGAGAAGCGAGCAGACCGCCTGCCGGACGAGCGCGCGTGGTTTCATGGGGGTTTGATGCGAAAAGGATATTCTAGAACAATTCGTCGGAACCGAGGTAGCGCCACTGACCCGGCGGCAGATGGCCCAGCATCACCCGGCCGATGCGCACCCGCTTGAGTCCGACGACCTTCAGCCCGACAAGTTCGCACATCCGGCGAATTTGTCGTTTCTTGCCTTCGCGCAGCACGAAACGCAGCTGATCTTCGTTGAGCCAGCTCACCTTGGCCGGGCGCAGGGCCTCGCCATCGAGGGACAGGCCGTGGTTGAGCAGCTTGAGGCCCTCTTCCGACAGCGTGCCTTCGACGCGCACGTGGTATTCCTTCTCGATGCTCGAGTCGTCGCCGATCAGCGCCCGGGCGATCCGCCCGTCCTGGGTGAACACCAGCAGGCCGATGGAGTCGATGTCGAGCCGGCCGGCGGGCGCGAGGCCCCGGTGATGGCTGTGGAGGTAACGGTTCTCCGAGGGGTCTTCGGCCCAGCGGTTTTCGGCGGTGATCAGCACACTGGCGGGCTCGTAGCCGTCCTCGGCCTGGCCGGAGACGTAGCCGACGGGCTTGTTGAGGAGGATTGTGACCCGGCTGTCCTGGGCGGTCTGGCCGCGGCGGTCGAGTTCGACCACCTGGCCCGGATGCACCCGCGAACCCAGCTCGCTCACCACCCGGCCATCCACGCGCACCCAGCCCTTCTCGATGTACTCGTCGGCCTCGCGGCGGGAGCACAGGCCCAGCTCGGTCATGCGCTTGGAGAGGCGGATCGAACCGTCGTCGCGGAGCGGCGAGGGCTGCGGCGCGGGCCGCGGCTCACCCGTCCACTGCTTGCGCTCGTGGCGCGGCGGGCGGTCGGTGGCCGGACGCTCGCCTTCGCGGCGCGGGCCACGGTCGTCGGCGCTGCGTTCGCCATAGGGGCGGGACGGGCGATCGTCATCGCGCCGGGGCGGGCGGTCGCCAAAACCACGGGGCTTGTCGCCGTAGGGACGCGGGGGCCGATCGTCGCCGGTGCGGGGCGGACGGTTGTCGTCACGGCGCGGGCCGCGGTCGTCGGCGCTGCGCTCGCCGTAGGGGCGGGCGGGGCGATCACCGAAGGGACGTGCCGGGCGGTCGCCAAAGCCGCGGGGCTTGTCGCCGTAGGGGCGTTGGGGCCGATCGTCGCCGGCGCGGGGCGGGCGGTTGTCGTCACGGCGCGGGCCACGGTCGTCGGCGCTGCGCTCGCCGTACGGGCGGGCCGGGCGGTCGCCGAAGGGACGCGCCGGGCGGTCGCCAGTCGGGCGCGGCGGACGATCATCGCCGGGCCTGTCGTCGTGGGGCGGGCGGGCGTCGTCGGCGCGGCTGCGGCGGGGCGGCTCGGCGTTGGCCTGATCCGGGTAGGAGGCCTTGCTGCGCTTGCGCCAGTCGTTGCCGCCGCCGCGTTTGGCCGGGCCGGGATCGGCGTCGGCGCTGTGGGTGGCGGGGGCGGCGGTGCGCGGTTTGAGCTTCAGCGTGCCTTCGGAAGTGGGCAGGGGCGGGCGGCGGCGGGGCGTATCGGTCATGGCGGGCCCTTTCAGGCAGCGGGATGCAGTTGTTGGAGGTCGGCCGCTTCGAGGTAGACCCATTCGCCTTCGGCCAGGCCGGCGAGGACGCCTTCGCCCAGCGCGAGGCCGCCGAAGCCGTGGCGGTGGAGCGCGTCCACGTGGTTGCCGGCGGCGGCGATCATGCGTTTGACGACGTGGTACTTGCCCAGGTCGATGGACATTTCGAGGGTGCGCGGGGCCAGCAGGCGGGCGGTCAGCGCCTTCACCGGCTGGGGCTCGTCGATCAGGCTGACGCCGGCGAGGAGGCGCTCGATCAGCGCGTCGGTGCCGTCTTAGGCGAGTTCTGCGCGGTAAATCTTGGGCACGTGCTTCTTGGGCGACGACAGGTTGTGGATGAAGGCGCCGTCGTCGGAGAACAGCAGCAGGCCGGTGGTATCCACGTCGAGCCGGCCGACGCTCTGCACGTTGCGCACGACCAGCGGATGGGGCAGCAGCGAATACACGCCGCGGTGGTGCTTGGGCTCGTGGGAGCACTCGAAGCCGGCGGGCTTGTAGAGGGCGAGGTAGGTCTTCTCGCGGTAAGTCCAGGCTTCGCCCTCAATCTCGAAGACGAGGCCGGCGGTGGGGATTTCGGCACCCGGGTCATCGACGACTTTGCCGTTGATGCGGACTTCGCCGAGTTCGACGAGCTGCCGGCACTGGCGGCGGCTGCCGAAGCCCTGGTTCTGGAGGATGCGTTCGAGTTTCACGGGAAGAGCGGATTGCAGGATCAACCCAATATTCTCTCCCGGGGCGATTGAGGAGGGCAACCGGTGAATGCTCGGCCGGTTGCCCTGAAGCCTCCTCAGAAGGCGCTGTAGTCGATGAACCCTCGATTGATGCTGGCAATCTTGCGTGAATTGCGCAGGAAAACGCCGATGCCTTCCCGTGAGCCGTTGTCGTTCGTGTTGCCTTCTATCGTGATCAAGCGGCCGTTGGCGTTCTCGATGACGATCCCGGAATGACCGGTCCCTTTGCCGAGATCAATGATGAAAAGACTCCCCGGCTTGACGAGTTCGGGCGAATTGATGGCGCTGTCGCTCTTGATGCGGACGGCGTTGGGCTTCTTTGCGGCCTTGCTCCAATGGTCGAGTACCCCCGCTGTCCGGATGTGGGGATTGTCATTGAGCCCAAGCTGCTTTGCGGCTTTGCTGTAGCAATAATGGGTGAAGGCGACACACCATGGGTAGCTGCCTCCGGTGGCATCGAGGCCGACAGCCTTTAGATACTCATTTACTTCCGGCCCCCGGTTTGATCCGGTCGGGTCTTCCATCACGCCAACTTGCGATCTTGCGAACTCGATGACCGCTTTGGTGAGATCGGATGGTGCATGCGTGATCGAAGGAACGGTATTGGCACCGAACAACGCACCCCAAGTCAGGGAGCCCACCTTGCCGTCGACGACGAGCGGAGCACCTGTTACATCGCTGAACCGGGCCTGAAATAGCTTTATGGCTGTGAGGGTCTTACCTTTGTCAAATATGCCGTCCTCCGGAACCGGGCCGCAACCCATGGCGTTGAGTCGTTGCTGGATTTTCAAGACGATGGTCTTGTCCAGGTCGCCTGTTTTGATGAGGCGTCCGGGGTATGCATCGCCAGTCGGAATCACTGTGCTCTTCTGCTGGGTGGCCATGAAACTCTCTCCGATTGCATTTTTGTCATCGGGCTGAGCTGCGCAAAGAGCAACTCAGCCCGCGCGGCGGGCATGTCGTGTTGTATGCCTGATCTTCAGTAAAGCACGCAGGATGGGATATGCAATTCAGGAGATGTTGTTGGCGTGGAGCGATTCGTTGTTCAGCGACCGCGCAGGAACAGTTTGTCCAGGTCGGCCATGGAAAGCTGGGTCCAGGTGGGGCGGCCGTGGTTGCACTGGTCGGCGCGCTCGGTGGCTTCCATTTCGCGCAGCAGGGCGTTCATCTCGGGCAGGGTGAGGTTGCGGTTGGCGCGTACGGCGCCGTGGCAGGCCATGGTGGCGAGGAGCTCGTTGCGGCGGGCGGTGACGACTTCGGTGGCCGGGTAGTCGCGCAGCTCGGCGAGCAGCGCCCGCAGCAGCTCGGCCACCGGGGCGCGAGCGAGGAGGGCGGGCACGCTGCGTACGGCGAGCTCGGTGGGGCCGGCGGGGCCGATCTCGAAGCCCATGCGTTCGAGCAGTTCGGCATGCTCTTCGGCGGTGGCCATGTCCTTGGTGCTCACGCCAAACACGGCGGGGATCAGCAGGCGCTGCACGCCCGGCGTGCCGTCGAGCACGGTCTTGAGGCGTTCGTAGAGGATGCGCTCGTGGGCGGCGTGCATGTCCACGACGATGAGGCCGGTTTCGTTCTGGGCCAGGATGTACACGCCGTGGAGCTGGGCGACCGCGTAGCCGAGTGGCGGGGCGAGGTCGCCGGCGGGCATCGGGGCCGGGGCGGGCGACGTGGCCGGGCCGGAGCGCGGGGCGAAGGCGGTGGCGGCAAAGCCGGGCGTCGGGGCGTCGGCGGGGCGGGCCGAGGCGGCGAAGTCGAAATATGCGCGGGACGCCGGCTCCATCGCCAGCCGGCCCTGCTGGGGCGGCGGGAAGTGATGGGCGGTTTGCGCTGCTGCCGCGGGCTGGGACTGCGGGGTGTCGCTGACGGCGGTGGCTTCGCCCGCCTGGGCGGCGCCGGAGGCGGCCAGCGCCCGGTTGAGGGCGTGATAGACGAACTGGTGCACCGCGCGGGAATCCCGGAAACGCACCTCGATCTTGGCCGGGTGCACGTTGATGTCCACCCCGAACGGGTCGAGTTCCAGGAACAGCACGTAGGCCGGGTGGCGGCTGCCGTGGAGGATGTCGGCGTAGGCCTCGCGGATGGCGTGGGTGACGAGCTTGTCGCGCACGAAGCGGCCATTCACGTAGAAGAATTGCGCGTCGCGGCTACTGCGCGAATAGGCCGGCAGGCTGGCGAAGCCGGTGAGGCGCAGCAGGCCCGATTCGGCTTCAATGCTGCGGGCGGCACCGACGAAATCGTCACCCAGCAGCGCGCGGACGCGGGCCTCGCGGCGGCCGGCGGCAAGGCGCAGGCTCACCCGGCCGTTGTGGGTGAGCTGCATCGCCACGTCAGGCCGGGCCAGCGCGATGCGGCGGAACACGTCGTCACAGTGGGCGAACTCGGTGCCTTCGCTTTTCAGGAACTTGCGGCGGGCCGGGGTGTTGAAATACAGGTCGGCCACATCCACCACGGTGCCGTGGTTGAGGGCGGCGGGGGCGAGCTCGCGCGGGTCGGCGTCGATGCGCCAGGCGTGGCTGGCGCCCTCGAAGCGGCTGGTGATGCTCATCCGCGACACCGCCGCGATGGCGGCCAGGGCTTCGCCGCGGAAACCCATCGTGCCGACGTTTTCCAGGTCGTCGAGGCTGGCGATCTTGCTGGTGGCGTGGCGCTCCAGGGCCAGCGGGAGCTCGTCCTTCGGGATGCCGCAGCCGTCGTCGGCCACCCGGATACGCCGCACGCCGCCTTGCTCAAGCTGTACGTCCACCACCGTCGAGCCGGCGTCCATGGCGTTCTCGAGCACTTCCTTGAGCACCGAGGCGGGGCGTTCGACCACCTCGCCGGCGGCGATCTGGTTGATGAGGTGTTCGGAGAGGCGGTGGATGGGCATCGGCGGCTTCCTGTTCGGCAGGGGCGGATTGTAGCCGCTGGAAGCGGAAACGCCCCGCCTACCATGCGGCGGCGGGGCGCGACGCGGGGAGACGGAGACCCGTGGGTGATCCGAACGAGGGCACGAGGTGCGCGGACAAGGGGGCAGACTTCCGCCCGAGCTGCGGATCGATCTGCACGGACTGGGATCGTCGATCCGTCCGCCGGAATGCACCCCGCTCCTCGCCGGTCGGGGCAACTTCCGTCGTCCATCCCCGGTGCTATGATCGGCGCCCTCTCTCCCCCCAATCATTTACTTTCCGGAGCGCCCCATGAAATTCGGCACCCCTCTCTCCCCGTCCGCCCTGCGCGTGATGCTTCTCGGCTCCGGCGAGCTGGGCAAGGAAGTCCTGATCGCGCTGCAGCGGCTGGGCGTCGAGACCATTGCGGTGGATCGCTACCCAAATGCCCCCGGCCATCAGGTGGCCCATCGCGCCCACGTGATCCCGATGACCGACGGCGCCGCGCTGCGGGCGCTGGTGGAGCAGGAAAAGCCCCACCTGATCGTGCCGGAGATCGAGGCCATCGCCACCGACATGCTCGAGCAGATCGAGGCCGAAGGGCTGGCGACGGTGATCCCCACCGCCCGCGCCGCGCGCCTCACGATGAACCGCGAGGGCATCCGCCGCCTGGCCGCCGAGGAGCTGGGCCTCGCCACCTCGCCCTACCGTTTTGCCGACTCGCTGGCCGAGCTGCAGGCCGCCATCGATGGCAGCGACGGCCAGCCGGCCATCGGCTACCCGTGCATCGTGAAGCCGGTGATGTCTTCGTCCGGCAAGGGTCAGTCGCTGCTCAAGGGGCCGGACGACGTGCACAAGGCGTGGGACTACGCCGCCGCCGGCGGACGCGTCAATCAGGGCCGGGTGATCGTCGAGGGCTTCATCGATTTCGACTACGAGATCACCCTGCTCACCGTGCGCGCCAACGATGCGAGTGGCGCGGTGCAGACCTACTTCTGCGATCCCATCGGCCACGTGCAGGTGTCGGGTGACTACGTGGAATCCTGGCAGCCCCAGGCCATGAGTCCGAAGGCCCTCGAGCGCGCCCGGGAGATCGCCGGCGCCGTCACCGGCAACCTGGGCGGGCGCGGGCTGTTCGGCGTCGAGCTCTTCGTGAAGGGCGACATGGTGTGGTTCTCGGAAGTCAGCCCGCGCCCCCACGACACCGGCCTCGTCACCCTGTGCTCCCAGCGCTTCTCGGAGTTCGAGCTCCACGCCCGCGCCATCCTCGGCCTGCCGGTGGATGTGAACCTGCGGGAACCCGGTGCGTCGGCGGTGATCTACGGCGGCATGGAGGCCACCGGCATCGCCTTCGAGGGTGTGGCCGAGGCGCTGGCCGTGCCGCGTACCGACATCCGCCTGTTCGGCAAGCCCGAGGCCTTCTTCAAGCGCCGGATGGGCGTGGTGGTGGCCAACGGCGCGGATACCGACGAGGCCCGCGAGCGGGCCAAGCTGGCCGCCGGCAAGGTTCGCCCGGTCCAGGGCTGAGGCCGGCACGGGGGAGGGCTGCCCGCCTCCCCCAAACCACAACAAGGCCGCCCGACGGCCAGATCAAGGAGACACGCCATGAAGCTGCTGCGCTACGGCCCCCTGGGCCAGGAGAAACCCGGCCTGCTGGACGCGGATGGCAAGCTCCGCGACCTGTCCGGCCTCATCGACGACATCACCCCCAAAACCCTGGCCCCGGCATCCCTGGCCGCGCTGGCGGCGGTCGATCCGGCCCGGCTGCCGGTGGTCCAGGGCCAGCCGCGCCTCGGCGTGCCCTGGAACGGCACGCCCAAGTTTGTCGCCATCGGCCTCAACTACCACGACCACGCGGTGGAGGCGAACATGCCGGTGCCCGTCGAGCCGGTGATCTTTCCCAAGTGGACCAGCTGCCTGTGCGGCGCCAACGATGACATCATCCATCCGCCCGAATCCACCCAGATGGACTGGGAGGTGGAGCTGGGCATCGTGATCGGCAGCCGCGCCCGCAAGGTCTCCGAGGCCGAAGCGCTCGACCACGTGGCGGGTTACGTGCTGGCCAACGACGTGTCGGCCCGCGACTGGCAACTCCAGCGCAGCGGCGGCCAGTGGGGCAAGGGCAAGGGTTTCGACACCTTCGGCCCGGTCGGCCCGTGGCTGGTGACCAAGGACGAGGTGCCCGACCCCCAGAGCCTCGACCTGTGGCTCGACGTGAACGGCCAGCGCAAGCAGACCGGCACCACGAGCCTGATGATCTTCTCCTGCGCCCAGGTGGTGGCTTATCTCAGCCGCATCATGACCCTCGAGCCCGGCGATCTCATCATCACCGGCACGCCGCCCGGCGTCGGCATGGGCTTCAAGCCGCCCCAGTTCCTCAAGGTGGGTGACGTGGTGGAGCTGGGCATCACCGGCCTGGGCTGCCAGCGCCAGCGCATCGTCACCGGCGACTGAGTCCGCCAGGCCTGCGGGTCAGCGCCCGTCTGATCCGCGAACCCCCGGCTACCTCCGTGGCCGGGGGGCTTCTTTCCTGATTTCCGTTCCAATCTGGCTGTGCCGGGCCCGAGCTTGCTGCGGGCGGGGTGCGTTTGCAGCCTGGGATGGCGCACTGAAGCCCGCCCTGCTGCGATCCGCCTGATCTGTGGGGGCTTCGGGGCGCTTGGGACTTCATTCGTAGCAATCAAACGAGCTTCAGTCCGGGGCGATCAGGCTTCGTCCGCGCCAAAGCGTGTTCGCCGCCGCAGATCGAACTCCTGCCCCCGGCGAAGCTTCTTCGGCGGCGCCGAACTTTGTTCGCCGTGCGAAAGACATCGTTTGGTGGCGCCAAACTGTCTTCGTCGAGGGTGAATCGAACTTCGTCGGCAGTGAATCGAACTTCTGTGACGGCGAAGACAGTTCGGCGGCAAAAAAATGCCTTCGGTGCCGAAAAAATCCGTGGCCACGTGCAAAACCGTCTTCATTAGGGGATGAAGTGTGTAAAGTAGGGGTGAAAAGCGGATTTTTCGTGCGGGGTGTGGTGGCGGGCCGAAGGGCCTCGCCGGCGGGGTGGCGAGCGCGATGGCGTCCGCACAAACAAAAAGCGCCGGTTGCCCGGTGCTTTTTTGTGC
>JAKLLO010000317.1 GCA_023150095.1 Zoogloea sp. | reverse complement strand
CATCGAGATCGCGCCGGTCTACCACCGGTTGCCCGAGCGCATTCGTGCGCATGGGCTGATCTGCTTTCTGGCGCTGCTGCTGTATCGGGTGATGCGCGAACGCTTGAAAGCCAGCGGCAGCCCGCACAGCCCAAGCACAGCACTGGAGCTGCTGCGCCGCATCCAACAGCACCGCGCCACCCTCGGCGAGCACAGCTACGCGGGCGTGAGCAAGACCACGCCGGAGCAACTCAGCCTGTTCGCGGCTCTCGATCTGCGGGCACCGTAGGGCTGTAGTGGCATTTTTGCAAGCCCGGTGGTAGGGAAATCAATCACTTGCGTGATTAGGTGTCGCATCCCGGATGATTATATAGACGCTCGGAGATACCCATTGCTGGCGGCGCGCGAGGTGATGCGCCAGGTGGTGGATGATCTTCTGGGTCGTTCAACCTTCGCGCCGGGAGCCCTCGCATGATGATTGCGCTACACAAAAACGCCCGCACCACGCCTGCAATCCGCGCGGAGATTGCGGCCAGCGCGGACAGCATCGTCGCACTGGCGCGGCGCTACGGCATCTCCGAACAGACAGTCAGCAAGTGGAAGAAGCGCAGCAGCGTGCACGATGCTTCCCACACCCCTCACCGGCTGCAGACCACGCTCACGCCCGCCCAGGAGCGCATTGTGGTGGAACTGCGACGTACCTTGCTGTTGCCCTTGGATGACCTGCTGGCGGTCACCCGAGAGTTCATCTGCCCCAAGGCCACGAGATCGGGCCTGGACCGCTGCTTGCGTCGCCACGGTGTGGGCAATCTCAATGCCCTCCAACCCGCGCCGCCGACATCGGCGAGCAAGCCATTCAAGGCGTACGAGCCGGGCTACCTGCACATTGACTTGAAGTACCTGCCGCAGATGCAGGACGAGAGCAGCCGACGCTACCTGTTTGTGGCCATCGACCGGGCTACCCGCTGGGTGTTCGTGCAGGTCAAGAAGAACAAGACGGCGGCCAGTGCCAAAGCGTTTCTCAGTGCCGTGCACAAGGCCTGCCCGATGCGCATCCAGAAGGTGCTCACCGACAACGGCAAGGAGTTCACTGACCGCCTCTTTGCCACGCGCGCCAAGCAACCCAGCGGGGAACACGAGTTCGATCAGCTGTGCGCCAGCCTGGGCATCGAGCACCGCCTGACTAAGCCCAGAACGCCACGCACCAACGGTATGGTCGAGCGCTTCAATGGACGTATTGCTGACGTGCTGCGAAGCCATCGTTTCCAAACCGGCGAGGATCTGGAGCAGACGCTGCTGCGATATGTGGCCCTGTACAACCACCAGTTCCCCCAGTCGGCGCTGAAATCCCGAACACCGATTCAGGCCATGAAGGACTGGTACGCTGAGCGGGTTGATTTGTTTGTCAGACGACCATGCAATCAGACGGGACTAGACAACTACAGTGCTCTCGAGGGACGTGAGTGGGACGTGTGTATCGACAATCCTACTTCGGTACCGGCGTGGGTGCGTGACGCAGCGGCTGTGCTCAAAGGCCGAATTGCGCACTACCTCTTCATATCGACTATTTCG
>JAKLLO010000108.1 GCA_023150095.1 Zoogloea sp. | reverse complement strand
AGCCGGTGAAGCTGCCGCTGTTCGTGAATGCACAGCTCGGCTTCATGGCGGTGTATCTGCTGGCCGACTACGACGACTTGGCACGCAAGCTCATCCTGGCGCACCACACGGCGCTGATCGACCGCAGCACCTTGGAGCGCTGGCTCAATGAGGGCGCACACGCGCTGCGCAGCCTGTTCTCGCTGGCCCAGCAGTACCGCTACTCGGGCACGACGCGCGACGACTTCGCGGCGAAGAACGCGGCGGCGCGAGCGGCGCTGGAGAAATTCGGCGAGCTGCCACAGCAGGTGCTGGAAGGCATGCACCGCTCGCGGTTCGCACCACCGATCGCGCGGCGGACGAGCAAGCACGACACACCGCCTGCTGCACCCGTCCTCGAGCCCGATGCCCCGGTGCACACGGATGGCGCCTCCGATGGTCGGGCAGGTGACGAGGGGGCCGCCGCATGACAGCATCGCCCCCCAACAGCCACGCCACGCGCTTCGTGGCGCTGGAACAGGCGGACTTCCAGCGGCTGGAACACGCAGGCTACCTAAAAGGCCTTTTACAGCCTTTTAAGGGTAAGGGGAGTCTGGAGACCTGGGCCAGCCAGTGCGCGGCGCTGCGCGACGACGTGATTGGCCTGGCGCAGCGGCGCGTGCTGCCCCAGGCGCGCGCCTACCCCTTCAGCCTGCTCCACGTGCAACTGGCCCAGCAGGCCACTGGCGCAGGGACGACCTTCCTGCGCTGGCGCAACCTCGACCGTTCCTCCATGGGCGTGGCGTTGTGGGAGGCCCTGCTGGCCAACCCCGCGACGCCGGCCTCGCTGATCGACGAACTGTACGCGATGGAACTGCAGCGCATCGTGCTGAACATGCAGATCAGCCTGACCCACAGCATCGCTCGCCAAGCGCTGGAATGCGCCAACAAGGCCGCGCAGGCCGAAGCGGCTTACCTGCGGCGCGTCCACGGGCATGCCGCGTCCGTTCCACCCACCACCAAGGAGTCACCATGAGCACGCACTTCGTCGGCGAGGGCAACATCGGTTCTTCGCCGGACTACCGCGAATTTCCGAACGGCAACGACGAGCCGCGCCGGCTGCTTCGCCTGAACGTCTACTTCGACAACCCGATCCCGAAGAAGGACGGCGAGTACGAAGATCGCGGCGGATTCTGGGCGCCCGTGGAGCTGTGGCACCGCGACGCCGAGCACTGGAAGACGCTGTACCAGAAAGGCATGCGGGTGCTGGTCGAGGGCCGCACCGTGCGCGACGAATGGGAGGACGCCGACGAGAACGAGCGCGTGACGTTCAAGGTCGAGGCGCGGCGCGTGGGCATCCTGCCGTACCGCATCGAGTCGGTGGCGCTCAGCGCCAAGCCGGCCGGCGGACAGTAATTCGCCCATCGCCGTTCCCCCGAGGGCGGCTGTAGCAACCGTCATACGCCCGCGATGCACCAGCGAGCTATCCCCAGGGGATAGCTCCAAGGTCATCCAAAGAGTTCCAGCCGCCCTCCCGTAACGACGCTCTTGCTGTGCCAGCTCCTACGGTCTATGCGCACCGCTGCGGCAACGGACCGCCTGCCGATCACAAAGCGGCGTCTGCATCAATCGGCTTCCTTGCTGCCGGCATCTCCTGGCCCTGCCAAGCTGGCGCTCATCCGACGAACCGCACATCTCCAAGGAGGCTTCATGCGCGTGTTCCTGTGCGAGAAGCCGTCCCAGGGCAAGGACATCGCCCGTGTGCTGGGCGCCGGCCAACGCGGCAACGGCTGCTACAGCGGCGCGGGTGTCGTCGTGACCTGGTGCATCGGTCATCTGGTCGAGGCGGTTCCGCCCGAAGGCTACGGCGAGCAGTACAAGCGCTGGGCCATCGAACAACTGCCCATTCTTCCCGAGCGCTGGCGTGTCGAGCCCAAGGCGGCGACCGCGGCGCAGTTCAAGGTCGTGCAGCAGCTCGTCGCCAAGGCGGGCGAGTTGGTGATTGCGACCGACGCCGACCGCGAGGGCGAGATGATCGCCCGCGAGATCATCGACCTATGCGGCTACCGCGGGCCGATTCAGCGCCTGTGGCTGTCGGCGCTCAATGATGCGTCGATCCGCAAAGCGCTGGGTGCGCTCAAGCCGTCCGCCGAGACGCTGCCGCTGTATTTCTCGGCACTCGCCCGATCGCGCGCCGACTGGCTGATCGGGATGAACCTGAGTCGCTTGTTCACACTGCTGGGGCGCCAAGCCGGCTATGCCGGCGTGCTGTCTGTGGGGCGCGTGCAGACGCCGACGCTGAAGTTGGTGGTGGATCGTGATCGCGAGATCGCACGTTTCGTCTCGGTGCCGTTCTGGGCGATCGAGGTTGCGCTGTCCCATGCCGGCCAATCCTTCGTCGCAAGTTGGACGCCGCCGCAAGGCAGCACCGACGATGCGGGCCGTTGCTTGCAACAGCCGGTCGCCCAGCAGGCCGCGGATCGCATTCGCGCGGCACGCGATGCGCAGGTCGTGTCGGTGGACACCGAGCGCGTGCGCGAGGCACCGCCGCTGCCGTTCGACCTGGGCACGCTGCAGGAGGTGTGCTCCAAGCAGTTGGGCCTCGACGTGCAGGAGACGCTGGACATTGCCCAGGCGCTGTACGAGACGTACAAGGCGACAACGTATCCGCGCTCGGATTCGGGCTACCTGCCCGAGAGCATGCTGGCCGAGGTGCCGACCGTACTCAACAGTCTGGTCAAGACCGACCCCAGCCTGCGGACGCTGATCGAGCGCCTGAATCGCCAACAGCGTTCGCGTGCGTGGAACGACGGCAAGGTGTCGGCTCACCACGGCATCATCCCGACGCTGGAGCCCGCCAACCTGTCGGCCATGAACGAGAAGGAGCTGGCCGTCTATCGGCTGATCCGCGCCCATTACCTCGCGCAGTTCCTCCCACACCATGAGTTCGACCGGACGGTGGCGCAGTTCTCGTGCGGCAGTCAGTCGCTGGCGGCCGTGGGCAAGCAGATCGCCGTCAGCGGCTGGCGCGAGGTGCTGGCGACGCCGGGGCCAGACGATGCCGATGGAGAGGATGCGCAGCGCAGCCAGGTGCTGCCCGCCCTGCATGCGGGCCTGTCCTGCCCGGTCAGCAAGGTGGATCTCAAGGCGCTGAAGACGCTGCCGCCCAAGCCCTACACGCAGGGCGAGCTGATCAAGGCCATGAAGACCGTCGCCAAGTTCGTGACCGACCCGCGCCTGAAACAGAAGCTGCGAGATACCACCGGCATCGGCACCGAGGCGACACGCGCCAACATCATCAACGGTCTGATCGGTCGCGGCTACCTGGTCAAGAAAGGCCGCGCCGTCCGCGCTTCCGACGCGGCATTCACGCTCATCGACGCGGTGCCCTCGGCCATCGCCGACCCCGGCACCACGGCGGTGTGGGAGCAGGCGCTCGACATGATCGAGGCCGGCCAGATGGCGCTGGACACCTTCATCGAGAAGCAGTCCGTGTGGGTCGGCCAGCTCGTGCAGCAGTACCGCGGCGCGACGCTCTCGCTCAAGCTGCCGCCGGCGCCGGCCTGCCCGCAGTGCGGCGCACCGATGCAGCAGCGCACGGGCAAGAGCGGCGCGTTCTGGTCCTGCTCGCGCTACCCGGACTGCAAGGGCACGTTGCCGATCGAGTCCCCGACGGGCCGGCGCAGCGCACCGCGCAAGCGGCGCGCTGCCTCCAGGGCGTCCTGATCCTCGCTTCCCCCTGCCGCGCCGGCCCTTCACTGGCGGCGAGGCAAACGTCCCGCACCGCGCGGGACTCCAAAGCGCGCGTCTCCTTCTGCAACGGTGTGCGCGCCCCGTCTGCCCGCCATCGGGCGACGGGGCGAGAAGGTCATTGCTCCACGAATCGCTCCCGCCGCCATTCCCTTGATCGGTGTGCCTTGCCTCGGTCACGAGGGGCTTCCTGACGCCTTGCCGCCGCGCGAGCCGTGAGGAGGCCCCTTGGGCCGAGGGTATTCCGTGCCGGTGCCCGCCGGCGAAACATCGGGCTCCCTTTGTGTGTGGATGCACGCCAGAGGTTTCCGGCCCCAGCCACGAAACGGGCCGGGTGCGATTGCTGACGCAGCGAACGGCTTTGACGACGGCCTGCGCTGACGCAGCCCACAGGTGGTTTTCCTTCCTCTCCAGCCGAAGGCCCGCGTGGCCTTCGGCGATTTGTCATTTCACTGATGCACCTCTGTGTCCCGGGATGTCCTTGCGAGGGCACATCACAGTGACATTCGACGTCCAAGCAGCACGGCGCTCGAAGGACAAAGGCTTGCGGCCTGCCGTGTGGCAAGGATGGTCGCCGGTGCGGCGCTGCGCTCGATTGGCTTGAAGCCCGCGCGCTCGAAGAACGGCGCAGCCGTCGTGGTCAGCAACCAGGCGTCGCGCCCGCCCTCGTCGAAGGCACGGCGCAGCAGCAGTGCGAACATTCCGCCGCCGATGCCGCGATGGCGTGCGTGTGGCAGCACCACCAGGGAGCGCACGAGCACGTCTCGGCCCAGGCGCTCGAAGCCGCCGTAGCCCACGCGCTCGCCGGACACCGTGGCATAGGCGAAGAAGCTGCGCCCTGGTTCGGCCAGGTCGTCCGTGGGAAGCACGGCCTCTTGCAAAGCCAGGGCGAGGTCCGGGTCGCTGCCGGCGATCGGCGTATCCACCAGCAGCGGCGTGCCATCCTCCTTGCGGTTCTCGCCCGCTGGTCGTTGGGGCAGCAGGTCGATCACCATGTCCGAGGGGCGGCACAGGCGCACGCCCGAGCGCGACACCACGATGGGCCGATTGATGAGGATCGGGTACGCCAGCATCTGATCGATCAACTGGTCGTCGCTCCAATGCGCGGCATCCAGGCCCAGTTCCTTGTAGGGCGTGCCCTTGATGCGCAACACATCCCGCACGCCCATGCCCATCCGCGCGATCAGCGCCTTCAAGGTCTCGCGGTCGGGCGGCGTCTTCAGGTACTCGATGACCGTGGGCTCGATGCCGCTGGCGCGGATCAGCGCCAGCGTGTTGCGCGACGTGCCGCAGTCCGGGTTGTGGTAGATCGTGACGGTACTCATGCCGGATGCCTCGCTGCGTTGCGCGGGGCCTGTTCGTACCAGGCGCGGGAACGGTTGACCACGCGCACCACCAGCAGCATCACCGGCACTTCGATCAGCACGCCGACCACGGTGGCGAGGGCCGCGCCGGAATGGAAGCCGAACAGGCTGATGGCCGCTGCCACTGCCAGCTCGAAAAAGTTGCTGGCACCGATCAACGCCGAGGGACACGCGATGTTGTGCTTCTCGCCGACCCTGCGGTTGAGCCAGTAGGCGAGGCCGGAATTGAAGAACACCTGGATCAGAATGGGCACGGCGAGCATGGCGATCACCAGCGGCTGTCGCAGGATGGCCTGGCCCTGGAAGGCGAATAGCAACACCAGCGTCAGCAGCAGCGCTGCGATTGAGAGCGGGCCGAGGCGCTCCAGCGCGCGGTCGAACGCGGCCTGTCCACGACGCAGCAGCGAGCGGCGCCACACCTGCGCGAGGACGACGGGGATGATGATGTAGAGCACCACTGAGGTCAGCAGCGTGTCCCACGGCACGGTGATCGCCGACAGGCCCAGCAGCAGCCCGACGATGGGCGCGAAGGCGAACACCATGATGGTGTCGTTCAGCGCCACCTGCGACAGAGTGAATACCGGGTCGCCGCCGGTCAGTCGGCTCCACACGAACACCATCGCTGTGCACGGTGCGGCGGCCAGCAGGATCAGGCCGGCGACGTAGCTGTCGAGCTGGTCGGCCGGCAGCCAGTCGGCGAAGACGTGGCGGATGAACAGCCAGGCCAGCAGTGCCATCGAGAACGGCTTGACCGCCCAGTTGACGAACAGCGTCACGCCGATGCCACGCCAGTGCTGGCGAACCTGGCCGAGCGCGCCGAAATCCACCTTGAGCAGCATCGGGATCACCATGACCCATATGAGCAGGCCGACCGGCAGGTTGACCTGGGCCACTTCCATGCGGCCGACGGCCTGGAACGCGCCAGGCGCGAGCTGGCCCAGGGCGATGCCGGCGACGATGCACAGCAGCACCCACACCGTCAGGTAGCGCTCGAAGATGCTCATCGAGAACGATGGCGTGGCGGCGACGGCTTCTGTCTGTACGGTCATCGTGCTACCTCACTGCTTGCCGATGGCGCGCAGCTCATGCTGCAGCGACATGGCATCGAGCCGTTGGACCGGCAGCGACAGGAACAGCTCGATGCGACGCTTGAGCGTCAACGCGGCGTCCATGAACGCCTTGCGCTGCTGTTCCTCGCTGCCTTCGACGGCGGCCGGATCGGGCACGCCCCAATGGGCCGACACCGGCTTGCCCGGCCATACGGGACACACCTCGCCAGCGGCGTTGTCGCAGACGGTGAAGATGAAATCGAACACCGGCGCACCGGGCGCCACGAATTCGTCCCAGCTCTTGCTGCGGTAGCCGGTCGTTGGCAGGCGCAGGCGCTCCAGCGTGGCGAGCGCCAGCGGGTGGACTTCGCCCTTGGGGTGGCTCCCCGCCGAGTAGGCGCGAAACCGTCCCAGGCCCAGTTCGTTGAGGATGCCTTCGGCCAGGATGGAACGCGCCGAATTTCCGGTGCAGATGAACAGCGCGTTGTAGGTGGTTTCAGTCGTCATCGATGCCTCGCGTCAGCAGCAAGAAGCAGCCCGTTTCGCGGCGGCGCGACTGTCACTCGGCGCGCAGCAAGCTGGAGCTGTGCTCGGCGCGGGCTGCGGCGCTTCGTTGAACACGGGGATGTTGCCCAGCGTGTGGAAATGCTCCCAGGCCACGCCCTGCGGGTCGGTGACCCAGTGCTTCTCACTGCGTGCATAGCAGCAGGTCGTGGTGCCTTCGTCGAGCAGCGCCATGTCGGCAGCCTGCGCGCGGGCCTTCAGGGCGGTGAGTTCGTCGGCGTCATCGGTCTGGATGCCCAGGTGGTCGATGCCCGGCTTGCTGCCGCGCGTGGAGATGGCGAAGTTGACCGGCGGGTCTTCGAGCATCCACTTCGCGTAGTCGGCCTCGATGCGAGCCGGCTGCGCGGCGAACAGTTGGGAATAGAAGCCGATGCTGCGATTCAGGTCATCGACGTGCAGGTGGACGTGGAAGCGTTTCATGGAGGTTCCTTTCAGCAGGAGGCGCAGGCACGGGTGGATTCATTGGCCTCGCACACGCCACCTTGGCAGCAGTGCTCGGTCAGGTAGCCAAGCAGCCCGTTCATGTGGGCGAAGTCGGCGCGGTAGATCAGGTTGCGGCCCTGTTGCTCGATGGTGACGAGGCCGGCGTGGGCCAGCTCCTTCAAGTGGAAGGACAGGGTGTTGCGGGCCACGTCGAGCTGGTCGGCCAGGACGCTGGGCGTGAGCCCTTCGGGGCCGGCGACGACCAGGGCGCGGAACACGCGAAGGCGCTGGGTGTGGGCCAGGGCGCTCAGGGCGGAAACGGCTTGGGTCTCGTTCATAGTTCAATAATACAACATCTATTGAATAATTGTGCAAGCACATCGCAATAGAGGACCGGGCGCGCCCGACCCCAATCGGGGACGCCACTGCGCCCGATTGCTGCGTGACGCGGCTATCTGATAGTCCGAAGCTCACCCTCATGCGTTGCTGACAGTCGTCAGCGGCATGCCCTGGCAGTCCCGGTCTTCAAGACTGCAACGCGGTTCGCCGCGTTGACCGATCCAGTCCGCTTCGCATCGCCCACCGCGGACGCTCGCCGGCCTGGCGACGATGCACTTTTCTCAACCACCCGAGGGGAACTCCATCCCCTGCGGGATGCGTGCTCCCCGACCCACCAAGGAGCACGGCATGTCTGTACCTTCCGCATCTTCCTCTGCAACCGCAGTGCGCAGTGGTGCGCTGGCGCTGACCTGGACCGGCAAGCGTTTGCCGCTACAGGTGCTGCGCAGCGCGGCCGGCCACTACATCGGCACACAAGACGACGAAGGCCCGGTATCGCGGGAGTCCGTCGAGTATTTCCCGACCCACCTCGCAGCACAGCGCGCCCTGGATACCCGTGCCTGGACACAGCGCGCTCACCCCTGATTCCCACCCTTCAAGGAGTTCTCTCATGAATCTGTCTTTACCCGAAGACGTGCTCGATCAGATGGCGCTGGAACAGGCGCACTTCGACGCTGCACCGCAGGCCTTCTTCGAGGCCTGGAAGCGCGGCGCGCAGATCGCCGGCCACGAGTGGTTCGGCGACGGCACACGCGAAGGTCTGCAGCGTGCCACCACCAAGTGGGACCTGCGGCCCAACATGCTGATGCTCAACGACGCCCTGGGCGTGCTGAGCAGCGGTCAACGCATGTTCCTGTCCGCGATGGTGAGCTTCTACAACTCCCGCGAGGGCGGCGCGATGCTCAAGCGTTGCGGCTTCGAGGGGCTGTCCGACTTCGGCGGCCTCGATCTGGAGCGGCGCAAGGTCATCGCCGACCTCACGCTGCACTACAACGGCTGGTGAGCCGCGCCTGGCAACCCGCCGTCTTTTCATCCCCCCCACGAGGGACATGCGTCCCCGTTCGGGGCCATGTCCCTCCTTCCTTTCGCAGGAGCGGCCATGTCCCGAATCACCATCTTCCACTGACCTGCACCGCCCGCCACCAGGGCGGCCCGACGCCGCGGCCGGCTGACCGGCTGCCACTTCATCCACTCGCTGGGGTTCAATCCCCGGCAGGGGATTGCCTCGGCCATCCTCTGCTGGAGGAATCCCATGTCTCATTCCAAAAACCCCTTCGTCCGCGGCTACGATGGCCTGTCCGTGCAGCGGCTGCTGGCGATTTCCTACGACGACGACTGCCCCCTGAGCTATCTGCCGCTGCACGTCTCGCAGTCGCACCTGCCGGACAGCCAGGTCGAGCGCCATGCCTGCGTCTTCTGCGACGACTTCGCGCTGATCACCGAGGGCCAGAACGTGCCGCCCGAGCTGGACGCGCAGTGCCCCAGCCACGGTATCGCCCGAAACCTCGTCTACGCCGTCATGGCCGAAGAAGCCGGCCAGCCGCTGCACGTCGGGGATACCTACTCCGAGGAAGCCGCGCGCGAGGTGGTACGCCGCCTGCGCTTCGAGACCGGCTTCTACAGCCGTGCTTGGGAAATCAGTTCGGCGCATATCACCGAGGAGGCCGGCCGCTATCTGGCCAACCTGGCCGACATCGACACGCCGACCCGTTTCCTGTTCGTTGCCTTCCGCATTCCCTACAGCCCCGCGGTCGGCGTGAAGCTGATCGCCACGCCCTGGACGGACGAGAACCTGCAACGGGTCGAAGGCATCACCGCCGAGCGGTTGCGGCGGGCGCATCGCCGGAAAGGCATGCCGGAGTCCCTCGTCGAGGTGCTCCACCTGGCCGCGCTCGCCGACGTGCGCCTGCTGATCTTCGATGCCGACGCGCCCGTGCTGGACGGGCTGACGCTCTACGACGACGAGTAACCCGCAACCCATTCGAGCCCCCATGTCGGGGCTCTTCCTTTTCACGGAAGGCGGTGGCGGCTGCCGTGTTCAGAAAACGATTGCCCGCAATGCCCGAAATCCATGACGTCTGATGCCCAGGCCAATCCGTGAACTATCGGCAATGCAAGGCGGCGATCAGCGGACAGGACACATTGCCTTGATGCGCGTGGCATTCACCGACCAACTTGGACAAGGCTGCCTCGATCCGGGTCAGGTCGGCCAGCTTGGCTTGCACGTCGTCCAGCCGCTGCGACGCCAGTTCCGCTGCCTCGCTGCAATGGGTGCCATCCTCCAGCCTCAGGAGCTGCCCGATCTCGTCCAGGTTGAAGCCCAGACGCTGGGCGGCCTTCACGAACCTCACCCGCGCCACATCAGCGCCGCTGTAGCGGCGGATGCTGCCGTAGGGCCGGTCCGGTGTCGCCAGTAGCCCCTTGAGCTGATAGAAGCGGATTGTCTCGACATTGACCCCGGCCGCCTTGGCGAAGGCGCCGATGGTCAGGCTATCCGGTTCGGTGTTCATCGCGCTTGACTCCGTAGTTAACTACGGAAGTAACGTTACAGCATCAAGCGAAACCTCGAAAGGAGAAACCTCATGTCGGAACCGCAATCCGGGCGCGGTGCCTTGGCCGCCGGCGGCCTCGCCGCCATCCTTGCCTCGACCTGCTGCCTCGGCCCGCTGGTGCTGGCCGCGCTCGGCTTTTCCGGCGCCTGGATCGGCAACCTCACCGTGTTGGAACCGTACCGGCCGGTCTTCATCGGTGCAGCGCTCGTCGCGCTGTTCTTCGCCTGGCGCCGCATCTTCCGGCCGGCCAACGCCTGCAAGCCGGGCGAGGTCTGCGCGATTCCGCAGGTTCGCACGACCTACAAGCTCATTTTCTGGATCGTGGCTGCCCTGGTGGTGGTCGCGCTCGCCTTTCCCTACGTCCTTCCGCTGTTCTACTGACAGGAGATCATCATGAAGAAACTTGCCGCACTCGTGGCCCTGGCCGCCACCCTTGCCACACCCGCCTGGGCCGCCGTCCAGACCGTCACGCTGTCCGTGCCCGGCATGACCTGCGCGGCCTGCCCGATCACGGTGAAGAAGGCGCTCTCCAAGGTCGAGGGCGTCAACCAGGTCGACGTGAGTTTCGACAAGCGTGAAGCGGTCGTGACCTTCGACGACGCCAAGACCACCGTCCAGAAGCTGACCGAGGCCACCACCAACGCCGGCTATCCGTCCAGCATCAAGCGCTGAACATGGAGTGACGCCATGACACCGATTGCGCGTATCGCCGACAAGGCCGGGGCATTGGGTACCGTCGTTTCCGCGATGGGCTGCGCGGCCTGCTTTCCCGCGCTCGCCAGTCTGGGTGCAGCCATCGGGCTGGGCTTCCTCCAGCAGTACGAAGGCCTGTTCATTTCCCGGCTGCTGCCGCTGTTCGCCGCCCTGGCGCTGGTGGCGAACGCGCTGGGTTGGCTGCGCCACCGGCAATGGCACCGCAGTCTGCTCGGCATGGTCGGCCCAGCCATCGTCATCGTCGGCACGGTCTGGCTGCTTGCCACCGCGTGGATGCGGCCCCTGGTCTACACGGGAATCGCCTTGATGGTCGGTGTGTCGATCTGGGATCTGGTGTCACCGGCCAACCGCCGCTGCGGGTCGGAAGAGTGCGCACTCCCCCCGAAACACGGATGAAGCGGTCACGACAAGAGGAATGAGACCATGACACAACTGAGAATCACCGGCATGACCTGCGAATCGTGCGCGGCCCATGTCAAGGAAGCGCTGGAGCGGGTGCCCGGCGTGCGTTCGGCCGAGGTGTCTTACGCCAAGGGCAATGCGACCCTGGCCATGACCGCAGAGACTTCGACCAACGCTCTACTCGCCGCCGTCGTCGGGCTCGGATATCGGGCCGCGCTGGCTGACGCACCAAGCGCGCCGCCGCGCGGCGGGCTGCTCGACCGCGTGCGCGAATGGGTTGGTGGCGGAAGCCAAGCCGGTCACGGCAACGGCAAGCTGCACATCGCCGTCATCGGCAGCGGCGGGGCGGCGATGGCCGCTGCGCTCAAGGCCGTCGAACAGGGTGCGCGCGTCACGCTGATCGAGCGCGGCACCATCGGCGGCACCTGCGTGAATGTCGGCTGCATCCCGTCCAAGATCATGATCCGTGCCGCCCACATCGCCCATCTGCGCACGGCGAGCCCGTTCGACGACGGCATCGCAGCGGCAACGCCGGCCATCCTTCGCGAGCGGCTGCTTGCCCAGCAGCAAGCGCGCGTCGAGGAACTGCGCCACGCCAAGTACGAAAGCATTCTGGACAGCAATCCAGTCATCACGCGGCTGGCGGGCGAGGCCCGGTTCAAGGACGCGCGCACGCTGACCGTGGCGACCGCAGACGGCGGCACGCGCGAAGTGAGTTTCGACCGCTGCCTGATCGCGACCGGCGCAAGTCCGGCGATCCCGCCGATCCCCGGCCTGAAGGACACGCCGTACTGGACCTCGACCGAGGCGCTGGCGAGCGACACGATCCCTGTGCGGCTGGCGGTGATCGGCTCGTCGGTGGTGGCCGTTGAACTGGCGCAAGCCTTCGCCCGGCTGGGCAGCCAGGTCACGGTCCTGGCGCGCAGCACGCTGTTCTTCCGCGAGGACCCGGCCATCGGCGCGGCTGTGACCGATGCCTTCCGCGCCGAAGGGATAGCCGTGCTGGAGCATACCCAGGCGAGTCAGGTGGCTTATCAGGACGGTGAATTCGTGCTCACGACCGCCCAAGGTGAGCTGCGTGCCGACAAGTTGCTGATCGCCACCGGCCGCAGCCCGAACACGCGCAGCCTGAATCTCGAAGCCGCCGGCGTGACGGTGAACCCGCAAGGCGCCATCGTCGTCGATGACGGCCTACGCACGAGCGCGCCGGACATCTATGCTGCCGGCGACTGCACCGACCAGCCGCAGTTCGTTTACGTCGCGGCGGCCGGCGGCACGCGCGCGGCCGTCAACATGACCGGCGGCGAGGCGGCGCTTGATCTCACCGCAATGCCGGCCGTGGTCTTCACCGACCCGCAGGTCGCCACCGTCGGGCTGTCCGAAGCCGAGGCCCACCTCAAAGGAATCGAGACCGACAGCCGCACGCTCACGCTCGACAACGTGCCGCGTGCCCTCGCCAACTTTGACACGCGCGGCTTCATCAAGCTGGTGATCGAAGAAGGCTCACGTCGCTTGATCGGCGTGCAGGCGGTCACGCCAGAGGCGGGCGAACTGATCCAGGCGGCCGCGCTGGCGATCCGTGCCCGCATGACGGTGGAAGAACTTGCCGACCAGTTGTTCCCTTACCTAACGATGGTCGAGGGGCTCAAGCTCGCGGCGCAGACCTTCAAGAAGGACGTGAAGGCGTTGTCCTGCTGCGCCGGGTAACGGAAAGGAGGAAGCGATGGACGGTTACACCATTTCCAGGCTCGCCGGCGTGGCCGGTGAGCGAGCGGAACCGCCGCAGCAACGCTAGGCAGGTCAGATTGGCGATCAGGGCAATGCTGCCGAAGGTCAGCATCAGGGTGCTGGACGGCGTTACGCCATGCAGGAGCTTCTGAACGATCTCGGCCACGATCACGCCGAAGAAGCCCAGGATGATTACGCCCTTTGCGAGTGCCGCGCCGGCTTCCCACTTCGCACCGCGGTGCAAGGCAAAGAGGCTCAATCCGTAGACCAGCGCGTCGCCGAGCATGTCGACCGAATCCCCCATGAGAGCGGAGGGAGTGGGAAACGAGGCCGGCGCTGAACTCGACCAGAAACATCACCGCGTTGATGGCGAGGACCACCATCAGCACGCGGTGCGTTGGCTGGCCTTGTCCGCCAGGGCGGCCAGCTCGGCGCCTTTGTTGGTGCAGCACTCGTCCATGTCAAGCCTCCTGGGACGCGGTTTCGCCCTTTTCTTCACTTGCGACCGGCACCCCGATGGGACGGGCAATGGCCTCGCTCAGCGACAGCGCCTTGAGGTGGTCCCACTTGGAAGCACGATATCGCTTTGACCTGCTCATGCCCCAGCCTTCATCGGTTCCCGGAACAGATGACGCGGCAGCCACCAGAGGTAGAACACCATCCCGAACAGCTCCACCAACGACTGGAACACGATCACCACCACGGTGGTGTCCCAGCCGGCAGGCAAGGCCAGCGCGAACGGCAGCACGACGAAGGAATTGCGGGTGCCGAAGCTGAAGGCCAGCGTGCGGCCGGTGTCCATCGGCAGCCGCAACCACCGGGTGAGACCGCGCGCCAGCAGCGCGGCAACCAGCAGGAAGCCGACGAACACCGGCAGCACCATCAGCAGCACGGGCCCGGCATCGAGCACCGTACCGACCTGCGCACCGGCGATCAGGAACACCACTACCGCCAGCAAGGGCACCGGCCACCAGCCGAGTCGCTCGCGCCAGATGGCCCGCTCTGTCCGCGCCTCGACCCAGCGTTCGCTGAGCGCGGCGGCCACGAGGGGCAGCCCGATCAGCGCGAGTGCAGCGGGCAGCATCTCTTCGGTCTTCAGCGCCGCGCTGAAATCGGCCACCGGCAGCATCAGCCAGAGGTAGACCGGCAACAGCAACAGCTGTGCCAGCAGATTGAGCGGCGTGACGGCGATGGCTCGTGCCGGCGTGCCGCGGCCGAGTTGGGTGAAGGTGATGAACCAGTCAGTGCACGGCACCAACAAGACCAGCAGCACGCCGAGGCGCAGGGCCGGGTCGCCCGGCAGCCACTGGAGTGCCAGCCACAGCACCAGCGGGATCAGCACGAAGTTCCCGAGCAGGATGGCCAGCACGAAGCGCCGGTCCCGGAAGGCGTCGCGTACATGGAGCAACGGCACCTGCACGAAGGTCGTGTAGAGCAGCGCGGCCGGCACCGACCACAACAAGACCTCGAAGCGCGGCCCGATCTCGGGCGCAACGGTGCCCAGCACCAGGCCGCCTGCGATGGCGGCAAGGTAGATCCAGACCTGGCGGCGTTCGAGGGTCAGTCGGTCCATCAGTCGCGCACCCGCAGGATGGCGAGCGTGCCGGCCAGCATGAAGGTGGCCGCCAAGGCAAACGCCAACACCGGCGAGACCGCCGTCCACACCACG
>JAKLLO010000107.1 GCA_023150095.1 Zoogloea sp. | reverse complement strand
CTCATCAGCATCGACGGCAGGGTGCACACGTAATCCGAGTAGCGCAGGATCTCGGGCACCAGCATGAATTTCTCCACCGACAGCACCACGCTGCGCTGGCGCCCCAGCGCGGCCAGCGTGTCGTCCACGTAGCCGCGCACGCTGCCGCCGATCTCGGTGACCAGCACGTGCGAAAGCTGGCAGTAGGCGTCCAGATCCACCGGCCCGACGCCCCGCGGATGGGCCTTGCGCTGGGCCACCACGAAGCGCCCGTGCAGCAGCGGGCGGGTTTTCATCGAGGGCGGCAGCAGGCGCTCGGACGCCAGCAGCAGATCCACCTCGCCGCGCTCCATCTGGGCGGCGATCAGCCCCACGTCCGGGTTGCGGAAGGCAATCCGCAGCCCCGGCCCGGCCAGCGCCGAGACGCGCTCGATCAGCGGCAGCCCGAGCACCACCATCGCCGTGTCGTTGGCGGCGATCTGGAAGATGCGCTCGTCCTGCTTCGGGTCGAAGCTCGGTTGATGGCTCACCACAGATTCCAGATCCTTCAGCGCCGAGTGCAGCGCCGGGCCCAGGGCCAGCGCCCGGGCGGTGGGCGTCATGCCGCGGCCGGTCTCGGCGGGCAGCAGCAGCGGATCGCCGAAGAGCTGGCGCAGCCGCGCCAGATGCGCCGACAGGGACGGCTGGCTCATGTGCAGGCGGCGCGCGGCGCGGGTCACGTTGCACTCGGCGAGAAGGGCGTCAAGGGACACGAGGAGGTTGAGGTCGATCTGGCGTAAATCCATGGAGGTATCGGCTGTGGTTATGGGTCGAATATCGACAATCGATTTCAAATATATGTCCCCGGCCCCTACACTGCAAGGCATCCGCTGCCCCGGGCAGCATCGAAAGGAGTGCCAGATGGACATCGTCGAAACCCTGCGGGCCACCCCCGCGAACCGCGACCTGCACGACCAGGCTGCCCACGAGATCGAGCGCCTGCGCGCCGAGAACGAGATCCTGCGCACCGCGATGGCCTGTGCCGACATCGCCATGGCCGGCGCGCCGATCATGCACGCCCGCCACCGGGAACTGGCCCAGATCATCGCCGGTCTGCAGCAGGCACTGGCCGAGGCCGCGAAGACCGAAGCCCGCTACATCGAGACCCATCCGCGCCTGGCGGCCTGATCCGCCACGCCCATCAAAGGAAACCCCATGCGCTACCCCGACACCCGACTGCTGATCGACGGCCAGTGGCAGGACGCCGCCGACGGCCGCACGCTGGCCGTGGTCAATCCCGCCACCGGTGCCGAGATCGGCCGTGTTGCCCACGCCGGCATCGCCGACCTGGACCGCGCCCTGGCCGCCGCCCAGAAGGGCTTTGCCCTGTGGCGCGACGTGCCCGCGAGCGAACGCCAGAAGACCCTGCGCCGCGCCGCCGTGCTGCTGCGCGAGCGGGCCGACGCCATCGCCACGATCCTCACCCAGGAAAACGGCAAGCCGCTCGCCGAAGCGAAGATCGAGACGATGGCCGCAGCCGACATAATCGAGTGGTTCGCCGACGAGGGGATGCGCGTGTATGGCCGCGTGGTGCCGGCCCGCAATCTGGCGGTGCGCCAGCTGGTGCTGAAGGATCCGGTCGGCCCGGTGGCGGCCTTCACGCCGTGGAACTTCCCGATCAACCAGGCGGTGCGCAAGGTGTCGGCGGCGCTCGCCACCGGCTGCTCGATCATCGTCAAGGCCGCCGAGGAAACCCCGGCCGCGCCGGCCGAGCTGATCCGCGCTTTCGTGGATGCCGGCGTGCCGGCGGGTGTTATCGGTCTTGTCTATGGCAACCCCGCTGAGGTATCGGCCTACCTGATACCTCATCCGGTGATCCGCAAGATCAGCTTCACCGGCTCGACGGTGGTCGGCAAGCAGCTGGCGGCGCTGGCTGGCCAGCACATGAAGCGGGTGACGATGGAGCTGGGCGGCCACGCGCCGGTGATCGTCGCCGACGACGCCGATCTCGATCTGGCGGTCACCGTCGCCGGCGGCGCCAAGTTCCGCAACGCCGGCCAGGTGTGCATCTCGCCGACGCGCTTTCTGGTGCACGAGAGCGTGCGTGCCGAGTTCACCGCCAGGCTGGCCGCCCACGCGGCCTCGCTGAAGGTGGGCGACGGCCTCGCCGAAGGCACCCAGATGGGCCCGCTGGCCAACCCGCGCCGGGTTGCCGCGATGACCGATTTCATCGGCGACGCGGTGGCCCGGGGCGTGACCGTCGCCGCCGGCGGCGCGCGGATCGGCGAGACCGGCAACTTCTTCGCCCCGACCGTGCTGGCCGACGTGCCGCTCGACGCCAAGGTCTTCAACGACGAGCCTTTCGGCCCGGTGGCGGCGGTGCGCGGCTTCAGCACCCTCGACGAAGCCATCCTGGAGGCCAACCGGCTGCCCTATGGCCTCGCCGGCTACGCTTTCACCACGTCCCTCAAGCACGCCCACCAGCTCGCCCGGCGGGTGGAGGTGGGTATGCTGTGGATCAACCAGCCCGCCGCCCCGTGGGTGGAGATGCCTTTTGGTGGCCTGAAGGATTCGGGCTATGGTTCGGAAGGCGGCAGCGAAGCCCTCGAGCCCTATCTCAACACCCGCGCAGTGTCGATCCTCAACGCCTGACCCAAGGACAGCCATGGACGCCAAGACCCCCGCCGCCGCTGCAGTTGCCACCCAGCCCGGCCACGTCACCCGCATCGCCCGCCGCCGCGCCCAGCCGGGCAAGGAGCGCGAGTACGAGGCCACCGTGCGCGAGATGTTCCAGCACATGCAGAAGACGCCGGGCTTCCTGGGCGCCGAGATGATCCCGCCCCACAACCCGGGCGACGAGTATCAGGTGGTGGTGAACTTCGCCTCCGAAGCGGCCCTGGCCGGATGGGACGCCTGCCCGGCCCGCGCCGAGATGCATCGCCGCCTGCGCGAAGTGGCCGACGCCGAGCCGGATTACCGCCGCCTGTCGGGCCTGGAGGCGTGGTTCGCCCCGGCGGTGGTGCCGGCCTCGATGCACCCGCCGCGGGCGCGCATGGCGCTGGTCACGTGGATGGGCATCTTCCCCACGGTGTCGCTGGTGCTGTGGCTGATCGAGCCGCTGGTGCGCCCGTATCTGCCCTTCCTGCCCAAGGTGGCGCTGCTCACCGGGCTGATCGTGGTGACCATGACCTGGGGCGTGATGCCGCGCCTCACCAAGCTGATGCGGGGCTTCCTCAACCCGCACCTCAAGCACTAGCTTCAGCCGGGTTTCCGCTGGCTCACGGGCCGTCCGCAGCGCTGCGGACGGCCCGTTTTCATTGATGAATCTCAAGGGAAAAATAAAAACTGATCCGCCCGGATCGGTGCAAAACTGTGCCGATCGGGCCCGCTGGCAGCAGGATAAAGTGGTGCCCGGAATCTTCACGGGAGCAGTCGATGGAACTCGCGGTAGCGCCTCCGGCCGGGCGGCCGATGTTGGCGGGCAATGTGCCCGGCAACCGGGGCATCTGGGTGGGCATCCTGTGCGAGCTGACCGAGTTTGCGCTGATGTTCGTGGCCTGGGCGTGGTTCCGTTTCAACCATCCGGAGGATTTCCGCGCCGGCTCGGCGATGCTCCTCACCGGCGCCGGCATCGCCAACACGGTGGTGATGCTCACCAGCGGCTACTTCGCGGTGCGCGCGCTGCTGGCGATCCGCCGGGGCGAATCCCGCGCCGCCAGCAACTGGCTGATCGGCACGCTGCTGGGCGGCATCGGCTTTCTGCTCATCAAGGCCTGGGAGTTCAACTGGAACATCGAGCACGGCGTGGTGGGCACCGGCAACAGCTTCGTGGCGATGTACTACTACCTCACCTTCAACCACCTGGTGCACGTGGTGTGGGGCTGCCTGGGGCTGATCTGGGCGATTTTGCGCTGCCGTTTCGGCGCCTACAGCGTGGATGACCACGAAGGGCTGGAGGCCGCCACGCTCTACTGGCACGCCACCGATCTGGCGTGGATCGTGATCTTTCCGCTGCTCTACGTGCTGAGGTGACGGCGATGACGACGCGTACGTCCCCTGAAAGACAGGCCACGCGGGTGTGGCTCGGCCTGGTGGCGCTCACCCTCGGCAGCGCCTGGCTGGGTGAGAGCGCGGCCTCGGCGGCGGTGCTGGCCGCGGTGGTGGCCGGCATCGTCGCGGTGAAGGGCCTGCTGGTGATCCGCCACTACATGGGGCTCACCGAACCCGGCTCGCGCCTGCGTCTGGTGATGCGGCTGTACTTCGTGGTGGTGCCGGGGCTCATCCTGCTTGCTGGCAGTCTGGCCTGAGGCGCGCGTCAGGCCTTGTTGCAGCGATGAGAAAATATTCGACGCGACTGGAATGCCTTGCTATTGTGTGAGTGAGCGACCATCTTCCGGGCCGCCTTTATCTCATGGAGCGCGTCAATTGGGTACCAAGCTTTATGTAGGCAATCTGCCTTACAGCGTCGACAAGGCCCGTCTCGAAGAACTGTTTGGCGAGTACGGCAACGTGACCTCTGCTCAGGTGATCATGGATCGTGAAACCGGCCGTTCGAAGGGCTTTGGTTTCATCGAGATGGGGTCGGATCAGGAAGCCCAGGGCGCGATTTCCGGTCTGAACGGCAGGAACATTGACGGCCGCAATCTGACCGTCAATGAAGCCCGCCCGCAGGAACCCCGCACCGGCGGCTTCGGCGGTCCGCGGCGTGGTCCGGGCAGCGGTGGTCCTGGCGGTGGTGGCCGTCGTGGCCCCGGTGGTGGTGGCTTTGGCGGTGGCGGCGGTGGCCGTTACTGATCGGGTCGCTTCGATCGGCTGATCGAACAATCAACAAACCCCGCTCCGGCGGGGTTTTGTGCGTTTACGCGGCCAGGATTTACGCAGACTCGAAATGCTCGAGCATCAGCTGGATGCTCGACACGCCGTTGTATTCATTCACCGACAGCCGGAAGGCCGCGTGGATCGACGGTGCGGCGGCGTCGGCGTGGTTGAACTGGATCGCTTCGAGCCGGGTGTTGCCTTTCTTGAGCTGCAGTTTGAGGTGCTTTTCCTTCAGCACGCGCTGGTTCTCGACCCGGAAGACGTCGTCGAACACCGGCGCCGCGAAGCCTTGGCCCCAGATCTCGCGCTCGAGCAGGCGAGCGGTTTCGAGGTTGTAGAGGCTGTCTTCCAGCGCGCCGTCGGTCTCGAGGCTGCGGGTCAGGTTGGCCGGGTCGATGAGGCTGGTGACGATGCCCTCGAAGAGCTGCTCGAAGCGCGCCAGGTCGTCCTCGCGGATGGTGAGGCCGGCGGCCATGGCGTGGCCGCCGAACTTGAGCACCAGCCCCGGCGCCTGCTTGGTGACGAGATCGAGCGCGTCGCGCAGGTGCAGGCCGGGGATCGAGCGGCCCGAGCCCTTGAGCTCGCCGGGGTTGCCCCGGGCGAAGGCGATGGTCGGGCGGTGGAATTTCTCCTTGATGCGCCCGGCCAGGATGCCGATCACGCCCTGGTGCCAGTCGGGCTCGAAGAGCACGAGGCTGGAGCGGGCGCCCGGGTCGATGGCGTCGAGGTTGGCCATCGCGCCTTCCTGCATCTCGGCCTCGATGGCGCGTCGCTCGCGGTTGAGCTTGTCGAGCTCCTGGGCGATGTTGAGGGCGCGGCCCATGTCGTCGGTGATCAGGCACTCGATGCCCAGCGACATGTCGGCCAGCCGGCCGGCGGCGTTGAGGCGCGGGCCGAGGGCGAAGCCCATGTCGAAGGTGGTGGCGCGGGCGGCGTCGCGGCCGGCGGCGGCGAACAGCGCGCGGATGCCCGGCTGCATGCGGTCGGCGCGGATGCGCTGGAGGCCCTGGGCGACCAGGATGCGGTTGTTGTGGTCGAGCTTGACCACGTCGGCCACGGTGCCGAGGGCCACGAGATCGAGGAGATCCGCCAGATTGGGCTCGGCCTTGCCTTCGAAGGCGCCCCGGTCGCGCAGTTCGGCGCGCAGGGCGAGCATGGTGTAGAACATCACGCCCACGCCGGCCAGGCTCTTGCTGGGAAACTCGCAGCCGGGCTGGTTGGGATTGACGATCACGTCGGCCTCCGGCAGCTCGTCGCCGGGCAGGTGGTGGTCGGTGATGACGGTGGCGATGCCGTGCTCGCGGGCGGCGGCCACGCCGTCGACGCTGGCGATGCCGTTATCCACGGTGATGAGCACGTCCGGCGCCATGGGCGCGGCGAGCTCGACGATGGCCGGGGTGAGGCCGTAGCCGTATTCGAAGCGGTTGGGCACCAGATAGCCGACCTCGGCCCCGAACATCCGCAGCGCCCGGATGCCCACGGCGCAGGCGGTGGCGCCGTCGCAGTCGTAGTCGGCGACGATGAGCATCCGCGCACCGGCCTCGATGGCGTCGGCGAGGAGCTCGGCGGCCTCGCGCACGCCCTTGAGCTGGGCCGGCGGGAGCATCGCCTTGAGGCTGTAGTCCAGCTCGTCCTTGCTCTGGATGCCGCGGGCGGCGTAGATGCGGGCGAGGAGCGGATGCGTGCCGGCTTCGATCAGGCGGGTGACGGCGCGGGCCGGAGCCGGGCGGGGCAGGATGCGGGTCATGGCGTGGTGGAGGCGGGTTGCGGCGCCGTGGCGAGCACGGCGGCGAGGGTTTGGGGCTTGCGCCAGAACTTCCACAGGCTGCCGGCGGAGATCTCGAGCTGCAGGCAGTGCTTGTCGCTGGGGGCGCTGATGGTGAGCGTGCGGATGCGCTTGGCCTTGAGGGCGGCGAGGAGCGGCGCGAACCAGTTTTGCTCGAGCTGCTGCAGGGCGGCCTGCCAGGCGGCGGCATCCAGATGCAGGGCCGGGCGCTGGAGGCTGCTCACCACCGCAAAGCCGGTGCCGTCGAGGTAGCGTTCGGTGGCTTCGGGATCGACGCCGGCGAAGCGGGCGAGGCCGCGGGCGAAGGGCGCGTCGGCCTGGATGCGCGGGGCGGGGGCCTGCAGGCGGACATCCGCGGGGCCGGCGCCCCACAGCCACACACCGTTGATCACGCGCTGGCCGGCGGCTTCGCGGGCGGCATTGACCGGGTGGTTGTAGAGCCACACTTCCAGCTCGTTCGACAGCCGCGCCCAGCGGGCGATGTCCTCGCCTTCGGGCATGAAAAGCTGCACCGGCCGGCCATTGACGTCGGGCAGCGGGTGGAAGAAGGGGCGCGGCTCGTCGGCGAGGGCGACGTACCAGCGGTCGGGCGCGGGTGCCTCGAAGCGGCCGATGTCGGCGAAGGTGTCGTTGAGGCCGGCGATGAGCGTGGCGGTTTCGTCGGCGGTGATGCCGAGGCCGGAGGCGTCGGCCAGCAGCAGCTTGTCGCGGGAGAAATGCAGGTGCACCGGGTCGCAGCACAGCCAGTGGGCGTCGGCGGCGGGCGGGGCTTCGCCGGCGCGGCGCAGGGCGGCGTAGGGCATGCGGGCGTCGGCGGCGCCGAAGCGGGCGGCGAGCCAGGTCTCGGGCGCGACGGCAGGTTGCCAGCTGGCCTGGGCGTGGCCCAGCAGCGCGGACAGCGCGGGCAGCGACAGGTCGCCGGCGGCGTGACTGGCGCCGCTGCGGGGCCAGGCGAGGCCGGGCAGGACAAGGTGAAACTGCATGGGTGCGACGGCGTGGCGACCGGGCTGGCGGGCCCGGCCGGCGAATGTAAATTCGGGTGGCGAGTCTAGCACGGGCAGCCCGCCGCCCGCGCCGCGCTCAAGGGCTGATGATGAGGTCGGCGATGGCCGAGCCGAAGGCCGTGGAGCACTGGCGGGCCTGGGCTGCGCCGAGGTTGCGGGTTTCGGCCCGCTGGCAGGTGGGGCTGGTGTCGCCGCCGAGGATTTCGAGGGGCAGGTCGCGCAGGCTGCGGGCGTCGGCCGGGGCGGTGGCGACGTTGCCGGCGCCGCTGAAACCGGCCCGCATGAAGTTGCGCGGGCTGTCGGTGACCAGTGCCAGCAGGCGGACATTGCCGGTGCCGAGATCCCGGGCTGCGAGGCTCAGGCTCTGGCTGCCGGTGAAACGCTCGGCGGGGGCGGCGGGCGAGGGGTGGAGCAGCACGAAGCCGTCGTCGTGGGCGGCAAGAACGTAAAGCTGCCCGCCCTGGGGGCCACTCACCGAGATGCGGAGCGGGTCACCCGCCCGATAGCTGCTGCGCAGGCCGCCGACGATCACGCTGCGACGCTCGCTGCGCTGGGCGTGGATCGCCTGCAGCAGCTTGCGGGGCGAGGCTGGCGTTGCCACGACGAGGCCGGGCGTCGGGGCGATGGACGGGTTGCCGCCGATGGTGATCCGCGCGGCGCCGTCGCGGGGGCCGAGGGCGGCCTGGGCGCAGTGGCGCCAGTCTTCGCCGCTGGCGATGCCGGCGCTGGCGGTGAGGGGCGCGCGGCCGTCGAGGCAGTCGCGCAGGGCCTGGGTGGTGCCGCGGGGGCCGGAGAGGGTGAGGACGTTGCCGGTGGCTGCGTTGATGGAGGGAGCCGGGCAGCGGCTGTCGCCGGCATCGGCGATGACCACCAGCTTGTCGGCCTTGCGGGCGAGGTTGCGGACGAAAGCGCTGAATTCGGAAAGGGGCAGGGTGTCGCGGCCGGCGGTGGGGATCGCATCTGCGCAGGGCGGGTTGCCGCCGGCACCGGAGAGGTGGATGAAGGCCCGGTCGTCGGCGCCGAGGCGCGCGTCGAGGGCGGCCAGGGCGCGGCGCAGGCCGTCGGCGTCGAGCTGTGCGGCGGGCGGCTGCTGGATGTTGGCGTCTGGCACGCCCATCAGGCGGGCGATGGCGGCGGCGGCTTCGCCGTCGACCCTGGCGCGGGCGGGGTCGAGGCTGAGCAGCAGGGCGTGGTTGGAGGCGCGGGGCGTGCTGCGGGGCACGAGGCGGGCGTCGCTGCCGGGGCCGGGCTGACTGGCGCTGGCGGCGGCCGGCGCGGGCGTGTCGAGTTGCAGGCTCTGGCGGGGCAGCCAGCCGCTGCGGCCGCCGTCGGCTTCGACCTGATACCAGTCGCGGCGCTCGTCGACGATGCGCACCGTGGCAAGGCGATGGACGGCGCCCACGACCGCCGCGTAGGGGCTTGGATCGGCCCGGAGCTTCTCGGGCGCGGTGAGGGTGGCGGTGTCGGCGGCGAGGCCCGCCATCGAGGCCAGGCACAGGGACAGGAAGATCGCGGACTTGCGGATGCGCATGGCGGCGGGCCGATGATGTTGGGCTGACGGGAGCTTACGGCAGTCGGCAAGGCCGTGGCAAAAGGCGCCGGCGGGCGGTAGCGCAAGGCGTCACGCTGGCGGTGTTGCCTCTCGTTCAAATCGGATATCTGCGGCACAATGCGCCCCTGCGCCGGGTGCCGGCGTTTCTGGTTCTGTCTCCGATGTCCTATGAATTCCTGGTTGGCCTGCGCTACACCCGCTCCAAGCGGCGGGCGCAGGGCCGCAATCGATTTATCTCCTTTATCTCGCTGGTCTCGATGCTGGGCATCGCGCTGGGCGTGGCGGCGCTGATCGTCGTGCTGTCGGTGATGAACGGCTTTCAGCGCGAGCTGCGCACGCGCATCCTGGGCGTGGCGTCCCACGTGCAGGTGAGCGGCTACGACGGTGAGCTTGCCAACTGGCAGCGGATCGCCGACGAGGCGTCCAAGCATCCGCGCGTGCGGGCCGCGGCGCCTTTCGTGCAGGCTCAGGGCATGCTGTCCTTCGACCAGACGGTGCGCGGCACGCTGGTGCGCGGGATCCTGCCCGACGCCGAGGACAAGGTCGCGGAGTTTGCCAAGCACATGCGCTTCGGCCAGCTCGACGACCTGCGCGCCGGCGAGTTCGGCATCGTGCTCGGCGCCGATCTGGCCCGGGCGCTGCGGGTGTCCACCGGCGACAAGGTGACGCTGATCGCGCCCCAGGGGCTGGTGACGCCGGCGGCGATCCTGCCGCGGCTCAAGCAGTTCAAGGTGGTGGGCATCTTTGAAGTGGGGATGTACGAGTACGACTCCAGCCTGGCGCTGGTGCATCTGCAGGACGCCCAGACGCTGTACCGGATGGAGGATCGCGTCTCCGGCGTGCGCCTCAAGCTGGATGATCTCTTCGAGGCGCCGCGGGTGGCGCGGGAGCTGCCGCGCTATCTGGACGCCGACACGATGGTGTCGGACTGGACGCGCAGCCACGCCAACTTCTTCCGCGCGGTGCAGATTGAGAAGAACGTGATGTTCATCATCCTGCTGCTGATCGTGGCGGTGGCGGCGTTCAACATCGTGTCGACGCTGGTGATGGCGGTGCAGGACAAGCAGGCCGACATCGCCATCCTGCGTACGCTGGGGGCCAGCCCGGGCTCGATCATGGGCATCTTCGTGATCCAGGGCGCGCTGATCGGCTTCATCGGGCTTGGTCTCGGCGTGGCGGCTGGCGTGCTGCTCGCCCTCAACATCGACGTGGTGGTGCCGGCCATCGAGCAGTTCTTCGGGGTGCAGTTTCTGGCCAAGGACGTCTATTACATCTCCGACCTGCCGTCCGAGCTGCTGTGGTCCGACGTGATCGCGATCACCGTGGTGTCCTTCGTGCTGACTCTCGTGGCGACGCTCTACCCGAGCTGGCGGGCGTCGCGTCTCAACCCGGCGGAGGCCCTGCGCTATGAGTGATGCCGTGATCGAATGCCGCGGGCTGTCCAAGTCGTTCCGCGAAGGGGCGGACGCGGTGGAGGTGCTGCGCGGCGTGACCATGTCGGTGGCACCCGGCGAGCGGGTGGCGGTGGTCGGCTCGTCCGGTTCCGGCAAGAGCACGCTGCTCCACCTGCTGGGCGGGCTGGACGTGCCGTCGGCGGGTGAGGTGAAGCTGCTGGGGCGGGATTTCTCGACGATCTCGGATGCCGAGCGGGGCCGCCTGCGCAATGAGTCGCTGGGCTTCATCTACCAGTTCCACCATCTGCTGGCCGAGTTCTCGGCCGTCGAGAACGTGGCGATGCCGCTCTTCGTGCGGCGGATGCCGAAGGACGAGGCCCTGGCGCGGGCTGCCGAGACGCTCAAGGCCGTCGGCCTCGGTCATCGGCTGGATCACACGCCGGGCGAGCTCTCCGGCGGCGAACGCCAGCGGGCGGCGATCGCCCGGGCGCTGGTCACCAAACCGGCCTGCGTGCTGGCGGACGAGCCCACCGGCAACCTGGATCGCCAGACCGCCGAGAAGGTGTTTGCGCTGATGCTGGAACTTGCCGAACAGCAGGGCACGGGCTTCGTGATCGTCACCCACGATCCGCAGCTGGCGGCACGGGCGAGCCGGGTGCTGCGCCTGCAGGATGGCGTGCTTGAGACAGGGGCTTGAGCGGTTGTCGGGCGTGCCTGCCGGTTCAATGCGAAGTGGGAATTTTCCGTGCTTGATCGCGGGCGTGCTCCGGGTGCGCGATATAACCATATAGAGATCGGGGTTTCTTAAGTTTACGGGTGGCCGTGTCGATAAAGACCCACCCGGGCCCGTGGTGGTCCCGGAGGTGATTGACCGGAGACACCATGAACGCACTATTCGCCCCCGCGGTTGCCCTGCTCAACCGCATGCGCTACCCGAAGAAGTTTGCTCTGCTCGGGGTGATCGCGCTGCTGGTGATTGGATCCCTGCTGGTCCAGCTCGCCATGACCCTTCGCGAAAACATTGATTTTGCCGAGAAGGAAGTCAACGCCTTGGGCGTCGTCCCCCGGCTGCTCAAGGTCATCCAGGTCAGTCAGCAGCATCGTGGCCTGTCGTCAGGTCTGCTCAACGGCAACGAGGAGATGCGCACCCCGCTGCAGAAGAAGACTGCCGAGGCGAGTGCCGCCTTCAAGGCTGCAGACGAAGCCTTCGTCGGCGCCCTGGCCCCATCGGCCGTCAAGCGCTGGCCGGATGTCCGGAAGGAGTGGGCCGCGCTCGAATCCGGTGGGCTGCAGCTCAAGGCGCGGGACAACCTGCTGGCGCACACGGCAATGATCCGCAAGGCCATGCTCACCCTGCACGACCTGGGCGACGACGGCAACCTGACCCTCGACCCTTCGGCCGACACCTATTATCTGATCGACAACGTGATCCGCCGGGTGCCGGATGTCTCGGAACGCCTTGGTCGGCTGCGTGCGATGGGAACGGGCGTGCTGGCCGCCAAGGCGCTCGACGACCAGCGGCGTTTCGACATCAGCACCCAGCTGGGCGAGCTGAACATGGCCCTGGCCGATTTCAACGAGAACCTTGACCGCGCGGCGGTGGCCAATCCGGCGATTCGTGGCTCCCTCGAAAAGCTCAGCAAGGAATTCAACAGTGTGGCGTCCCAGGTCATCGAGGCCTTGCAGGAGCACATCCTGAAGGGCGACTTCGAGATGGCGCCGAAGGCGTATTTCGATCTGGTCACCCGCGCCATCGACATGACCTACGCCAAGACTTACGACGAGCTCATCCCGTCGGTCGAGACGCTGCTGAAGGCGCGCATTGCGACCCATCAGCGCGCCTTCACCACGAATGCGGTCGTCTCCGGCGCGGCCTTGCTGCTGTTGCTCTATCTTGCAGCGGGTTTCTGCGTGGCGGTGATGCACTCGGTCAATGAACTCAAGACTGGCGCCCAGGCGCTCGCCAACTGCGACCTGCGTTCGCGCATCCGCTTCTCGGCCCAGGACGAACTGCATCTGGTGGCCGATCAGTTCAACGAGATGGCTCACTCGGTCGCCGCCGTGATCGGCAAGGTGCAGAGCGGCGCCAACGACGTGGCGAAGGCCGCCGAGGTGCTGGCCCAGTCGGCGTCCCAGGTGTCGTCGGGCTCCGAGCAGCAGAGCAGCGCGGCCTCCAGCATGGCGGCGGCGGTCGAGGAGATGACGGTGGGGATCGAGGAGATCGCCAGCAGCGCGTCCGAGGCCGAAGGCATCTCGTCGTCGTCGGGTCGGCTATCGTCGGAAGGCGGCGCGGTGGTGGCCCGGACGGTGACCGAGATGGAGCGCATCGCCAGCTCGGTGCGTGATTCAGCCCAGGTCATCCAGCAGCTTGGCGACCAATCCACGCAGATCTCGGCGATCGTCAATTCGATCAAGGAGATCGCAGACCAGACCAACCTGC
Source organism: Zoogloea sp. (assembly GCA_023150095.1). Lineage (GTDB taxonomy): Bacteria > Pseudomonadota > Gammaproteobacteria > Burkholderiales > Rhodocyclaceae > Zoogloea. The sequence goes on along the minus strand of JAKLLO010000107.1, from coordinate 1,742 downwards.
TGGCCCTCAACGCCGCCATCGAGGCCGCCCGGGCCGGTGAGAGCGGGCGCGGCTTTGCGGTGGTGGCCGATGAAGTGCGCAAGCTGGCCGAGCGTACCGCCAAGGCCACCGGCGAGATCACAGGCATGGTCGTGTCGATCCAGAACGGCACCGAAAAGGCTGTGGCAACCATGCAGGATGGCGTGACCCGGGTGCAGGAAGGCGTCGTGCTGGCCGGCCAGGCCGGCAACGCGATGAACCAGATCCACGCCGGCGCCACCCAGGTGGTCGGCGCCGTCGCCGACATCTCCGCCGCGCTGCGGGAGCAGGGCGCGGCGAGCACCGAGATCGCCCGCAACGTCGAGCACATTGCCCAGATGGCCGAGCAGAACAGCGCTGCGGTGCGCGATACCGCCAACACCGCCCACCGCCTCGAGGGCCTCGCCCAGCAACTGCGCGCCGAAGTCGCCCACTTCAAGATCTGATCCCGGGCTTCGGCCCGAAAGCACAACGCCCCGGTGCGCCAAATTGCGTGCCGGGGCGTTGTGCTTTTGAGGCTGCCGGTTCAGTCGGGCAGCAGGGCGCCTTCGAGCTCCTGGCGGCCCAGCGGGGACGCCATCGCGATCACCAGCTGGCCCGGGGCGAGCATGAAATCCTTGGTCGGGTTGAAGACCACCTCGCCGTCCTTGCGTACCGCCAGCAGCACGTAGTTGGGGCTGCGCAGGCGCAGGGTGTCCAGCGCGCGGGGTTCGAAGTTGTCGGGCACGCGGACTTCCTCGAGGCGCAGCTTGAGCTCGGAGCGCAGCATTTCGTCGAGGAAGGACACCACATGGGGCCGGATCATGCTGGAGGCGATCCGCATGCCGCCGGTGAAGTCGGGCGAGATCACGCTGTCGGCGCCGGCCTTGCGCAGCTTTTCGGTGTTGCGCACCTCGTGGCAGCGGGCAACGATGCGGATGTTCGGGTTGAGCTGCTTGGCGGTGAACACGATCATCAGGTTGCGGCTGTCGTCGCCCGTGACGGCAAACACGCCCTGGGCGTCCATGATGCCGGCTGACAGCAGGAGGTCGTCGTCGCTGGCGTCGCCGCTCAGGTATACCAGGCCGGGCAGACGTTCCCGCTGGGCTTCCATGGCCGCCTCGTCGGCATCGATGGCCACGTAGTGGCGGTGGGTGGTGGTGAGCTCGTTGGCCACGTTGCGGCCGACCCGGCCGAAGCCGCAGATGATGTAGTGGCCGTGGAGCTTGCGAATCTGCTTTTCCATGCGTCGTCTCCGCAGGGTGTAATCGAGGTCGCTTTCGAGGAAGAAAACGGTCAGGCTGGTAAAGAGGAAGGTCACCGCGCCAAAGCCCGCCAGCGCGATGAGGCCGGCGAAGAGGCGTTCGGCAAAGCCGTCGATCTGCACGACTTCGCCGTAGCCCACCGTGGTGACGGTGATGATCGTCATGTAGAACGCGTCGGAGAAGTTCGCGTTGTCGCCACCCGCGTAGTAGAAGCCGGCGGTGCCGACGGCCATCAGCGCCACCAGGAAGCCGGCGGCAAAGTAGATCCGCAGCAGGATGCGCGGCAACTGGCTGGTGCGCCGGCCGTTGGGCGTGACTGCAACGGCCTTCGGGCGCTGCCGGATGTGCAGCAGGCGGCGGAGCAGGGCGATGAGGTAGGCGATCTTCAAGACAGGCTGTTCCGGCGTTTTCGCCACTGGTGGATGAGATAACTGCGCCATGCGACGCGGGTCAGCAGGTAGCCGGCCAGCGACAGCCCTG
>JAKLLO010000106.1 GCA_023150095.1 Zoogloea sp. | reverse complement strand
GGTGAGCACCTTGTGGGCGTAGGTTTGATGGCCGACGTCCCATACGATGCGGTCTTCGGGGGTGTTGAAGACGTAGTGCAGAGCGATGGTGAGCTCGACGGTGCCGAGGTTGGACGACAGGTGGCCGCCGGTACGGGAGACGGAATCGATCAGGAAGTTGCGCAGTTCGTCGGCCAGGACGGAGAGTTCGCTGGCTTCGAGCTTGCGAAGATCCGCAGGTGAGGCGATCCGGTCCAGCAGGCTGGCACGGGGAGAGGCGGGCTGCGTTGCGTGAGGCATTCCGGGTTACCGGGTCGTTAATGGGCGAAATTCGGTTGGCGGCGGCTCAGAACTGGCGGCGGATGATGAAGCGCGTCAGTTCGGCCAGGCGCTGGCTGCTGTCGCCGAAGGGCGCGAGGCGGTCGAGGGCGTCCTGGCACATCTCCTCGGCGAGTTCGCGGGCGCGGGTGACGCCCAGCAGGCTCACGTAGGTCGGCTTGTCGTTGGCGGCGTCCTTGCCGGCGGTCTTGCCCAGGGTGGCGGTGTCGGCCTCGGCGTCGAGGATGTCGTCCACCACCTGGAACAGCAGGCCGATGACTTTGCCGACGTGATCCAGCGAGGCCATCTGCGCCTCGTCGAGGCTGCGGCCGCATTGTACACCGAGGTTGATCGAGGCCCGGATCAAGGCGCCCGTCTTGTGGATGTGCATGAACTCGAGTTCGGGCAGCGACAGCTGCTGGCCGACTGAGCCCAGGTCGATGGCCTGGCCGCCGCACATGCCGCGGGAGCCGCTGGCCTGGGCGAGCTGGCGGATCATGGCGATCTGGCGCTGCGGGTCGTTGCAGACGGCGCCGTCGGCCAGATGCAGGAAGGCCTGGGTCTGCAGCGCGTCGCCCACGAGGAGCGCGGTGGCTTCGTCGTATTCGACGTGAACCGTGGGCTTGCCGCGGCGCAGCACGTCGTCGTCCATGCACGGCATGTCGTCGTGGACGAGGGAGTAGGCGTGGATCATCTCGATCGCGCAGGCGACGCGGTCGAGGCGCTCGGGTGCGGCGCCGGTGAGCTGGCCGCCGGCGTGCACCAGCAGCGGACGGACCCGCTTGCCGCCGCCGAGGACGGCGTAGCGCATGGCGTCGTGGAGGCGGGTCGGGGCGATGTCGGCGCCGGGGAGGGCGCGATCAAGGGCGGATTCGGTGCGCTGCTGGATGTCGCCCATCCATTGGCTGAAGGTGGCGCTCATGGTTGGGTGTCTTCCGGCGTATTCTCGGTTTCGAGCACCCGGATGGTCTGCTCGGCCTTGGTCAGCTGGGCCTGGCACTGGCGCAGCAGCACGGTGCCGCGCTGGTAGGCGGCGAGCGCCTGATCCAGGGGGAGTTGCCCGTTTTCCATGTCCTGGACGATGGTTTCGAGCTCGGCAACGGCGGATTCGAAACTGGCGGGCTTGCTAGCGGTTGATTTGACCATGCTGCCGGAACTGACCTGATGCAAACCGTAAAAATAGCCTATCGTCGGGCTTCAGGTCAAACGCGTAATACTATATAATGGTGAGCTTTACGTTTCGGGCTTTCGCTTTCGACAAGGGGGTTCGGGATGTCTGATATCGCTTCTCAGGCACATCTATCGCCGGCTGTTTCCCAATTGCCGGTATCGTGGTACTTCGACGAAAAGATCTTCGAGCTGGAGAAGCGTCTCCTCTTCGATGCCGGTCCCGGCTACGTCGGCCACGAGCTGATGGTGCCGGAAGTCAACCAGTATCGCTCGCTGGAATGGCGGGATCACGCCAAGCTGCTGGTCAATCGCGACGACGGTTTTTACCAGATGTCCAACATCTGCCGTCATCGCCAGGCGATCATGCTGCAGGGCACCGGCACGGCCGAGCGGAACATCGTCTGCCCGATCCACCGCTGGACGTACAACCCGGACGGCTTGCTGATCGGTGCGCCGCACTTCCCGGAAAACCCGTGCCTCAACCTTCAGCGCGACAAGCTTGAGAACTGGCAGGGTCTGCTCTTCAGGGGCCCGCGCTCGGCAAACGCCGATCTGGGCGGGATGCAGGTGGCGGGCGAACTGAAGTTCGACGGCTACAAGCTCGACCGGGTCGAGATCCACGAGTGCAACTACAACTGGAAGACCTTCATCGAGGTGTACCTCGAGGACTACCACGTGGTGCCGTATCACCCCGGGCTGGGCCAGTTCGTCACCTGTGACGATCTCACCTGGCAGTTCGGCGAGTGGTATTCGGTGCAGCGGGTGGGGATCACTTCGCTCAAGAAGCCCGGTTCGCCCGCTTACAAACGCTGGCACGAGGCGGTGCTCAACTATAACGGCGGTGAAATGCCGAAACATGGGGCAATATGGTTGACCTATTTCCCCAACATCATGGTCGAGTGGTATCCGAACGTGCTGGTGGTGAGCACCCTGATCCCGACGGATGTGAACAAGACGACCAACGTCGTCGAGTTCTACTACCCGGAGGAAATCCTCGAGTTCGAGCGCGATTTCGTCGAGGCCGAGCAGGCCGCGTACATGGAAACCGCCATCGAGGATGACGATATCGGCGAGCGGATGGATCGTGGTCGACTGGCGCTGCTGAAGGAAGGCCGTTCCGAGGTCGGGCCGTATCAGTCGCCCTACGAGGACGGGATGCAGCACTTCCACGAGTTCTACCGCCGGATCATCCAGCCGCATCTGTGATGCCGCCGGTGTGGCACCCGTGATTGATCGGGTGCCATCCAAAAATAAAGGGAGCCAGTTCGGCTCCCTTTTTTTGTGCCCCGCGGGTGGCGGGGCGGTGGGTCAGATCAGCGGTTGGATTCGCGGATGATCTTCCACTGGCCGTTTTCCAGCTGGTACTGGAGGGTCTTGTTCATCGCGTCGTTGAGGCCCTTCGAGCGGTAGTGCTGAACGAAGCTGGCTTCGGCGGTGGTGGCCGACAGGTTGCGGACAGTCAGCTTTTCGATTTCGACGGCGATATCGCCGGGCTTGGTGACGCGCTTTTCGCGGATTGCCATCCAGGCCTCACGGGTGCCCTGTTCAGGCTTGAAGGCGCTGGAGTAGAACGACTTGTAGCGCGCCACATCCTTGGCCGACCAGGCGGCAGCCCACGACCTGACCAGCGGCTCGACGGCCGAGGTGGCAGCAGCAGCCGGGGCGCTGCTGACTGCAGTGGCGGCCACGGCTTCGGCCACGGGCAGCGGCGTGGCAGCCGGCGGAGTACGGCCCTGCATGGCACCGGCGGTGTCGAGGGGGGCGACCACCGGCAGGGCGGTGCTGCACAGCAGGGTTTCGTCTTCACCGGGCTCGGTGACGCCTGCTTCTTCAGGGCCGGTGCGGGCCACAGGCGCCAGCGTCACGCTCGGCAGGATGGTGTGGGTCTGGGTGAGCACGCGCAGTTCGGCCTGGGTCAGGTCGAAGCGGGCGCGGGTGCTGGCGCGCTTGGCCTCGAACAGTTCGTTCTCGGTGTTGAGTACGTCGAGCAGGCTGCGCTGGCCGATGTCGAACTGCTGACGGTAGGCGTCGCGGGCCTTTTCGGTGGAGAGCTGGTGCTGCTCGAGGTAGATCAGCTGTTCCTTGAGCTTCTTGACGTCGTTCCAGGCGATGGCGGTCTGCTGGCGGATGTCGCGGCAGGCCTTGTCGCGCAGGTCGGTGGCGTTGTAGAGCTGCTCGTGGGACTGGCGGATGCGGGCTTCGTCGGCGCCGCCCTTGAAGAGGTTCCAGTTCATCAGGACCTGCAGGGCGTTGGTGTTGGTTTCACCGGTCACGCCGAGGAGGTTCTTGTCCATGCCGGTGCTGGCGCGCACTTCGACGGTGGGCGAGTAGTTGGCGCGCTGCACGTCGATGTTGGCGCGGGAGGCGCGGATGTTGGCAACCGCGGCCTTGAAGCCGGGGTTGTCGGTGATGGCCTGGCGCAGCACGTCCTTCTCGGTGGGCAGCTTGTCGGTGAAGACCGGCGGCTTGTCGAGGGCGTCGGCCGGAGCCTCGCCGACGATGCGCTGAAAGCGCTGGGAGACGTCGTGGAGGTTGGAGCTTTCTGTGAGCCAGTTGGACTGGGCAAGGGCCAGGCGGCCGAAGGCCTGTTCGAGGTCGACCCGGCGGCCGACGCCGGCCTTCACGCGGCGCTCGATCTGATCCACGGTTTCCTTGTGGATGGCCCAGTTTTCCTGGGCGAGGCCGGCGAGCTCGCGGTAGCGCAGCACATCGAGATAGGCGCGGGCGGCTTCATAGGCGATGTCGTCGGTGGTGCCGAGGAGCTCGAAATAGCGGGTCGCGCGGGCAAAGCCCAGGCGCTTGACGTCGTTGCGCGTAGCAAAACCATCGAACACCAGCTGGCGCAGTTGCAGCTGGTAGCCGGGACGGCTGTAGCTGTCAGGGCCGGTGGTGGGCGTCTCGCGGCGCTCGCGGCCGGTATAACCCTGGAGATCGACGCGGGGGAAGTAGCCGCCGCGCACCACGTCGCGTTCGGCATCTGCAGCCTGGTAGTCGTGCAGGCGGGCCAGCACCTCGGGATTACGCAGGATCGCCTTTTCAATTGCGTCGCGCATCGTGCCCGGCGCGGCGTGGGCCGGTGCCATGGAGAGCAGGGAGAGTGTCAGGCAGACGGAGAGCTTTGTTGCTTTGAACATTGTCGTCTCGTAATTTGGAAAATTGCCGTGCTGGGGCGAAAGAATCCGGCAGGCCCGTGCGGGCTGGTGATTCGAATGGCCTATTGCGAGTGGATTCTACGGGTCAGAAACTGTCGAAGTTGCGCAGTATTTGGAGTTTTGGCCTTTTGACCCATTAATATGACCTAACGGAAAACATATTTCACAATTTAGGGCGCTGGCGGATCAAATTTAACTTTCGTGGTGCGCTGCCGTTCACCCAGACTGCCTGCATGCCGCAAGGTGGCATCCGGCATGACACACTCCCCGAGACCCGCGACAGGCTTACCGCTTCCCTTCAATGCGCCTTCTTCCCGTCTTGCGCCCAGGCCGCCCGGCGATGGTGTGCCGTCGTCTTGCGGCAGCCGGCGGCGCGGTGATCCTGCTGCTCGCCGGCGGGGCAAGGGGCGGTTTCGATATGGACCGGATGCGCCAGGTGGCGCTGCAGCGCTTTGGTGCGGCGGCGGCCGAGGCGGTCGATGGCTGGCGAAGCGCGGTGGGAAGCTGGCGGGATCTGCCCGAGGAGGCGCAGCTTCAGCGGGTCAATGAGTTCTTCAACCGGCGCATCCGCTTTGCCGAGGACACCCAGGTGTGGGGGCAGACCGATTACTGGGCGACGCCGCTGGAAGTCCTCGCCCGGGGGGCTGGCGATTGTGAGGACTACGTCTTTGCCAAGTATTTCACCCTGCGCGAGCTGGGGGTGGCGGAACATCGTCTGAGGATGACCTATGTGCGGGCGCGGATTGGCGGCGCCGGCAGCAGCGTGACCCAGGCACACATGGTGCTGAGCTACTACGCCACGCCGGATGCGGTGCCGCTGGTGCTCGACAACCTGGTCACCGGCATCCGGCCGGCTTCGGCACGGCCCGATCTGGCGCCGGTTTTCAGTTTCAACATGCAGGGCATCTTTGTCGGGGCGGCGAGCCAGGCGTCACAGCCGGTGGATCGTGTCTCCCGCTGGCAGGAGATGTTGCTGCGGATGAAGGCAGAAGGTTTAAGGGATTAAGGTCATGTCACTGTTGAAACGGTTGTGGGTGAGTGTGGTGGTGGCGATGGGCCTGGTGCTGGTGGGCGCGTTTGCGGTCAGCCTGCTGACGGCCCGTGGTTACTTCGAGCAGCAGCTGCGGGCCCAGTCGAACGATGGCGCGGTGTCGCTGGCGCTGTCCATGTCGCAGCAGACCAAGGATGCGGCGACGATGGAGCTGCTGGTGACGGCGCTGTTCGATGGTGGCCATTACCGCTCGGTCCGCTTCGTCGACAGCAGCGGCAAGTTGAAGATCGAGCGCAGCCAGCCGGACCAGCCAGAGGACGTGCCGGGCTGGCTGGTCAAGGTGCTGCCGATGGACGTGCGCCCCGGTCAGGCTCAGGTGAGTGACGGATGGCGTCAGATCGGCCTGGTGTCGGTGGAGGCGGCCCGGGGTTATGCCTACCGGTCGCTGTGGAATGGCGTGCTCCAGCTGGGCAGCCTGATGCTGGCGATCGGCCTGTTCTGGGCGATGGGGGTTTCGGCGCTGCTGCGCTGGGTGCGGCAACCGCTGGCCGAGATGGCCGAGCAGGCGGCGGCGATCGGCACCGGGCAGTTCCGGGTGCTGGCCGAGCCGAAGGTGGTGGAACTGCGCAGCGTGGCTGCGGCGCTCAACCACATGTCGGAGCGGGTGCGGGCGCTGTTCGCCGAGCAGGCTGCGCGGATCGAGGCGCTGCGCGACGAGGGCAGCCGCGATCCGGGCACCGGGCTGCTCAACCGGGCGTGTTTCAGCGGCGAACTGCGCCGGGTGCTGGCCGATTCCGATGCGCCGGCGGTGGGCTGCGTGGGGATGCTCAGGATCGCCGATCTGGCGGCGCTCAACCAGCAGCTGGGCCGCGTGCGCACCGACGAATGGCTGATGGCCGTGGGCAAGGCAATGCAGGCCAGCCTGGAAGGGCAGGACGATGTATCGCTGGCCCGGGTGGGGGGCGCGGAATTCGCGGTGCTGCTGCCGGGCCAGGGCGTGGATGAGGGACGCAAGGTTTTCGAGCGGGTGCAGAGCGCCATTGCGGCGCTGGATCTGCAGGCGGGTGACGCCGGTGGTCTGAAGGCCCGCGCGGCGGTGATGGGCTACCGGCGCGGCGAGGCGCCGGGCACGGTGCTGGCGCGGGTGGATTCGGCGCTGATGCGGGCCGAGTCCATCGACGCGCTGGTTGTGAATGGGGAGGGCGTCGACATTCCGTCACCCGCGCCGGGCGAGGGCGCCTGGCGCGAGCTGATCGAGGGCGCGCTGGCGCGGCATGAGTTTACGCTGGTGGATTATCCGGTGCTGGCCGGGGACGGCAGCCTGGTGCACCGGGAGTTCATGCTGCGGCTGCCGACGGCCGATGGCAATGTGCTCACCGCCGGCCAGTTCATGCCCGCCGCAGTGCGGGTCGGGCTGGCATCGGCCTGCGATCTGGAAGCGGTGCGACTCGGCATCGAGCGCCTCGCGCGATCAAACGATCCGGTGGCGATCAACGTGGCGCCCCGGTCGCTGATCGAGCCGGGCTTCCTCGACCAGCTGGATGTGCTGCTGGCCACCGCCGGCGCGGCCGCGTCGCGGATTGCGGTCGAGGTGAGCGAGCGTGGTCTGGATGCCAATCTGGCCGGGCTGGAGGCGCTGGCCGAGGTGCTGGCGCGTCACGGCGCGCAGCTGGGCATCGAGCACTTCGGGCGCCAGTTGGCGGCGCTGCCGCGGCTCTACGCGATCCGCCTGGCCTACCTCAAGCTGGACGGCAGCTTTGTGGCCAGCCTGCACGAAAACGTCGGCCACCAGCGGCTGGTGAAGGCCATCGTGGATGTGGCGCGGGGGCTGGGTGTGGTGGTCTACGCGGAGCAGGTGCATTCGTCCGAGGAATGGGCGACGGCGGCGTGGCTGGGGGTTGGCGGCATGACCGGGCCTGAGGCGTCGCGCCGGCTGGCGGCCCAGGGCTGAGATGGTTTGAGCAGCGCGGGCGGAGGCCCGCAGGCTTCAGATGTGCAAAAACGGCAACAATGAGTCGATCATTGTTGCCGTTTTTTGTGACGCCCGCTTTGGCTGTAGAAGGCGGTGTGGATCAGGAGGCTGGAGTAGGGAGGCCTTGGTTGGTCCGCTTGCGCCTGTGACCGCCAGCGCACCGCGTTTCAGCCCGCGACCTCCTCTCTCCTTACTCCTTTCTCCTCACGTCGCCCCGCCGCCGGGGCGGCCTCAGTCGGCGCTCAGTTTGCCCTTGGTGAGCAGGTCCTGAATGATCTGCGCATCGGTGCTGAGGGCGCCGCTGTTGGTCAGATCCACGCCCTGCAGGACGATCTTCTGGTCGGTGGCGCCGGCGACGAAGGTGCCGCCGGTGTAGCCGCCGTTGGTGCTGACGTGCACCACGGTGTCCGCGCCGGATTTCTCGAAGTGCAGGTAGTTGCCCAGGTTGCCGGTGGCGTTGCCCGTGTGGCTCTCGCCCTGCAGCAGGTCGCGCAGGTCGAGGATGTCGCCGCCACTGCTGGCGCTGCCGGTGACGCCCTTGTCGAAGTCGGTGATGGCATCGACCGCCGGTTTGGTGGTGGTGCCGGCATCGCCGAGGCTCCACTTGAAGGTGTCGGAGCCGAGGCCACCGGTGAGGGTGTCGTTGCCGCTGCCGCCGCCGATGAGATCGGCGCCGGCGCCACCGCGGATGATGTCGTTGCCAGCACCTCCGGTGAGGATGTCGCGGCCGTCGGTGCCGGTGATGTCGTCGTTGCCGGTGGAGCCGTCGAGCTGGGCGCCGGTGCGGACGAGCCAGCGGCCGTTCTGGCTGGGATCCTCGATGATGTCCTGGAGTGCCGACAGGGTGGGTGCGCTGGTCGGGGTGAACAGTGCGAAGTCGTCGGTACCCAGGGTCTTGTAGGCGGTGTCGGCTTCGCTGGAGAGCTTGACCTCGACGCGCAGACGGGCGTTGCCGCCCTGTTCCCAGTACAGCAGCTCGATGGGCTGCAGGCCGCTGGCCAGGGACACGCCGCTGTACACGCGGGTGGTGGGCGACTGGATGTCGTCGAACATGGCCACCGTCTTGCCGGCGATGTTGAGCCGGAAGCCGTCGTCGGCGGTGACGCGGATGTCGTAGCTGCCGCCATCCAGATTGACCAGGCCGACCATGCGCAGGCCGGAGTCGGTGGTGTAGCCGATGCCGGTGGTGGTCTTGAGCTCGGTGGTGTCGGCGCCGGTGGTGCCACCGCGCAGGAAGTTGTACAGCGCGCCGGAGTTGATCGCCAGGTTGCTGCCAAGCTGCGTCGGGTTGTTGCCCAGGTTGCCATTGACCGCGCCGGCGGTGGTGATGCCGGTGGTGTAGCCGAAACCGTAGTCCAGCTTGTCGGCGCTGAACGTGGCGTCCGCACCGGCGGCGGTGGCCGCGTTGTAGGTGCCGACGATGGTCTGGCCACTGCGCCCGTCGATGATGCTCACCATGTCGGAGACGTGGTCGAGGTTGCCGTAGCGGGTGTCGTCGGCATGGACGCGGGTGTTGGTGCTGCTGGTGGTTTCGTTGTAGCCGTAGAACTCGCCGGTGAGGCCGAGGTTGCCGGTGGCGATCGCCGAGGTGGTGGCGGTGGCCGTGAGCACGTTTTCGGCCGAGCGGCTGATGTTGAAATCGACGCTCGAGGCGGCGGTGTCGCCGTCCTTGTCGATCAGCGTGAACCCGAAGCCGTCATGGATGGTGTTGCTGACGGTGGAGATCGGGGTGTAGGTGTAGCTGCCGCTGCTCATGTTCACCACCAGGGTGCCGCCGGCGGCGGTGGTGACGGAAAGCTGCTGGGTGGCGGTGTTGAAGGTGCCGTGGCTGGTGCCGCCGGTGACGGTGATGCTGCCGGAGGCGGAGTCGTTGTAGGTGTAGGTGACGCCATCCACGGTAATCGACTGGATGTGGCCGCCGTCGGCACCGAAGGCGCTGGTGCCGCCCAAGAGGCCGCCCGAGAGGATCTCGCCGGCGGCCGGCGTGGGCACGGTGGCCTGCAGGGCGCTGGAGAGCTGGTTGAAGTCGCTGATCACCTGGCCGTCCAGGTTGGTCTTGGTGACGCCGTTGTAGGCGATCGGGTCGAGGTAGGACTGGATCGCGGCGACGCCCATGCCCAGTGCGAAGCTGGTGATCTGGTTGGTCTGCAGGTAGCTCTTCCAGCTGGTCTCGTCGGCGGTACCGATTTCGGAGCCCAGGTTGGGTTGGCCGTCGGACAGGAAGTAGGCGATGTTCTGCCCCGAGGCGAGTTTGCCCGGCGTGGTGAAGGCGGTCTGGCCGGTGGCGACGGCGGCGTCGTAGTTGGTGCCGCCCGTGGCGGTGATCTTGGCCAGTTCGGCCTTGGCTTCGGCCACGGTGAACCAGGTGGAGCCCACTTCCCGGGCCGTGCTGTTGAAGGTCACCAGGCGGACGCGCACTTCACCGAAGCTGTCGTAGCTGTCGAGCAGGGTGTTGAGGGCGCTGATGGCGCTGGACAGGCGGGTGGTGCCGCCGACGCCGTCCTTGAGGGTCATGCTCGCCGAGGTGTCGAGCATGATCAGCAGGTTGGTGTCGGCCGGGGCAACGGCGATGGCCTGGGTGGCGGCGGAGGCGACGGGGGCGTCGTCTTCGACCTTGATCGCCAGGGTGCTGGCGGTGGTGGTGACGCCGTCGCTGACATTCACGCCGAAGTTGATGGTGCGCACATCTTCGGCGGTCTTGTCCGGGTGATCCACCGGGCCGGACAGCTTGACGGTGTAGGTGCCGTCGGCGGCGATGGTGGCGCGGATGATCTCGACGCCGCCGGCGGAGCCGATGAGCGTGCCGGTGCCGGCGCCCGCCCAGCTGATCGACATGCCACCGGAAGTGAGGTCGACCGGCGGCGGGGTGAGCGTGGCGGTGAGGGCGTTGCCGTCCACATCGCTGACGCTGATGACGCCGCTGGCGGTGGTGAGGTTGGTGGTGTCGCTGGTGCCGGTGGTGTCCGGCGCGCCACCGGCCAGGCCTTCTTCGGAGACCGTGACGGTGCCGGTGCCGACCACCGGCGCGTCGTTGGTGCCGGTGACGGTGATCGCCACTTCGCGGGTGGTGCCGTCGAGGGTGGTGACGTTGATGCGGTCGACCACCTGCTGGCCTTGCTTGAGGCCCTGCACGTTGGCGGCGCTGTTGTTGAGGCTGTAGTTCCAGTTACCGCTGGCGTCGATGGTGAGCGAGCCGTAGGTGCCGGCGACGGTCTTGGCGACGAAGCCGGACTGGCCGGCATCGGCGTCGCTGATCGTCAGGGCGCCGCTGGCGGTCTGGGTGCCGTCTTCGGTGACGTTGCCGATGGCCGTGCCGCCGATCACCGGGGCGTCGTTGGTGCCGGTGACGTCGATGGTGAGGGTGGTGGTGGCGGTGCCGCCCTGGCCGTCGGAGACGGTGTAGCTGAAAACGTCGGTGGCGTGCTCGCCGGCCTGCAGGGTGTTGTCGGTGGCGGTGTAGGTGTAGCTGCCATCGGCGCGGATCACCAGGGTGCCGTGGGCGCCGATGACGCTGGTGCCGGCCGCGGTGACGGTGGTGGCCGGGGTGGCCGTGCCGGTGCCGATGCGGGTCACGCTGAGGGTGTCGCCGTCCGGATCGCTGTCGGCGCGGTCGCCGCCGAGGCCGGCGCCGGTGACGACGTTGCCGCTGGCGCTGAGGTTCTCGGTGGCGGCGAGGGTGTCGGCCACGGCCGTCGGGGCCGGGTTGGTGACGGCGAGCTGGAAGGTCTGGCTGACGCTCGCGCCGCTGCCGTCGGTGGCGGTGACGACGATGCTGTACGGGCCACCTTGCGAGGCGCCGGCGCCGAGGGTGCCGGTGATCACGCCGGTGTTCGGGTCGATCGTGAGGCCGGCCGGCAGGTTGGTGGCGGTGTAGTGCAGCACGTCGCCGGTGTCCGGATCCTTGAAGCCGGCTGCGGTGGGAATGTTGACGCCGGTTGCATCCACGCCGCTGACGTTGGGCAGGGTGCCGACGGTGACCGGGGTGTCGTTGGTGCCGGTGACGGTGATGCGCAGTTCGGCGGTGTCGGTGGCGCTGCCGTCGCTCACCCGGTAGGTGAACACGTCGGTGGCGGTGACGCCGGCGGCCAGAGCGGCGGCCTTGTTGGCGACGTACACGTAGCTGCCGTCGGCCTGCAGGGTGAGCGTGCCGTAAGTGCCGACGAGCGCGTTGCCGATGGTGCCGGCGGTGCCGGTGCCGGTTTCGGCGCCGGTGCGGATCTGGGTGACGGTGAGGCTGGCGCTATCCACGTCGGTGTCGGTGCCGGCGGGGTTGGCAGTGCTGGTGATGAGGCCGTTGGCGGCGGTCACGCTGAGGGTGCCGTCTTCAAGCACGCTGCCCACGTCGTTGGCGGCCACCGGGGAGTCATTGACCGCGGTGACGCCGATGCTGGCGGTGCCTTGCGTCGACACGGCGCCGTTGTTGTCGGTGGCGGTGTAGTGGAAGCTGGTGTTGCCGTTCCAGTTGGCGTCGGGCCTGAAGTAGACGGTGCCGGTGGCGCCGCTGAGGGTGGCGCCCGGGGCGATCAACTGGGTCATGGCCGCGTCGCGGTACAGGGTGCCGTGGGCGGGCAGGTCGGCGATCGTGAGCTGGGTGACGGTGCCATCCATGTCGGCGCCGCCCAGGCTGATGGCGATCGGCGCGGCCGGGTCTTCGCTGCCGGTGGCGCTGGCGGCGGTGACGGTGGGACGCTCGTTGGTGCCGAGCACGTCGATGGTGATGGCGCGGGTGGTGCCATCCACCGTGCTGACGGTGAAGGTCTCGACGCGGGTGTCGCCTTCCTTCAGGGCCTGCACGTTGGCGGCGCTGTTGTTGAGGGTGTAGGTCCAGTCGCCCGCGGCGTTGATGCTGAAGGTGCCGTAGGTGCCGGTGACGGTGGCCGGGTTGAAGGCGGCCGGGTTATCCACGTCGGTCACGAAAAGGGTGTTGCTGGCCACGAGCTGGCCGGCGGTGTCTTCCTTGACGGAGCCGGTGAGCGGCCCGTTGATCTGGGCGGCGTCGTTGGCACCGGTGACGTTGATGGTGAGCGTGGCGGCGCTGGTGAGCGCGCCGTCGCTGGCCCGGTAGCTGAAGACGTCCTGCACCGTGGTGCCGGTGTTGAGGGCCTGGGCGGCGGCGCCCGGGGTGTAGGTGTAGCTGCCGTCGGTGTGGATCAGCAAGGTGCCGTAGGTGCCGGCCAGGGTGAGGCCGGCGCCGCTGACCGCGCTGAAGCTGCCCGTGGTGCCGACGAGGGCGCCGGTGACGGTGAGCGTCGGGCTGTCCGGGTCGGTGTCGTTGGCGAGCACGCCCGGGGCGGTGCTGGTGATCGGTGCGTCTTCGGTGGTGGTGTTGGCGTCGGCGAGCGCAACGGGGGCGTCGTTGAGTGCAGCAACTGCGATGATCGCGGTGGATGTGCTGGTGCCGCCGTGGCCATCGCTGACGGTGTAGGTGATGACCACCTGACCGCTGACGTTGGTTGCCGGATTGAAGGTGAGGGTGCCATCCGGATTGACGGTGACGGTGCCCTTGGCGGGATCGACGGTGGCGCCGGTGACGGTGACGGTATCGCCGTCCGGATCGGAGTCATTGCCGAGGACCGCGAAGGTGACGGGCACGTCTTCGTTGGTCGAGGCCGTATCCGGGGACGCGACCGGGCCGTCGTTGGTGCCGACGACGTTGATGGTGACGGTGGTGCTGGTGCCGTCGACGCTCTGGACGGTGAAGGTTTCGGTCTTGGTTTCGCCTTCCTTCAGGGCCTGGACATTCGGCTTGGAGTTGTCGACGGTGTAGGTCCAGGCGCCGGTGGTGGCCACGTTGAACGTGCCGTAGGTGCCGGCGACGTTGGTTTGCGGCTGGAAGGCGGCCTGTCCGGCGTCCGGATCAACGATCGACAGGGTGCCGGTGGCGGTGGTCTGCGCAGGCGTGTCTTCCTTGACAGTGCCCGTGCCGGTGCCGAGCACGGCGGTGTCGGGCTGGGGCGCGACATTGACGGTGGCGGTGGCCGTGGTGGTGCCGCCATGGCCGTCGCTGATGGTGTAGGTGATGGCGACCGGGCCATTGACGTTGGCCGCCGGGGTGAAGCTGAGGGTGCCGTCGGGATTGACGGTGACGGTGCCCTTGGTCGGATCGACGGTGGCGCCGGTGACGGTGAGGGTGTCGCCGTCCGGGTCAGTGTCGTTACCGAGGACAGCAAAGGTGACGGGCACGTCTTCGTTGGTCGAGGCCGTATCCGGGGACGCCACCGGGCCGTCGTTGGTGCCGACGACGGTGATGGTGACGGTGGTCGGGGTGCCGTCGGCGCTCTGGACGGTGAAGGTTTCGGTGCGGGTTTCACCTTCCTTCAGGGCCTGGACGTTCGGCTTGGTGTTGTCGACGGTGTAGGTCCAGGCGCCGGTGGTATCCACCGAGAAGGTGCCGTAGGTGCCGGCAACGTTGGTTTGCGGCTGGAAGGCGGCCTGGCCGGCGTCCGGATCAACGATCGACAGGGTGCCGGTGGCGGTGGTCTGCGCGGGCGTGTCTTCCTTGACGGTGCCGGCGCCAGCGGAGACGGTGGCCGGGTCATTCACCGGGGCGATATTGACGGTGGCGGTTGCGGTGGTGGTGCCGCCCTTGCCGTCGGAGAGGGTGTAGTTGATGGTCACCGGGCCATTGACGTTGGCGGCCGGGGTGAAGCTGAGGGTGCCGTCCGGATTGACGGCGACGGTGCCCTTGGCCGGGTCGACGGTGGCGCCGGTGACGGTGAGGGTGTCGCCGTCCGGGTCGGAATCATTGCCGAGCACGGCGAAGGTGACCGGGGTGTCTTCGTTGGTGCTGGCGGTATCCGGAGAAGCCACCGGGCCGTCGTTGGTGCCGACGACCGTGATGATGACGGTCGTCGGGGTGCCGTCGGCGCTCTGGACGGTGAAGGTTTCGGTCTTGGTCTCGCCTTCCTTCAGGGCCTGGACGTTCGGCTTGGTGTTGTCGACGGTGTAGGACCACGCGCCATCGGCGGCAATCGTGAAGCTGCCGTAGGTGCCAGCGGTGTTGGTCTGGGGCTGGAAGGCGGCCTCGCCGGCATCCGGATCGGCGATGGTAAGCGTGCCGGAGGTGGTGGACTGGGTCGGGGTGTCTTCCTTGACGCTGCCGGTGCCCGCGGAAATCGCGGCCGGGTCATTCACCGGCGTGATGTCGATGGT
>JAKLLO010000105.1 GCA_023150095.1 Zoogloea sp. | reverse complement strand
GGCTCGTCATCGCCTGCTCGCCGGCCAGATCGGCCGGCGTTCGCCTGGCGGTGGTGCCGGCATCGGCGCTCAGTGCCGGCAGCAGCTCGGCCTGCTGGATGCGGTAGGTGGCGCGGGCCTTGACGATGGCCTGGGCGGTGGCGCGCAGGTCGCGGTTGTTGGTGAGCGACAGTTCGATGAGCTGGCGCAGCCGCGCATCGACGAAGAAATCCTGCCAGCCGATGGCGGCGGCGGAGCGGCCGTCATCCGTCGTCTCCACCGCCTTGCCGCCGGTGGCGGGCCAGGTCGATTCCACCGGGGCGGCGGGGCGGGCGTAGTCCGGCGCCAGGTTGACACAGCCGCCCAGCATGCCCGCCAGCAGCAGGGTCAGGCTCAGGGTTCGCAGTTTCATCAGTGTTCTCCTTGCAGGGCGGGCGCCAGCGCGGCCGGGCGGGCGAACAGCCGGCGCACCGCCACGAAGGCCAGGGGAATGAAGAAGAGGCCCAGCACGGTGGCCGACAGCATGCCGCCCAGCACGCCGGAGCCGATCGCCACCCGGCTGGCCGAGCCGGCGCCAGTGCTCACCGCCAGCGGCAGCACGCCGAGGGCGAAGGCCAGCGAGGTCATCAAAATCGGCCGCAGGCGCAGGCGCACCGCCTGCAGGGTGGCGTCGATGAGGCCGGCGCCCTCCTCCTGCAGCTGCTTGGCGAACTCGACGATCAGGATCGCGTTCTTGGCCGACAGGCCGACCGTGGTGAGCAGCCCGACCTGGAAATACACGTCGTTGGAGAGGCCGCGCAGGCTCGCCGCCAGCACCGCCCCGAGCACGCCGAGGGGCACTACCAGCATCACCGAGAAGGGCACCGACCAGCTCTCGTAGAGCGCCGCCAGGCACAGGAACACCACCAGCACCGAGATCGCGTAGAGCAGCGGGGCCTGGGCGCCGGAGAGGCGCTCCTGATACGACTGGCCGGTCCATTCGAAGCCGATGCCTTCGGGCAGCTGGCGGATGATCGCCTCGATGGCGTTCATCGCGGTGCCGGAGCTCACCCCTTCGGCCGGCTCGCCGACGATCTCGTAGGCGGCCATGCCGTTGTAGCGCTCCAGCGCCGGGGAGCCCATCGTCCAGCGGCTGGCGGTGAAGGCCGCGAAGGGCACCATCTCGCCGTTGCCGTTGCGCACGTGCCAGCCGGCGAGGTCCTCGCCCATCGCGCGGGCCGGGGCGTCGCCCTGCAGATACACGCGCTTCACCCGGCCCTTGTCGAGAAAGTCATTCACGTAGGTGCCGCCGCTGGCGGTGGACAGGGTGTCGTTGATGTCGCCCATCGCCAGCCCGAAGGCGCCGGCCTTCTGGTCGTCGATGGCGAGCTGGAAGCGCGGGGTGTCGTCCAGCCCGTTCTTGCGCACCTTGGCGAGGCTCGCGTCCTTCGCGGCGAGGGCCAGGAACTGCTCGCGGGCCGCCACCAGCTTGTCGTGGCCGATGCCGCCGAGATCCTGCAGCTCCAGGTCGAAGCCGCTGCTGCTGCCGAGGCCACGGATCGCCGGCGGCAGGATCACGAAGATCTGCGCGTCGCGCACCGCCGACAGATCGCGGGTGGCCCGGCGGGCGAAGGCGGCGGCGCCGCTGGCGGCGTCCTCGCGCTCGGACCAGTCCTTCAGCTTGATGAAGGCGCGGGCGGCGTTCTGGGCGTTGCCGGCGTTGCCCATGCCGTTGATGGTGATGAGCGCGGCCACCTCGGGCTGCTGCAGCATGTACTGCTCGAGGGCGCCCAGGGCGGCGCTGGTGCGCTCCTTGGTGGCGCCGGCCGGCAGCTGGACCATGGCGATCACGAAGCCCTGGTCTTCCTCCGGCAAAAAGGAGGTGGGCAGGCGCAGGAACAGCACCGACAGCAGCCCCACCAGCAGCCCATACACCGCCGCCGCCCGGCCACCACGCCGCAGGATGCCGGCCACGCCGCCCTGGTAGCGCTGACTGCCCCGGTCGAACACCCGGTTGAACCACGCGAAGAAGCCGGTGTGATGGGTATGCCCGGGCTTGAGCAACGCGGCGCACAGGGCCGGGGTGAGGGTGAGCGCCACCAGCACCGACAGCAGCATGGCCGCCACGATGGTGATCGAGAACTGGCGGTAGATCACGCCGGTCGAGCCGCCAAAAAACGCCATCGGCACGAACACCGCCGACAGCACCAGGGCGATGCCCACCAGCGCGCCGGTGATCTCGCCCATCGACTTGCGGGTGGCCTCGCGGGGCGACAGGCCCTCCTCGCTCATGATCCGCTCGACGTTCTCCACCACCACGATGGCGTCGTCCACCAGCAGGCCGATGGCCAGCACCATGCCGAACATGGTCAGCGTGTTGATCGAGTAGCCGAACGCCGCCAGCACCCCGAAGGTACCCAGCAGCACCACCGGCACCGCCACCGCGGGGATGAGCGTGGCGCGCAGGTTCTGCAGGAAGAGATACATGATGAGCACCACCAGCACGATGGCCTCGATCAGGGTCTTCACCACCTCCTCGATGGAGATGCGCACGAAGGGCGTGGTGTCGTAGGGCACCACCACCTGCAGCTGCATCTCGGCCGGGAAGAAGCGGCCGAGCTCGTCGAGCCGCGCCTTCACCCGATCGGCGGTCTGCAGCGCGTTGGCGCCGGCGGCGAGCTTGATGCCGATGGCCGCCGAGGGCTTGCCGTTGTACTGCACGCTCACGTCGTAGCTCTCGCCGCCCAGCTCGATGCGGGCCACGTCAGAGAGATGCACGACAGCGCCGTCGGCGGTGGTCTTGAGGACGATGGCGCCGAACTGCGCCGGCGTCTGCAGCTTGCTGCGGGCGGTGATGGTGGCGTTGATCTGCTGGCCGCCCCGGGCCGGCAGGCCGCCCACCTGGCCGGCGGTGACCTCGGCGTTCTGGGCCTGGATCGCCGACTTCACGTCGGAGGGCATCAGTGCGTACTTCTGCAGGCGCGCCGGGTCGAGCCAGATCCGCATGGCGTAGCCGCTGCCCAGGGCCTGCACGTCGCCCACGCCCTCGACGCGGCTCACCGGGTCGAGCAGGCTGGTGGCGATGTAGTCGCCGATGTCGATGGCGCTGGTGCGCGGGTTGTCGGATACCAGCGAGACGACCATCAGGAAGTCGGTGCCGGTCTTGGTGACGCTCACCCCCAGGTTCTGGACGATCTGGGGCAGGCGCGGCTCGGCCTGCTTGAGCTTGTTCTGCACCTGCACCTGGGCCACGTCCGGGTCGGTGCCGGCGTCGAAGGTCAGGGTGATCGACGCGGTGCCGGCCGAGGTGCTGCTGGACGACATGTAGGTGAGGTGGTCGAGGCCCTTCATCTGCTGCTCGATCACCTGCACCACCGAGTTCTCGATGGTCTCGGCCGAGGCGCCAGTGTAGGTGGCCGAGATGGTGATCTTGGGCGGGGCGATGTTGGGGTACTGCTCGAGGGACAGCCGGCCGATGGACAGCGCGCCGGCCAGCATCACCACGATGGCGATGACCCACGCGAAGATCGGGCGGTCGATGAAGAAGCGGGCCATGGTCAGACTCCCGGCTTTCCGTCGGCCGGGCTGTTGCCGGCCAGTTTGGCGTCCACCGCCACCGGCGCCACCACGGCGCCCGGGCGGGCCTTCTGGCTGCCCTCGACGATCACCCGCTCACCGGCGGCGAGGCCGGACGTGACCAGCCAGCTGTCACCCACCGGGCGGCCGACCGCCAGCACCCGCTGGCTCACGGTGTTGCCCTCGCCCACCACCAGCGCGGTGGCCTCGCCCCGGGCGTTGCGGGACACCGCCCGCTGGGGCACCAGCAGCGCGGTGTCGGTGACGCCTTCCTCCAGCACCGCCCGCACGTACATGCCGGGCAGCAGCTCGCCCTTCGGGTTGGGGAATACCGCGCGCAGGGCCACGGTGCCGGTGCCTTCGTTCACGGTGATGTCGGCAAACTGCAGCCGGCCTTCGCGGGCGTAGGCGCTGCCGTCCTCGAGGATCAGCTTGACCGCCGCCTGCCCCTGCCGGCCGCGGCGGATCTGCCCGGCCTCGAAGGCGCGCTTGAGTCGCAGGGCGTCGGCGCTGGCCTGGGTGAGATCCACGTAGATCGGGTCCATCTGCTGGATGGTGGCGAGGGCGGTGCTCTGACCGGCGGTCACCAGCGCGCCGGGGGTCACCGCCGAGCGGCCGATGCGGCCCGACACCGGCGCCGTCACCTTGGTGTAGGCGAGGTTGATGGCGGCGCTCTCCAGTGCGGCGCGGGCGGAGGCCACCTCGGCCTCGGCTTCCTTCAGCGACGCCTGGGCGTCGTCGGTGTTCTGCTGGGAAACGGCCTTGATCTCGGCGAGCTCCCGGTAGCGGCTGGCCTTGGGGCGCAGGGTCTCGAGGTTGGCCTGGGCCTTGGCGAGCGCCGCCCGGGCGCTGTCGTGGGCGGCCTGGAAGCTGGCCGGGTCGATGCGGTAGAGCAGCTGGCCGGCCTTCACGTCGGCGCCTTCGGTGAACAGCCGCTCGCGCACGATGCCGCCCACCTGGGGCCGCACCTCGGCCACCACCGTCGACGCCGTGCGCCCCGGCAGTTCGGACGTAAGGGTGAGCGGCCGGGCCTGCAGCGTGACCACGCCGACTTCGGCCGGGCGCGGCGCAGCGGCTGCGGGCGCAGCCGACGAATTGCAGCCGGCCAGCAGCACGGCCGACAGGGCCGCGGCGAGGGCCAGCAGGCGGGGCGCTGCGGGGATTTCAAAGGGGGTTCTCACGGGGTTTCCTTTCCGACATATCCGGTGGAGGCCGGCCTGTCGCCACAATGCCGCGACGGCCGATCTTTGATGACCCCGATTGTGGAAACCGAATGTGCAGAAAAATTGGAGACATTGTGGAGATCGCCCCGCCCCCGTTGATCTCCGCCCCCGGCGGGGGCTTAATGGCATCCCGGCCCCCGCCCAGACTCATCACCCCACCGCTCGCGCCCATGAAACCCGGAATCACGACCAAGGTCTTCCTCGCCGTCCTGCTGGTGGCCCTCGCGGTGCTGCTGGCGATGGGCGTGGCGGGCCGCTGGAGCTTCACCCGCGGCTTCATCGGCTACATGGACGAGCTGGCCCTGCAGCGCCTCGAGGACAGCATTCCGCGCTTCACCCAGGCTTACGCCCGCAACGGCAACTGGGATTTCCTGCGCGCCAACCGCCGGGCGTGGTTCCATCTGTCGTCGCCCCACACCCGCGAGGAAGACCAGGACAAGACCATGGCGGAGATGCCGCCGCCGCCCGAATCCGACCTCACCGGCGCGATCTTCCGGCTCAGCCTGCTCGATGGCGAACAGCGCTTCGTGATGGGCAACAGCCACAGCGCCGAGGAGGCCAACGCCGTGCGCCGCCCCATCGTGGTGGACGGGCGCACCGTGGGCTGGCTGGTGATGGCGCCCTTCCAGAGCGCCAGCGGCACCGGCGTACAGCGCTTCTTCGACGAGCAACTCCACGCCACCCTGGCCATCGGCGGGCTGGCGGCGCTGTTTGCGGTGGCGATCTCCCTGTGGATCGCCCGCGGGCTGGTGGCGCCCCTCAAGCGGGTGGCCGCCGCCACCCATCGGCTCGCCGCCGGCGACTACGCCGAGCGCGTCGAATCCACCACCAGCGACGAGGTGGGCCGGCTGGCGCAGGATTTCAACCGCCTCGCCCGCACCCTGGAAGCCAACGAGCGCATGCGCCGGGATTTCATGGCCGACGTGTCCCACGAGCTGCGCACCCCGCTGGCGGTGCTTCGGGGCGAACTGGAAGCCATCGAGGACGGCGTGCGGCCGATGAACGCCGCGTCGATCGAATCCCTCAAGGCCGAGGTACTGACCCTCGCCCAGCTGGTGAACGACCTCAACGAGCTGGCCCTCGCCGACGTGGGCGCCCTCGTCTATCGCAAGGCGCCGGTGGCGGTCGCCGAGCCGCTGGAACACACGCTGGCCGCCCTCGGCGACCGCCTGCACGACGCCGGCGTCGGCCTCGAAACCGACTTCGCACCGGGGCTGGTGGTGTCCGCCGACGAAGCGCGGCTCGGACAGCTGTTCCGCAACCTGGTGGAAAACAGCATCCGCTACACCGACGCCGGCGGCCTTCTTAAAGTGATCACCCGCCGCGACGGCGACGAGGTGTGCATCGACTTCCTCGACTCGGCCCCTGGCGTGCCGGACGAACTGCTGCCGAAGCTCTTCGAGCGCTTCTTCCGGGGCGAGCAATCCCGCAACCGCGCCACCGGCGGCGCAGGGCTCGGGCTGGCGATCTGCCGGCGCATCGTCGAGGCCCACGACGGCACCATCGCCGCCCACGCTTCGCCCCTGGGCGGCGTGTGGGTTGCGCTGCGTTTTCCGGCGCTGGCGGGCTGAGCCATGGACGCCCCCTTCCGCATCCTGATCGTCGAGGACGAACCCAAGCTCGCCGCGCTGCTGGGCGACTATCTCAAGGGCGCCGGCTTCGAGACCGCCTGGATCGCCAACGGGCTGGAGGCGATGCCCGCCATCCGCGCCCGCCTGCCCGACCTGATCCTCCTCGACCTGATGCTGCCCGGCCGCGACGGGCTGGACATCTGCCGCGAGCTGCGCGGTTTCAGCGCCGTGCCGGTGATCATGATGACCGCCCGCGTCGAGGAGATCGACCGCCTGCTGGGCCTTGAGCTCGGCGCCGACGACTACATCTGCAAGCCCTACAGCCCGCGGGAGGTGGTCGCCCGCTGCAAGGCCGTGCTGCGCCGGGCCCGCCCCGTGGCCGGCGAGATCCAGCCCCTGCAGATCGACGAAGCCGCCTGGCGCGCGGTGTATCACGGCGTCGAGCTGGACCTCACGCCGGTGGAGTTCCGCCTGCTGCGCGCCCTGTCCCGCAGCCCGGGGCGGGTGTTCTCGCGGGAACAGCTGCTCGACGGCCTGTACGACGACCACCGGGTCGTCACCGACCGCACCGTCGACAGCCACATCAAGAACCTGCGCCGCAAGCTGGAGCACGTCACCCCCGACGCGCCGCCCATCCGCTCGATCTACGGCGTCGGCCGGCTCGCCGCCGATAATTTTCAGGCAGAACAGACCAAGCCTTGCCCCACGACAAGGCAGCCGCACGGAGCCCGCGCTAAAAGTTGCGGCCTGTGCTGCCGAAACCCGACGAGACGATGAATCAGCGAGTCATTCCCCTGGTCGACGAGCGCCTGCTCGGCCAACTGCCCCAGATCCCCGCCGACCTGCCGGCCCCCACCGGCCAGCTGCTGGACAGCCGCGGCCGTGCGGTGAAGGATCTGCGCATCTCGGTCACCGACCGCTGCAACTTCCGCTGCGTGTACTGCATGCCCAAGGCGGTGTTCGACAAGGACTACGCCTTCCTCCCGCGGGAATCCCTCCTCAGCTTTGAGGAGATCACCCGCATCGCCCGGGTGTTCGCCGCCCACGGCGTCACCAAGATCCGCCTCACCGGTGGCGAACCGCTGCTGCGCCGCAACCTCGAGCGCCTGGTGGCCCAGCTGGCGGCGATTCCGGGGATGGAAGTCACCCTCACCACCAACGGCGTGCTGCTCCCCAAGAAGGCCGCGGCCCTCAAGGCGGCCGGGCTGTCGCGGGTCACGGTGAGCCTCGATTCCCTCGACGACACCGTCTTCAAGGCCATGAACGACATGGACGTGCCGGTCTCCGAGGTGCTGGCCGGCATCGACGCCGCGGCCGCCGCCGGCCTCGGCCCGGTCAAGATCAACATGGTGGTCAAGCGCGGCATGAACGACCAGGAGATCGTCCCCCTCGCCCGGCACTTCCGCGGCAGCGGCCACATCCTGCGCTTCATCGAGTTCATGGACGTGGGCAGCTCCAACGGCTGGCGGATGGACGACGTGATCCCCTCCGCCGAGGTCATCCGGCGCATCGGCGAGCACTTCCCCCTCGAAGCCATCGACCCCAACTACACCGGCGAAGTGGCCGAGCGCTGGCGCTATGTGGATGGCGGCGGCGAGATCGGCGTGATCTCGTCGGTCACCCAGGCCTTCTGCTCCACTTGCACCCGGGCGCGGCTGTCCACCGAAGGCCGGCTGTACACCTGCCTGTTCGCCCAGAGCGGCCACGACCTGCGCAGCCTGATGCGCGACAATCGCAGCGACGCCGAACTCTCCGCGGCGATCGGCAGCATCTGGCAGCAGCGCGGCGACCGCTACTCCGAGATCCGCACCGCCGCCACCGCGTCCCTCCGAAAAATCGAAATGTCCTACATCGGTGGCTGATGAAACGCGCTCCACGCCCACTGTGTTGCAGAGCGGTGCTGAAATGATCCCCCCCAGCACCGAAAACATCACCGGCCTGATCCTCGCCGGCGGCCGCGGCAGCCGCATGGGCGGCATCGACAAAGGCCTCGCCCTCCTCGATGGCCAGCCGATGGTTGGCCACGTACTGGCGCGCCTGTCGCCCCAGGTCGGTCCAATCCTCATCAGTGCCAACCGCAGCACCGAGCAGTACGCGCAGTTCGGCCACCCGGTCATTCCGGACCGCCTGGAAGGCTTCGCCGGCCCGCTGGCCGGGCTCGAGGCCGGCCTCGCCGCGTGCGCCACGCCCTACCTCGCCACCGCCCCCTGCGACAGCCCCTTCCTGCCGCCCGATCTGGTGCCGCGCCTGGCCGAAGCCCTGTGCGCCGAGCGCGCCAGCGTGGCCGTGGCCCGCACCGGCGACCAGCTCCACCCGGTGTTCGCGCTGATGCGCAGCTTCGCCCTGCCCGATCTGCAGGCCTTCACCCGCGCCGGCGGACGCAAGATGGAACTCTGGCTGCGCCGCCTCAAGTGGGTCGCCTGCCCCTTCGACGACGCCGCCGAGGCCTTCGCCAACATCAACACGCCGGACGAACTCCGCGCTCACCAGGCTGGAGATTTGCCCCAGTGACCTCCCTCGCCCGGCAGTTCAGCTGCCACGACGCCTACGACCCCACCGCCCTCGACGCCGACCTCGGCCGCCAGCTGATCCTCGACGCGGTAAGCCCCATCGGCGGCATCGAGCACATCCCCCTGCGCGACGCCCTCGGCCGGGTGCTGGCCCAGCCGGTCATCTCGCCCATCGACGTGCCCGCCCACGACAACTCGGCGATGGACGGCTACGGCCTGCGCAGTGAAGACCTCAACGCCGATGGCGACACCGTGCTCGACATCATCGGCAGCGCCTTTGCCGGCCAGGGCTTCGACGGCAGCGTGGGCGCCGGCCAGGCCGTGCGCATCATGACCGGCGCGCCCCTGCCCGCCGGCGTCGACACCGTGGTGATGCAGGAAGTCACCCGCGCCGCCGACGGCAAGGTGACGATCCCCGCCGGCCAGCGCCGCGGCCAGAACGTCCGCCGCGCGGGTGAAGACCTCCGCGCCGGCCTCCCGGCCCTGCCCGCCGGACGCCAGATCCGCCCCGCCGAGCTGGGCCTCGTGGCGTCCCTGGGCATCGGCGAGGTGGCGGTGCGTCGCCGCCTGCGCGTGGCCTTCTTCTCCACCGGCAACGAGATCGCCACCATCGGCACCCCGGCGGCGCCAGGCCAGATCTACGACAGCAACCGCTACACGATCTTCGGCATGCTCAGCCGCCTCGGCTTCGACGTCATCGACATCGGCGTCATCCGCGACGACCCGGACGTGCTCGAAACCACCCTGCACGAAGCTGCCGGCATTGCCGACGCAGTCATCACCAGCGGCGGCGTGTCGGTGGGCGAGGCGGACTTCACCCGCGAGGTGATGGCCCGCCTGGGCGAAGTGCTGTTCTGGAAGATCGCCATGAAACCCGGCCGGCCGATGGCCTTCGGGCGCATCGGTGGCAACGACGGCAACGCGTGGCTGTTCGGCCTGCCCGGCAACCCGGTGGCGGTGATGGTCACCTTCTACCAGTTCGCCCGCCCCGCGCTGATGCGCCTCGCCGGCATCGACCCGGTGCCCGAGCCGCCCCTGCTGCCGGTGCCCTGCGTCACCCCGATCCGCAAATCGCCGGGCCGCACCGAATTCGTCCGCGGCGTGCTGTTCCGCACCGACACCGGCTGGCAGGTCAAAAGCACGCCAGCCCAGGGCTCGGGCATCCTCAGCTCGATGGCCGACGCCAACTGCCTCATCGTCCTCGGCCCCGACCAGGGCAACGTGGCCGAAGGCGACACCGTGCAGGTCCAGGTGCTCGACGGCATCGTCTGAACTGCCAGCCTGGCATGGCCATGCCTGTCACCTTGACAGGTCAGTGAAATTCTCGTCCCGGAGCGTCAGCAGACGCTGTTTCTGGTGCAGAATTTCAAATTCCCGTAATCGAAATGCAGCCAATAACGAACCATGGACGACGACATTCCGGAAGGCTCCCGACTGGTCATCGACGGCAGGGAACGCGTCTTCTATTCCGGCTACTGGGTCAAGACCTACGCCGTTCCTGAAGACACGCTCCAGGCCAAGCGCAAGCTCATCGGCGCGCTGACCCGGCGACTCTTCAACCATGTCGAGCACGGGCTCAACATCCCCGGCAGCCGCCTCAACGAAGCCCGCAAGAGCTACGAGGACGAACCCGACACCGACCGCCGCCGCGTGAAGGGCGCCATGCTGGCCGGCGCGCTGTTCAACCGCGCCGCCGACATCTTCACCAAGCTAGTCGAACTGCAGAGCGTCGGCATCGAGATCCAGTCCGACAACGCCCTGATGCGCGAATGCGGCCGATGTCTGCAGGAAGCCCTCGGCCTCGGCCGACTGGTGCTGCACCGCTCCGGTGAAGAAGGCATCGACGAGCTGTGGGGCGAGCCCTTCAAGGCCTTCTCGATCCCCCTCGAGGATTTCTACGAGAGCCGCTACGTCAAGATCGCCCTCACCCTGCGCGACATCGACCTGATCGCCAACGCGATGGTCGAATACTTCGATCCGCTGCCCTGTTTCCGGGGCATCGCCCCCCACGTGCGCACCTTCGCCAAGGCCGCCCACATCAAGACCGAAACCCTGCGTACCGACCCGGACATCTTCGACATCTGGACCAGCTTCGTCACCGCCGGCGAGCGCCTGTGCGCCCACTTCAACGCCGCCGAGATGCCCAGCAACAGCGAAGACCAGCACCTCGTCACCGACGGCCGCCTGCTCATCCAGCAGGGCCGCGACCTGGTGAGCTACGTCACCCGTGCCCGCACCCCGATGCCCAAGAGCACGGCCGACTACATCGAGCGCTGCCGCAACTACGCCGCGCGCTGCGCTGAACGGACACAAAACGGAGAAAAAGGAAGCGTAAATGACTGAAAGAACAAGCGCCAAAACCACGTCCCGTCCCGCCACGCGCCGCGCCGCCACCGGCGACGTCGCCCCCAAGGAAAGCGCCGCCGCCATCGAAGACTTCGTGGTCAACGAGGCCGTCGATGCCGCCCGCGACGCCAAGGCCACCGCCGTTGCAGACATCGTCGCCACCCTCGCCAAGCACGACACCCACAGCATCGCCGAGACCCTCCAGGCCATCATGGCCGGCGCCTCGCCCGATGACGCCGACGTCCTGCGCAAGGCCCTGCTGGCCGAGGACGAAGCGGTCTACAAGAAGCTGCCGTCCCACCCGGACGACGAGCTCGCCGACGGCTGGCGCGAAGGCGCCTACCCCTACAAGAACCTGATGTCCCGCAAGGCGTACGAGAAGCAGAAGTACCGCCTGCAGGTCGAACTCCTCAAGCTCCAGGCGTGGGTCAAGGAAACCGGTCAGCGCGTGGTGATCCTCTTCGAAGGCCGCGACGCGGCCGGCAAGGGCGGCACCATCAAGCGCTTCATGGAACACCTCAACCCCCGCGGCGCGAAGGTCGTGGCCCTCGAAAAGCCCAGCGACACCGAACGCGGCCAGTGGTACTTCCAGCGCTACGTGCAGCACCTGCCCACCGCCGGCGAGATCGCCCTGTTCGACCGCTCCTGGTACAACCGGGCCGGCGTCGAACGCGTGATGGGCTTCTGCTCGCCCGACGAATACCTCGAATTCATGCGCCAGACGCCCGAGTTCGAACGTCACCTGGTGCGTAGCGGCGTGCATCTGATCAAGTTCTGGTTCTCGGTGAGCCGCGACGAGCAGCGCCGCCGCTTTAAAGAGCGCGAATCCCACCCGCTCAAGCAGTGGAAGCTCAGCCCCATCGACATGGCCTCCCTCGACAAGTGGGACGACTACACCAAGGCCAAGGAGGCGATGTTCTTCCACACCGACACCGCCGACGCCCCCTGGACGGTCATCAAGTCCGACTGCAAGAAGCGCGCGCGCCTCAACGCCATGCGCTACGTGCTCCACAAGCTGCCCTACGCCAACAAGGATCTGGATCACATCGGCCCCCTCGACCCGCTCCTGGTCGGTCGCGCCCACGTGGTCTACGAACGCGGCGAACACACCGGCAGCCCGCTGCTGTAAGCACCTCCGCCCGACCGGCGTTCCACGGCGGGCGGTTCTGTCTCCGACTCATCCCGACCGCGCCGCCCACCAGCGGCCGGTCGGGTGCGCCTGCCTCCCACGGGTTCGAGGCCGCCCCGTCCGGGCTGGTCTCAATGAGCGCCCCCCACTTCGGCACCATCATCGAAGACGCCGAATTCCAGTCCTCCTGCTACGCCAAGCGCTGACGAGCGGGTAAACTCCGCGGCGATGCCGCACCACCCCGACTCCGCCCCCGCCTTCGCCCTCTTCGACGACAACCTCGACGCCAGCACCGCCGGTGCCTGGCTGCTCACCGGGCTCGTTGAGGAGATCCGCTGCACCGACCCCGACGCCTGGCCCACCGCCCTCGCCCGCCTCGAACAGGCCGCCCGGGATGGCGCCTGGGTCGCCCTCGCCGCCCGCTACGAACTCGGCTACGCCATCGAGCCGCGCCTGCGCCCGCTGCTGCCAGCGGACGATGAAGCCCTCGTCACCGGCTGGATCTTCGCCCGCGGCGAATGGCTCTCCGATGCGGCCTGCGACGCCTGGCTCGCCGAAATGGCCGGCGACGCGCCCGGCGGCGTCGGTCGGCTCGCCCCCGGCATCACCGAGGCCGACTACCTCGCCCGCACCGAACGCATCCGCGACTACATCGCCGCCGGCGACTGCTACCAGGTCAACTTCACCTTCCCGCTCACCGGCCCCACCTTCGGCCACCCCGCCGCCCTCTACCGGGCCCTGCGCGCGGCCCAGCCGGTGCGCTACGGCGCCTTCATCGCCCACGCCGGCGGCGCGATCCTGTCCCGCTCGCCCGAGCTCTTCCTTGAGCGCCACGGCCGCACCCTCGCCAGCCGCCCGATGAAGGGCACCGCCCCGCGCGACACCGACCCGGCCGCCCTCGCCGCCTCCGACAAGGATCGCGCCGAGAACGTGATGATCGTCGACCTCATCCGCAACGACATGGGCCGGCTCGCACCGCCCGGCGGCGTGCGGGTCGAGGACCTGTGCCGCGTCGAGCCCTACCCCACCGTCTGGCAGATGACCTCCCGCGTCGTCGCCGAGCCTGTGGACGCCGACCTGCCGGCCATCTTCCGCGCGCTCTTCCCCTGCGGATCGATCACCGGCGCCCCGAAGATCCGCGCCATGGAGATCATCCGCGAGCTCGAGACCGCGCCCCGCGGCCTGTACTGCGGCGCCCTGGGCTGGATTCGCCCCGGCGGCGACTTCCGCTTCAGCGTACCCATCCGCACCCTGCGCCTGAACGACGGCGAAGCCCGCCTCAACGTGGGCAGCGGCGTGGTGTTCGACTCCCGCCCGACTGCCGAGTGGGCCGAATGCCATCTCAAGGCGCGCTTTCTCACCGGGCTGCCCAAGGGCTTGCGCCTCATCGAAACCCTGCGCTTCGAACCGGACACGGGCTTTCGCTTCCTGCCCGAACACCTCGAACGCCTCACCGCCTCCGCCGCCGAACTGGGCTTCGCCTTCGACCCCGACGCCTTCCGACGGCTGCTGGCCGGCGTCGCTGCCGACACGCCCCGGCGCGTCCGCGTCACCCTCGGCCAGCAGGGCGATCTCACCCTGGAGCAGGCGCCCCTCAGCGCCGGCGCCCCGTCGGCCGATGCCACCGTGGTGGTGTCGCCCCACCCCATCGCTAGCGACGACCTGCTGCTGCGCCACAAGACCACTGCCCGCGCCCTGTACGACCGGGAACTCGCCCGGGTGATGGCCGCCGGCCACTTCGACGCGCTGTTCCTCAATGAACGGGGCGAGCTGACCGAAGGCGCCCGCAGCAACCTCTTCGTCGAGCGCGATGGCGTGCTGCTCACCCCGCCCGCCAGCGCCGGCCTCCTCAACGGCACCCTGCGCCGCCGCCTGCTGCGGGAAGGTCGGGCGCGGGAGGCAACGCTCCACCCGGACGACCTGCAACACGCCGACGCGATCTACGCCGGCAACGGCCTGCGCGGGCTGGTGCCGGTCCGGCTGGTGGAAGACGCCCCCGGTTAACGCAAAAACGGCAACAATGGATCACCCATTGTTGCCGTTTTTGAAACAATCCAGCGCAGGCTTACTTCGCGCCCTTGCCCTTCGGCACCACCACCAGACCCTCGACCAGCGCCTTGGTGCTGGCCGTGGACTCCTTCAGCAGCAGCTGCACGCCGGCCCGCAACAGCTCGGACTTGGTGCAGATGCGCCCGGCCTTGGCCAGCGTCTCGCGCAGCGCCTTGAGCTGGGCGTGCTCGCTCTTGGGCATCGAGAACGAATCACGCACGACCTTCTCGCGCACCACCTTGGCGGGCTTTTCAGCCTTGGCCTTGGCCTTGGCCGGCTTGGCGGGCTTCTCCACCTTCTCGGCCTTCACCGGCTTGGCCGGCTTGACGGCCTTCTTGGCCACGACGGGCGCCGGCGTTGCGGCAGGCGCTGGCGCAGCCTCGACCAGTGCCGCGGCCGCGGCGGGCTTGGCCGCCTTGGCCGGCGCCTTCACGGCCTTGGGAGCAGCCTTCGCAGCCGGCTTGGCGGCGGGCTTGGGTGCGGGCTTTGCGGGGGCCTTCGGCTTCTCGGCCTTGACCGGCGCCTCGGCGACCGGAGCGGGCTCGACCACCGGTGCCGGCTCGGACGCCGCAGCAGCCACCACCGGCGCCACCTCGACAGCCTCAGCCGGAGCCGGGGCCGCTACCAGCGCCTCGGCGGGCGCCGGGTCGGGCAGACGGGTTTCGAGCGCTTCGCTCTCCTGCTGCAAAGTCGAACGCAGCGCCGACCGGGTTTTGGTGCTCATGTATTATCTCCTGTCAGTTTCAAGACTTCCACAACCAGTTTGTCCACTTCACGCGCCGCCTCGCTGCCGGCCCGGCCCAGCTGATACACCGTGCCGCCGACCACCGCGCTCTGCGCGAAGGCATTACGCTGGGAGAGGGCCGCGCCGAGCACCGGGAGGGTGAAATCCCGCATCACCTCAAGCACGTCCCAGGCGAGGTTGGTGCGCAGCACCCGGTTGGGTACCAGCGCCGCCTTCAGGCCCTTGCGGCTCGCCTGCACCTGCAGGATCAGCCGCTCGACGCCCTTGGTGGACCACAGATCCGTCGGGCTCGGCACCACCGGCACCAGCGCGACGTCTGCCACCTGCAGCGATGCCAGCGTGGCAACGTGCTCGATCGAAGGTGGACAATCGAGCAGGATCACGTCGACCTCCCGCCCCGCCGCCTTGATGGCCGCCGGAAGCGCATCCGGCTCACCGGGAAGCCGGCTCACCGCTGCCGGAAACGGCACTGCCGCCGAAGCCGCGTGAGCCCAGCGCAGGGCGGTTTCCTGAGGATCGAGATCAATGATCGCCACGCGTTTCCCGCGTCTGGCGAGACCGCCGGCGAGTTGCATCGTCAGCGTCGACTTGCCCGCGCCGCCCTTCTGGGAAAGCACGGAAACCACCTTCGGCTTGGCCACTTCGCCCCCTATTGCGTAATACCGTATTATTTTCACTCGAATCGTTCGGTACAGGCAAGCGATACCTGCGCAAGCCGGCCCGAGATGCGCGCGCAACCGGCAGCGTGCCACAATCAAGCCTCAGGCGGAGGGTGCGAGGATGAACGACGGAAGGATTTCGGTGTGCATTGGCGACATCACCCGACAAGCGGTGGACGCCATCGTGAATGCCGCCAACAGCAGCCTGCTGGGCGGGGGTGGCGTGGATGGCGCGATCCACCGGGCGGCCGGGCCGGAACTCACCGCCCACTGCGCCGCCCTGGGCGGCTGCCCGACGGGCGAGGCGCGCATCACGCCGGGCTTCCGGCTACCCGCGCGCTACGTGATCCACACCGTCGGCCCCCTGTGGCGCGGCGGCGGCTACGGGGAAGCGGCGCTGCTTGCAGACTGCTACCGCAACAGCCTCACGCTCGCCGCCGCGCACGGCGTACGGACGATCGCCTTCCCCGCGATCAGTTGCGGTATCTACGGTTATCCGGCAGATCAGGCGATGCGGATTGCGGTGACCACCTGCCGCGAGGTACAGGCCCGGCAGGATCTCCCCGAGGAAATCCTGCTGATGGCCTTCGATCAGCGCATGAATTCGCTTCTGAGCGAGATCCTGCGCGGCGGTGACTGAATGACGATGCGGCGCGGTCCGTCGTTCCGGCGGGCCGGTTTGCCCAGGCCATCGCAGGTACGCAGCCCGGCGGTGCCGAGCCGCATGCACTGTACGCCCCCGCAACCGCAGCCGGCCGGCAGCTCGGAGGGCTCGCCCTCTTCCATGTGGTCGATGCGCAGCAACTCGAGAAAACGCGAGGCCGAATCACGGCAGCCGAACACGGTCAGGCGACCGTCATTGGCGCACAGCCAGCGTTCATCCACGGTGATGCCGACACAGCCCTCCCCACCACCCTGCAGCGGATGCACCCGGACCCGGGTCTGGCCAAGGCGCCACAGCGGCGCGACGGCGAGCTCAAGCCAGGTCGCATTGCGTCCTTTGAGTTCCATCTTGTCCCCTCACTTATTATTGTGTTCCGCTGCCGATTGCCCCAGATCAGGACGCCTGACGCGCAACTTTGCGTATTATCGCGACTTGGCAAGGATTATGTAGCCGGCAGTTCCCGGAACAAGCCGCGGGAAAACCCGGATGCGGCAATTGGCCACACTTTTCACCTTCGTCTGCAGAAAACAAACGGGAGAAACACCACGATGAAACTCGAAACCCTTGCCGTGCACGGTGGCTACAGCCCGGACCCGACCACCAAGGCGGTGGCCGTGCCCATTTACCAGACCACCTCCTACGCCTTCGACGACACCCAGCACGGTGCCGACCTGTTCGACCTGAAGGTGGCCGGCAACATCTACACCCGCATCATGAACCCCACCCAGGCCGTGCTCGAAGCCCGGGTGGCGGCGATGGAAGGCGGCATCGCCGGCCTGGCGCTGGCCTCCGGCATGGCGGCGATCACCTACGCGATCCAGACCATCGCCGAAGCCGGCGACAACATCGTCTCGGCCTCGACGCTCTACGGCGGCACCTACAACCTGTTCGCCCACACCCTGCCGCAGATCGGCATCCAGGTGCGCTTTGCCGACTACCGCGACCCGGCCTCCTTCGCCCCGCTGATCGACGCCCGCACCAAGGCGATCTACTGCGAATCCGTCGGCAACCCGCTGGGCAACATCACCGACTTCGAGGCCCTGGCCGCCATCGCCCACGCCCACGGCATTCCGCTGATCGTGGATAACACTGTCCCGTCGCCCTACCTGTGCCGCCCGATCGAGCACGGCGCCGACATCGTGGTGCATTCGCTCACCAAGTACCTGGGCGGCCACGGCACGTCCATCGGCGGCATCATCGTCGATAGCGGCAAGTTCCCGTGGGCCGAGCACAAGGAGCGCTTCCGCCGCCTGAACGAGCCGGACGTCTCCTACCACGGCGTGGTCTACACCGAAGCCCTCGGCCCGGCAGCCTTCATCGGCCGTGCCCGCGTGGTGCCCCTGCGCAACATGGGCGCCGCGATCAGCCCGTTCAACGCCTTCCTGATCCTCCAGGGCGTCGAGACCCTCGCCCTGCGCATGGATCGCATCTGCGAGAACACCCTCAAGGTGGCCGAGTTCCTCAAGGGCCACGCCAAGGTGGCGTGGGTGAACTACGCCGGCCTGCCGGATCACGCCGACAACGCCCTCGTCCAGAAGTACATGGGCGGCCGCGCGTCGGGCATCCTCAACTTCGGCGTGAAGAGCGCCGACGGCGACGGCAAGGCTGCCGGCGGCCGCTTCCAGGACGCGCTCAAGCTGGTCACCCGCCTGGTGAACATCGGCGACAGCAAGAGCCTGGCCTGCCACCCGGCCTCCACCACCCACCGCCAGCTGTCGCCCGAAGAGATGAAGAAGGCCGGCGTGTCGGAAGACATGGTCCGCCTGTCCATCGGCATCGAGCACATCGACGACCTCCTGGCCGATCTCGACCAGGCCCTCGCGGCGGTCTGATCGACTCAGCGTCACCCAAGAAAAACGCCGGGCTCACACCCGGCGTTTTTCATTTCAGATCACCGCTGAAAGTCAGGCTGCGCAGCCTTCCGCATCCTCCGCGACGGCCGCCACGTGCGCACCCGCACGGTTGGCCGCGCTGACGATCGCCCGCACCGACGCGGTCACGGTGTTGCGGTGCATGCCCGCCCCGAAGCGGCTGCCGGCGACGCCTTCCATCGCCACCTCGACGATGCACATGGCCGCCGCGTCGGCACCCTCGCCCATCGAACGCTC
Source organism: Zoogloea sp. (assembly GCA_023150095.1). Classification (GTDB taxonomy): domain Bacteria; phylum Pseudomonadota; class Gammaproteobacteria; order Burkholderiales; family Rhodocyclaceae; genus Zoogloea. Next base: position 3,348 of record JAKLLO010000105.1, on the reverse strand, counting down.
CTCGAAGCTCTGCACGCGGATCGGCGCGCCGATGGCCGCCACGGCGGCCTCTACCGGGCCGTTGCCCTCGCCGACGAACGCCACTGCGCGGCCATTCACCTCGGCCTCGATGCGGATGCCCTGGCGGCTGCCAGCCTCGAAGAGATGGTGCGCCACGTAGCGGATCGGCGCGTCGGCTTCGAGGTATTCACGGCCGAAGAGCGTCCACAACTGGTGGGCGTCCACTTCCTGGCCGGTCTCGTCGGTGAGATGCTGCACCGCGGCGCTGAACTCCACCTGCATCCGCCGCGGCATCGCGAGGCCGTAGTGGGCCTGGAGCAAGTGCGCCACGCCGCCCTTGCCGGACTGGCTGTTCACGCGGATCACCGAGTCGTAGGTGCGGCCCACGTCGAGCGGGTCGACCGGCATGTAGGGCACGGCCCAGATGCCGTCGGGCTGCTGGACTTCGAAGCCCTTCTTGATCGCGTCCTGGTGCGAGCCCGAGAAGGCCGTGAACACGAGGTCGCCCACGTACGGGTGGCGCGGGTGGATCGGCAACTGGGTGCATTCCTCGGCCACGCGGGCGATGTCGTTGATGTCCGAGAAGTCGAGGCCCGGATGGATGCCCTGGGTGTACATGTTGAGGGCGAGGGTCACGAGATCCACGTTGCCGGTGCGCTCGCCGTTGCCGAAGAGGCAGCCTTCCACGCGGTCGGCGCCGGCAAGCTGGGCGAGCTCGGCGGCCGCCACGGCGGTGCCGCGGTCGTTGTGGGGATGCACGCTGAGGATGATCTGGTCGCGACGCGCGAGGTTGCGGTGCATCCACTCGATCTGATCGGCGTAGAAGTTGGGCATCGCCACTTCCACCGTCGACGGGAGGTTGAGGATCACCTTCTCGCCCGGCTTCGGATCCCAGGCGGCGACCACGGCGTCACAGACTTCCTTGGCAAAGTCGAGTTCGGTAGCGGTGAAGGTCTCGGGGCTGTATTCAAGGACGAACTCGGTCTCCGGCTGCTCGGCGGCGAGCTGCTTGACGAGGGTGACGCTGGCCACAGCAAGGGCCTTGACCTCGTCCTTGCTCATCCCGAACACCGTCTCGCGGAACACCGGCGAGGTGGCGTTGTAGATGTGGACGATCGCGCGGCGGGCGCCCTTGAGGGATTCCATCGTGCGGCGGATGAGGTGCTCGCGGGCCTGGCTCAAGACCTCGATGGTCACGTCGTCGGGAATCTCACCCTGCTCGATGAGCTGACGGACGAAGTCGAAATCGGTCTGGGAGGCGGAGGGGAAAGCGACTTCGATTTCCTTGAAGCCGATCGCCACGAGCTTGCGGAACATCTGCAACTTGCGGGCGGCATTCATCGGTTCGAAGAGGGCCTGGTTGCCGTCACGGAGATCGGTGCTCATCCAGATCGGCGGATGAGTGATCGTGCGGCTGGGCCACTGACGGTCGGCGAGGGCGACCGGGGGAAAGGCGGTGTACTTGGTTTGCGGGTTCTTCAACATGATGGTCTTGTCCTTTGCTTTCGTCGGATACGGTGCGAGTGTTCGGATGCGGACATGGGGCTGCCAGACTGCCGCGGGCTCGTGGCCTGGCAACCGGGGCGCAGTCGTAGGGACAGCAGGGACAGATCGAGGGTGGACATGGTGAAACTCCGTTCAAAACGCGTGCGAAGACGCAATTCGCCTGTTAAGGGCGACGGGGTACGACAACAGGAAGGGGGAGAAAAGATGCGCCCGTTAGGGCAGCAGCAGACCCAGCCCGGAGAGGGCCAGTAGGGAGAAGAGATTGGTCTGTTGCGCGGAGGTCATGGACGATAACTTAGCAGCACGGCCGACGGCCGTCAAACATCCTGATCCAATTCATTCGATAGCCTGTTGCTATTTCGGCATCAGGCTACATTGCAGCTGACGATCTGGTAGCCCGGGCCGCTGACCAGCACCGTGCCCGGCTGCAGCTTGACCGTACGCCCCGCCACCTTGGCGAACACCGGCCGCGGCGAGCGCATCGCACCCGGCTCGCAGACGATGCGCACCGCACGGCCGCGCACCACCGGATCGCACAGGATGCCGCTCCAGCTGCGGGCCCCATCGTCGAGCAGCGCCGGATAGGGTTCACTGGAGATGGTCTGCATCCCCACCGCGGCCCCGCCTTCGATGTCGGACCGGACCCGGCGCACCAGAGCCAGCACCCAGCGCCCCGTTTCGCCCACATGGGCGCCGACCAGCGCGCCCACCCGGCACACGTCGGGGTCGAAAGCCCCGGAGATCACCCCGAAACCATTGCGGCTGGCGTCCCGCAGCGCCCAGGCGGCCGCCGGACGCATCTGGGCTTCGCCGGAAATCTGCGAACGGATGAAACCCAGCCCGGTGGCCAGCGCCAGCGCACCGCGCACCGGGTGGCGGCGATACTGGCGCATGGGCGGCACCGGCCCCCACTGGCGCGAAAGATGTCGGATCGCCCCGCTCACCGATGGCACGCCGATACCCGCAAACAGCGGCCCGAGCCCCCCGTCGGCGACCGTCTGACGCAGCTCGCCGAGCATCACCACCGCGTCTGCGGGGCGGAAATAGCGGATCGTGGAAGGCACGTCCTCGGGCACGGCGAGGCAACGCTGGGGCGCCGAGAGGCTCTCGAGATCGAGGAAAAACTGGCCACCGCCCCGCGGCTCGCTGGTCAGCGCCAGAGAATGCTGGAGATAACGCACCAGCTTGTCGGTCGCCTCGATGCGGTCGGGCGAGAGCTGATCGAGGCTGGCACACTGCATGGCCACCAGCCGGATGAATTCGCGGCTCACCGTCGAGCGCGTCTCGCGCCCTTCACGGACGTTGATCGGCGTGTTGAGCGCACCGTACTGGCCGGCCGCGCGGTAGGCGACGATCGCCCGCTGCCAGACTTCCGGCGCGAGCTCCTGGTAATCGAAGGCGACCCACTTCATCTCGCCGGCGGCGGCGCGCACCGCCCGCAGCAGCACCTCGACCCGCAGCGGATCGGCGTCGTCGATGGTGAAATCAGTGGCGAGACCGTTCAGGACGAGATCGTAGGCACGCCCGAGGCTCGCGTAGAAATCCCGCCCCAAGGCCTTGTAGCGCACACTGCGCGAACCGAACACGTTGGAAAGGTACAGCCCTGAGGCCTGGCGCAGCTGGGGCTGGGCGGCCTCGTCGAGAATGGCGACGAGGCGCGCAAGCTGGTTGAGGGGGACTTCACCCTCGAAATGGAAGGAATCCAGCCAGCGGATCAACTCGACAATGGCCGTCGGCGCGGCGCTGGTGGCAACGTCGTTCAGAATCCGGCTCAGCGTTTCCTGCTGCATGAGCGGATGGGAATGATGAGCCACGGAGCCGGTTGCCATGTGTGAGTCTCTG
>JAKLLO010000104.1 GCA_023150095.1 Zoogloea sp. | reverse complement strand
AACCTCACCCAACCTTAACGAGTCGGATGTACTGCTATCTCTGACTAATCTAGTATCAGTTTGGTCAAACGACCGCTTCTCTATATCTTGATTCATAATTTTGAGTTTATTATTAATGCTTATGCTTTAACTGAAATCAACTCATGACTCACACACCGCAAAGATCCCATATTGCAGACCCGCCTCATTAAACAGGTCACTAAATATACGTTTGCGACTACTCTACTATTGGCGCCCACCGAACAGGGGGTACTTACTATTACTAACTTGGTACAGCGTTTGAGCTGTGGGTAAGATGTTGCTGATCACGCGGTTCCAACGCACCACATCGGCGGCATCCACATAGACGATGTCGCGCGGGCGGAGCGGGAAACGGTCGGCCAGCAGCAGGGCATCCGGCGAGCTGCCATCCAGGTGGAAGAGCTCCGGCGTTTCGCTGTCGCCACGCATCACGTAAATCCACTTGGGGTTGGCCTGGTCCTGGGCGATGTAGCCGGTATCGGCCAGCGCCTCGGCCAGGGTGGAGCGCTTCTTGGTCATGACCAGCGAGCCGGGCTTCTGCACGGCGCCCAGCACAAAGATCTTGTTGAAGCTGCGATCCTGCACGTTGAGGATGTCGCCGTGCTCCAGCAGCGCGTTTTGATCCGTGGCGCCGTTTTCGTACATGGCCTGGATGTCCACCCGGTAGGTGGTGCCCTTGCGGGTAAGCAGCACGCGGCTGTGGTCGGCCTCGGGGCCGAAGCCACCGGCCTGATTGACGGCCTCGAGCACCGTCATCGGCACGTCAGAGATGGAGAGCTGGCCCGGCTTGGCCACCTCACCCACCACATAGATGCGCTGGCTGCGGAAGGCAGCGACGCGCACATCAAGCTGCACGCGCTCGATGAACTTGGCCAGGCGAGCGATCAGCATCTCGCGGATCTGGCGGGATGTCTTGCCGGCCACCTGCAGCGAGCCCACATAGGGGTAGTAGATGGTGCCGTCTTCGTTCACCACGGTGCCGGCCTGGTCTGCCGCGCGGTACTGGCCGGCAGGGGTGGTGAGCTCGGGGTGATCCCAGACGATGATGGTGAGTACGTCGCCGGGGCCAACCTTGTAGTCCGGCACCATGGCGTTGGGGCCGGCGGCCTTGCCACCGCGGGCGCCCATGTTGCCGTTGGTGGCGGTGGGGCGCTCGGCGGCGGCGAGCTTCATCTGTTCGATGATCAGCTCGGCGGTGATTGGCTTGATGGATACATTGGCCGGCGCGGGTTCGGCCGCATCGGGCTGGCGCACCGGCAGCTTGACCGCAGATTGCTGGTCGCGCAGGCCGTAGGCCTTGTCACCGGGAACTACAGCGCACGCCCCCAGGCTCGCGCACACGAGCGCCAGCAACAGGCGGCTGGCAAGGCGGGGTGCAACGGTTTTGAAGGGAGCACGTGCTCCATCAGAAATGGTGTTCATGGGTACCCTGACTGATCTTGTTTGACTAGTGCCCAGAATGATAAAGGAGCATGGTTAATGTCATAGGACACAGGACACACTTTGGACACAATATTTCCTGGGGCGCGGCCCGTCAGAGCCGGCGGACCCAGTCTGCAACGCCACGGTCGATGAGGCCGACAGCCTCATCCCATACGGCTTGCGAGCGCCTGTAGGGGTCGGGAATCTCGAACTTGCCCCAGTGCCCAAGCAGAAATGTCTTGCCTCGAACGGTGGGATCGATGTCGGTGAGGGCCTCGCGATGGTGGCTTTCCATCACCAGCACGAGATCGGCGTTGCGGCAGATGCTCACGTCGGCCTGCCGGGCCCGGTGGGGCGCAAGATCGACGCCCCGGGCGCTCATCATGGCGACGGCGGTTTCGTGGGCAGGATCGCCGACCAGCGCCCCAACCCCGGCAGAGGCCACCTGAGGCTGGCGGCCGGCACGCACCAGGGCATCGCGAAGCAGAAACTCGGCAACGGGGCTACGGCAGATGTTGCCGGTGCAGACAACAAGTATACGGTCGTACAAATCGGCTACCTCAACCCTGCGCCATCACGCTGGATTCGCCCGCGGCGCTATCCAGACGATAGATCAATGCACCCTTTCCGTTGGCGCGACGGTCGCCGGAGCGACGATCGGCGCGGCGATATTTCTCGCCTACGCGACGGTCGTGAGAATCCTTGCGGTCGACGAACTGGCGGATCTTGACCCCCGGCTCACGGCCGACTTCGCGACGCAGCACCGCAATGATGCGGCTGATCTGCGCCTGGGTAAGATCCTGGTCATCGCCGAGCAGCTGGATGACACCATAACAGCTGGGGCCTACCTCGGTTTCGGCGCGATAGGCCCGGAAACGGAAATCCACATGGGGGCCAATGCAGCGGTTGAGCATCTCGGCAAAGGCCGACATCCGCTCTTCGGGCAGGCCGGAGACATGCACGCCCACCGCATGCACCGAGGTCATGCCCAGCAGGCGATGAATGCGGCGGAGCAGCGGAACGAGCCGCCACGGGCGCAGCACGATGAAGAAGCACAGCGCAAACACGGCGATGAAGGCGCACAGCATCACCAGCTCATCCACGCCGGCGTACATGCCAAGGAGGCCGATGGCGCCAAAGCAGAGCTGCATCAGCGCCAGCACCAGCACGGCATCCTGGACACGGAACCCCGCCCGCAGGAAAAGGTGGTGCAGGTGGTTGCGATCCGCATGGAAGGGGGAGCGCCCCATCCACATCCGGCGCAGCATCACGCACAGGGTATCGATGAGCGGCACCGCAAACAGCCAGAGCGTGGTGATCGGCGTGAATGCGCGGACGCTTGCATTGGCCTGAGAGAGATCGGAGAGCAGCCACGCAAACAGGAAACCGAGCTGCATGCTGCCGTTGTCGCCCATGAAGCACCGGGCGCGACGCCAGCCCAGGTAGCGCAGGTTGAACAGCAGAAAGCCCGCCACACCGCCTGCGACGATGACGATCAGGGAGAAGTAGGCAGGATCACCGGCCAGATAGACGGCAAGGGCGATCAGGCCGAGGCTGACGATGGAGAGCGACCCCGAAAGCCCGTCGATGCCGTCGATCATGTTGAGGGCGTTGATGGCACCGATGGTGGCCAGCAGGGTGATCGGCAAGGCAAGATACCCCAGGCTGAGAACGTCGCCCGACACCAGACGCCCCAGATCGGAGATCTCGACCCCGCCCAGCACCACCATCATGACGCCGAGACCAGCCTGGACGGCAAAACGGATCTTGTAGTTGAGCTGCAGGATGTCGTCCGCAAAACCGGTTGCAAACAGGACGACCAGCCCTGCCACCAGCACGTAGATGCGATCGCCAAACGCCGGGAAGAACTGGCTGACCACATAGGCAGCAGTGAGATTGGCAACGAGGATGCCGACGCCACCAACAAAGGGCGTGACGGTATCGTGAGCCTTGTGCCCACCCGGCTGATCGACAACCCCGAAGCGGTGGGACGCCTGGATGCTGTAGTAGACCGCAACAGCGGACACAAGCAGGCCCAGCAGGAACAGCGACATCGATAACATTCGGATCAGCCTCTTGTCGCAGGGCGCAAGGCACCCACGCGATCTTGATTGCACACACCAGGGAACGCCGAGCACCAAACCAGCGCATCGACTTCAGCAGCGGGAAGCATACAAGATGCAACCCGGCTAACATATTTCATTATTTTACGAAGCTTGCGCTCGACTGACAGGTAATTTCACACGACAACGCCAAAACAACGCCAGACACAACCTGGTTTTGTTGGCGCTGTCATCGGATTGCAAAATTCTGTCTCCTGAAAGAACAAAGCAATAAACAGGCCAAAACCAAAATGTCGATAAATCATAGGATTAAAATATGATTTATAACTATTTTACACAATGTGTAAAATTTTCCGACACTTTAGCACCCTCAGAACACCCCGATCCCGTCACTGCCGCGGCATCGCGCCCCATTCAACCAGGCACCAAAAGAAGGTGAAAACGGCACACCCGGAATGGAAATACACGCAATGCATTACCTGATCGACTACCCTTTAAGCATCATTGAATGACAAAAGGTTTGGTCGGTCAGCGCACCCACACGGACGCATGAGCAGCCCGCACCCCGAAGCCCCATCAACACCAACGGGCAACAGGCCTTGCAGCCGATCGCTCAACCCAGGGGCAGGAGAAACAGACAAGAAGCGCCGCCAGCCAAACACCCCAGCGGCGCAAAGACAAAAAAAAGCGCCCCGCAGAATCTGCGAGGCGCTTTTGATGACTGGCGGAGTGGACGGGACTCGAACCCGCGACCCCCGGCGTGACAGGCCGGTATTCTAACCGACTGAACTACCACTCCGCGCTTTGACTGCCGCTACAGCCGGGCTTGGCTGCAACTGCCTGCAATGAAGCAGGGCTATTGTTCGTGGCGTCCCCACGGGGATTCGAACCCCGGTTATCGCCGTGAAAGGGCGGTGTCCTAGGCCTCTAGACGATGGGGACCTTATTTGGTGCAGCGTTGTTTGGTGGAGGTAAGCGGGATCGAACCGCTGACCTCTTGCATGCCATGCAAGCGCTCTCCCAGCTGAGCTATACCCCCACAACACAACAACTACTAGCTTGACCACTCCTGGCGAAAGTGGCGTCCCCACGGGGATTCGAACCCCGGTTATCGCCGTGAAAGGGCGGTGTCCTAGGCCTCTAGACGATGGGGACTGCTATTACAGCAACACAAAACGCTTGAGCGCCTCATGCATCTGTTTTTGGCGGAGTGGACGGGACTCGAACCCGCGACCCCCGGCGTGACAGGCCGGTATTCTAACCGACTGAACTACCACTCCGCACTTTGACTGCCGTTACAACCCGGTCTTGGCTGCAACTGCCTGCATTGCTGCAGGACTCTTGATCCTGGCGTCCCCACGGGGATTCGAACCCCGGTTATCGCCGTGAAAGGGCGGTGTCCTAGGCCTCTAGACGATGGGGACCCTATTTACTGCAAGTCGTTTGGTGGAGGTAAGCGGGATCGAACCGCTGACCTCTTGCATGCCATGCAAGCGCTCTCCCAGCTGAGCTATACCCCCGTGCAACGAGAAGCGCATTATAGACATGCACCCGATGGTTGTAAACCCTTTTCTTCATTTTATTGAAAAGAACCATCTTCAGCACGTCCACGGACCTGCAGAAAGCACAAACGGCAACCTGACGGTTGCCGTTTGATCACGCACAACGCACCGGGCTAACCCGTGCGAGAGAGCGACTTACTTGCGGCGGCGCACGGCAGCCAGGCCGGCCATGCCGAGGCCCAGCAGGGCCATGGAGGCGGGTTCCGGCACGGCGTACAGCACGCCGTTGGTGGCGAAGGTGCCATCGATGATGCCGTTACGGTTACCAGCGCCCTTGCCCGGGATGGTGCCGGCAGGCATGTTGTCCAGCATGAGCAGGGCGTTTTCGAAGCTGCCGCCAACCAGGTTGGTTTCGTCGATGGCAAAGTCGATACGGTCTTGGTAGACCTGATAAAGGATATCGACGGTGCCGGAGACGGCGCCACCCAGGAAGCCACCCAGGCCCAGCAGCGTGCCGAACAGCGAAGTGGCGGCGGCACCGGTCACGGTGAGGCTGCCGGTGGTGTAGGGGATGGCCTGGCTCACGCCGTCCAGCTTGAGCGTGGTGGCGTTGGTGCCGTTGAAGTTGAACTCGAGCAGGCTGGTGCTGACGCCAGTGACGGCGAGCGGGCCAGTGCCGATCTTGGTGTTCGCAGCGTAGGCCACGCCGAGGTCGGGGCCGACCACACCGTCAAAATCGATGACGGAGCTGGAGCCAGCCTTGGCGTAGATGTCGTAGATGCCAGCCACCGGGACTTCAATGGTGACCTTGCCGTTGACGTTGGTCAGCGACACGTTGAAAGAGTGATCCGCATCCGGGATCGTGGGGGTAGCGCCCGGCATGTCGGTGCCGAAGTTGCTGATGAGGAAGTTGCCGTTGAGGCTTTCAAAGGTGGTGGAGTACACCGCGGCATTGGCGCCAGCGCTGAGAGTGCCCAGCGCAACGGCGGCGAGCAGAGCCGATTTCTTCATGAGTTGAATCTCCTTGTAATGAACCTTAGGTTCAGATTGCTGGGGCTGGCCGCACCTTGGACGCGCGACGTACTGGCGCCACACCAAAATCTGTTTCCAATCGAAAAATAAGCATCTTACGTGCCAGCCAGCTAATTTTTTTTAAATTCATCAACTTAAAAAAGTTGCCGGCAACACTTTGGCGGATGTGTCAAAAATTCCGACAAATACACCAAGACCCATTTCGAGCCTAGAAATATCAATGAGATATCGCTCACGAAACGCCTGTGCGGTGTGTCACGTCAGAGCACTTTTCCGGGATTCATCCGTCCGTCCGGATCGAAGGCCCGCTTGAGGATCTTCATCATCTCAAGCTCGATGGCAGGCTTGTAGGACACGAGAATATCGCGCTTGAGCTGGCCGATGCCGTGCTCGGCCGAGATCGACCCGCCCAGCTCGGCCACCAGATCGTGGACGATCCGATTGACCTCGGCGGTGCGCTCGATGAAGGCGCTGTTTTCGCCCTTCACCGGCCGGGACTGGTTGTAGTGCAGGTTGCCGTCGCCCAGATGACCGAAGCACACGATGCGCAGGCCCGGATACGCTGCTTCGAGGCGCTCGCCGGCAAGAGCGATGAACTGCGGGACGGCGCTGACCGGCACCGAAATGTCGTGCTTGATGCTGACGCCTTCGCGCTTCTGGGCTTCGGAGATGTTCTCGCGCAGGGCCCACAGAGCCGCGGCCTGGGCTGCGCTGGTGGCGATCGTGCCGTCGAGGATCACGCCCGCCTCTACGCCCTGCCCCACCTCCTGTTCGAGCAGCGCCTCCAGGCCCGCGTCGCTGCGGGTGTCGCTCAGTTCGACGAGCACATACCAGGGATGCGGAGCCGCGAGCGGATCGCGGGCGCCGGGGATGTGCTGGAGCACGAGATCCAGCGCCTGCCGGCCGACCAGCTCGAACGCGGTGACGCGATCGCCCGCCACCGCGCGCAGGCGGCCAAGCAGATCGACTGCGGCCGCCGGATCGGCGATCGCCAGCCAGGCGGTAGCCGACGCCCGCAGGCGCGGAAAGAGCTTGAGGCTGGCCGCGGTGACGATGCCCAGGGTGCCTTCGGCGCCGATGAAGAGCTGCTTGAGGTCGTAGCCGGTGTTGTCCTTGCGCAGCGCCCGCAGTCCATCCCAGACCTGCCCGTCGGGCAGCACCACCTCCAGCCCCAGCACCAGCTCGCGGGCGTTGCCGTAACGCAGCACCTGCACGCCACCGGCGTTGGTGGAGATGAATCCACCCACTTCACAGCTACCTTCGCTGGCCAGGGAGAGCGGAAACAGCCGGTCAGCCTCTTCCGCCGCGGCCTGCACCGCCGCGAGGGTGACACCGGCCTCGACGACGATGGCGTTGTTGGCGGGATCGACCCGCCGCACCCGGCGCAGCCGCGACAGATTGACCACCACCGCGGCACTCCCGGCGAGCGGCGTGGCGCCGCCGCACAGGCCGGTGTTGCCGCCCTGGGGCACGATGGCGCAGCCGGCGTCGGCGCAGGCGCGCACCACGGCGGACACCTCGGCCGTATCGGCAGGCAGGACGACGGCTGACGCAGTGCCGGTGTAGCGGCCGCGCCAGTCGGTGAGATAAGGCGCCTTGTCGGCATCGGCGACGAGGCAGTGGCGCTCGCCGACGATCGCACGCAGGGTTTCGATCAGGGCTGTCATGGGTCGCCTCCCGGCGCAGGACGGATTTCAGCGCCCGAGGGCGCGGCGGATGGACGGCAGGGCCAGCTCGACGGCGGCTTCGCCTTCGGCGATCGCCTCACACCCCCGGTGATAGTCCATCAGGCCAAGCTGGGCAAGGCGCGGGGAGATGAGCACGTCGGCCGGCTCGCCGGCCAGGCGGCTGCGGGCGATGCGCACCGACATGATGGAGATGCTGCTCTGCATCACAGTGAGCATGGAGGGCGTGCCTTCCGGCTCGTCCTCGGGCTCGTCGGTGGGCGGGGCGTTGTTGCGCCCGAAGCGCGACAGCAGGCGCTTCGACCAGCCGCCGGAGCCGTTTTCGGTGTTGCGTTCGGGTTCGGGGCGGTTGCGCCAGGCGGCACCGACCACGTCGGAGTTGAGATCCACGGCGATGACGATGTCGGCCCCCATCGCCCGGGCCAGCGACACCGGCACCGGATTGACGAGGCCGCCATCCACCAGCAGCCGACCATCCTGCCACGACGGCGTGAGCAGGCCGGGCAGCGCGATGGAAGCACGCACGGCGGCGGAGACGCTGCCTTCCCGCAGCCAGACTTCGTGGCCGCTCTGCAGATCGGTGGCGACGCAGCCGAAGCTGTGGCTGAGGGAGATGAAATCCCGGTCGACGAAATTGCGCTCGAAGAAGGTGATCAGGCGGTCGCCCTTGATGAGGCCACCGCGCAGGCCCATGTCCATCAGGCCGACGACATCCTGCCAGCCGAGGGTCTCGACCCAGGCGCCGAGCTTTTCGAGATCGTCCGCCGCGGCCACCGCACCGACGAAGGCGCCGATGGAACAACCCGCGATGATCTGCGGTTCGATACCCTCCCGCGCCAGCGCCCGCAGCACACCGATATGCGCCCAGCCCCGGGCCGAGCCACTGCCGAGGGCAATGCCGATGCGAGGAGTGCGTTTCATGGGCATCGCACCGGCTGTCGAAGCCCTGCCCGCCAACCTCTCCCGAACAACCGTAGGGGCGACTTCAGTCGCCCATCCGCGCGTTGATCCGGCATAAGCGCAGGACTGGCCGTCCGCGGGCGACTGAAGTCGCCCCTACGAAGGGCGGGGGGGCGTGATGACGGTTCGCGCCGTAGGGGCGGCTTCAGCCGCCCATCTGCGTGCGGATCCCGTACAGGCGTTGTGCTGGCTGCCTGAGGGCGAGCGAAGTCGCCCCTGTGAGGATCGATGCTTGCGTCAGATCGGCTCGGCGTACAGGTCATGGACGTCGCAGTCGGTGATGCGGACGCGGGCGAATTCGCCGGGCTCGAGGTTCTCGCCCGCCGGGATGATCACCAGGCCGTCGATATCCGGGGCGTCGCCCGGCGAACGGGCCAGGGCGCCCTCCTCGTCGATCTCATCCACCAGCACGGTCATCTCGCGGCCGATGAAGCGCTCGAGGCGCTCGGTGGAGATGTCTTCCTGGAACTCCATCAGCTGGATGCGGCGCTCTTCGCGGACTTCATCCGGCACCGGATCGGCCAGCTCGTTGGCAGCGGCGCCTTCGACCGGCGAGTAGGCGAAAGCGCCCACGCGGTCGAGCTTGGCTTCTTCGAGAAACTGCAGCAGCTCTTCGAAATCGGCATCGGTCTCGCCAGGGAAGCCGGTGATGAAGGTGGAGCGGATGGTGAGATCCGGGCAGATCTCGCGCCAGCGGCGGATGCGCTCGAGGTTGTTCTCGGTGCTGGCCGGACGCTTCATGGCCTTGAGGATGCGCGGGCTGGCGTGCTGGAAGGGCACGTCGAGGTAGGGCAGGATCTTGCCCTCGGCCATCAGCGGGATGATGTCGTCCACGCTGGGGTACGGGTACACGTAGTGCAGGCGCACCCACACGCCCAGGTCGCCCAGGGCGTTGCACAGGTCGTAGAGCTTGGTGCGCACGGGCTTGCCACCCCAGAAGCCGGTGCGGTACTTCACGTCGACGCCGTAGGCGGACGTATCCTGAGAGACGACCAGCAGCTCCTTCACGCCGGCATTGACGAGGTTTTCGGCCTCGCGCATCACGTCGCCGATCGGGCGGCTGACGAGATCGCCACGCAGCGACGGGATGATGCAGAAGGTGCAGCGGTGGTTGCAGCCTTCGGAAATCTTGAGGTAGGCGTAGTGATTGGGCGTGAGCTTGACGCCCTGGGGCGGCAGCAGATCGATGAACGGATCGTGGGGCTTGGGCAGGTGCTTGTGCACCTCCTGCATGACCTGCTCGGTGGCGTGGGGGCCGGTCACGGCCAGCACTTGCGGGTGGGCCGCCATCACCACGTCTTCCTTGGCACCGAGGCAGCCGGTGACGATCACCTTGCCGTTCTCGTTGAGGGCTTCGCCGATGGCGTCGAGGGATTCCTCCACCGCTGCGTCGATGAAGCCGCAGGTGTTGATTACCACCAGATCGGAGCCTTCATACGACGGCGAGATCTCGTAGCCCTCGGCCCGCAGACGGGTGAGGATGTGTTCGGAATCGACCAGGGCCTTGGGGCAGCCAAGGGAAACGAAGCCGACTTTCGGGGCGGCGCCCTGCTTGCTGGATTGGGTCATGCGTCAGGAAAAACCGGTGGATAAAACACAAGGGCCGCGACGAGTGCGCGGCCCGGGACATCACTTCTTGGTGGCGTCGCTGGGATCACCGCCGGACTCCGGCGCCTCACCCTTCTCGGGGTTGAAACCCGGCGCACCGAAGGTGGGAAACTGGAAGCCGGAGAACAGGTTGCGCGTCTGGCTGTCGAGCTGCTCCTGCATCTGGGCGTACATCTTCTTGGATTGCTCCATGTAGGCGCCCATCATGCTTTGCATGGCCGGCCCCTGGAAGTTCAGGAACTGCGCCCACAGATCCTGGCTCACGGTGGCGTTTTCGCCATACACGGAGCGGACCTGATCCTGAAGCTTGGCCTGCATGTCGGTGAAGGCCTTGATGTTGTTTTCCAGGTACTTGCCCATCATCCCCTGCATGGCGTTGCCATAGAAGCGGATCATCTGGGACAGCAGGTCGCTGGTGAACATCGGGGCCCCGCCCGCTTCCTCTTCGAGGATGATCTGCAGGAGGATGTTGCGGGTCAGGTCTTCGCCAGTCTTGGCGTCGACGACCTGGAAGATGCCATGGTCAAGAACGAGTTCCTTCACGTCTGCGAGCGTGATGTAGGAACTGGTTTGCGTGTCGTAAAGGCGGCGGTTTGGGTACTTTTTTATCAGGCGAATCTGATCGGCCATCTGTGTTTTCTCCTCGGCGGCGATAGACTCGCCTCCGGAGATTATACTGCGGTGCGCAAAAAAAAGCCCCGCCATACGGCGGGGCCTCGTGACGCTTGTTGCAGCCGATTACTGGTAGTACAGGCCGCCATTCACGTTCAGGGTGGCACCGGTGACGTAGCCAGCCAGCTCGGAAGCCAGGTAGACCACGGCAGCGCCGATTTCTTCCGGCTTGCCAAGACGCTTGACCGGCACGGTGTCGATGATGCCCTGACGGATTTCTTCCTTGATCGCCATGACCATGTCGGTGCCGATGTAGCCCGGGGCGATGGCGTTGACGGTCACGCCCTTGGTGGCCAGCTCGGCAGCCAGCGCCTTGGAGAAACCGATCACACCGGCCTTGGCGGCGGAGTAGTTGGTCTGACCAGCCTGACCCTTGACGCCGTTCACCGAGGAGATGTTGATGATGCGGCCCCAGCCACGTTCCGCCATCTTCGGGGAAATGGTGTGGGTCACGTTGAACAGGCTGGTGAGGTTGGTCGCGATGACCGCATCCCACTGGCCCTTTTCCATCTTCGGGAAGAACTTGTCGCGGGTGATGCCGGCGTTGTTCACCAGGATGTCGATCGGGCCGACTTCGTTGGTGATCGCCTCAACGGCCGCCTTGCACTGCTCGTAGTCGGAGACGTCGAAACCGTACAGCGGGATATCGAGGCCTTCCGCCTTGCGAGCTTCAACCCAGGCGTCCTTGGCGGGATCGCCAGGGAAGAAATTCCCGACCACGCGGACGCCCGCAGCGGCAAGGGATTTACAGATAGCGGTGCCAAGGCCACCGACGGCACCAGTTACAAGGGCGATGCGTTGAGACATTTTTACTTTCCTTCTTTTGTTGCGGTGCGAAAAGCTTATTAGAACATATGCTGCCCGCCGTTGATAGAGATGTTGGCACCGGTCACGAATGCCGCTTCATCAGAGGCGAGATAGGCAATCAGCCCCGCGATTTCTTCCGGCTTGCCGAGACGGCTCATCGGGATCTGGGGCAGGATCTTGGTTTCGAGGACTTCCTGCGGGATCGCCAGAACCATCTTGGTACCGATGTAACCCGGGGAGATGGTGTTGACGGTCACGCCGGACTTGGCGGTTTCGAGGGCCAGGGACTTGGTGAAACCATGCATGCCGGCCTTGGCCGCAGCGTAGTTGGTCTGACCGAAAGCGCCCTTGATGCCGTTGAGCGAGGAGACGTTGATGACGCGCCCCCACTTGCGCTCGACCATGCCGTCCATGACCTGCTTGGTCATGTTGAAGACGCTGTCGAGGTTGGTGTGGATGACGGCATCCCAGTCGGCCTTGGTCATGCGCTTGAAGGTCATGTCGCGGGTGATGCCGGCGTTGTTGACCAGCACATCCACGGGGCCGATGTCGGCGGTGATCTGCTCGACGCAGGCCTTGCACGAGTCGAAATCGGCGACATCGCAGGGGTAGGCCTTGAAGCCGTAGCCCATGTTGTTCATCGTCTGCAGCCATTCGGCCGCCTTGGCGTTACCCGGCGAGTGGGTGGTGACGACCTTGTATCCGAGCGCTGCCAGCTTGATGCAGATCGATTCGCCCAGACCGCCCATACCACCGGTTACGAGTGCTACACGTGCCATGTCTCTCTCCCTCAAAGTGTGAGTGCGGGGGTAAGCTGAAATCGGCAGCGCCCCCCTTCTTCCTCTCGCTGCCGACCTTTTTTTGATTTTCTCCCCCGGGGATCAAGCCCCGGGGGTGTGCTGCAGTGTGATCAGACGGTTTCCTTGACGTAACGTCCGGGCGCGGCCTCGATCACCTTGTATTTCGCGTTGCCCGGCTTGTTGCGGGCGGCGATCTGCTCGCCGCTGCGCTGCTTGAGCCATTCAGCCCAGTGCAGCCACCAGCTGCCCTTCTGTTCGACGGCGGTTTCGAGCCATTCTTCGGGCACCGAGGCGGTGGAATCGCTGGTCCAGTAGCTGCGGCGGTTCTTCGAGGCCGGGTTGATGGCGCCGGCGATGTGGCCGCTGGCGCCCAGCACGAAGGTGGTCTCGCCGCCGAGGATCTGGCGCACCAGGTAGGCGCTGGTCCAGGGCACGATATGGTCTTCGCGGGTGGCCAGCAGGTAGGCCGGCAGATCGACCTTGCCCATGTCCACCTTGACGCCCAGCATCTCGAGCTTGCCCGGCACGCGCAGGTTGTTCTCGAGGTACATGTTGCGCAGGTACCAGGCGATGAACGGGCCGGAGAGGTTGGTGCTGTCGGAGTTCCAGTACAGCAGGTCGAAAGCCTCGGGCGTCTTGCCCTTGAGGTAGTTGCCGACCACGTACTGCCAGATCAGGTCGTTGGCGCGGAGGCTGGAGAACACCTGGGCCAGCTCGCGGCCGGAGAACACGCCACCGCGGCCGATCGAGGCTTCGCGGGCGGCCACCGAGGCTTCGTCCACCAGGCAGCCGATCTCGCCGGCGTCGGCGAAGTCGAGCAGGGTGGTCATCAATGTGAGGCTCTCGGCCGGGTCTTCACCCTTGCCGCGCAGCACCGCCAGCGACGACGACAGGATGGTGCCGCCGACGCAGAAGCCGAGCACGTTGGGCTTGGCGACCTTGGTGACGTCGCGCACCACCTGCAGCGCGGTGATCGGGCCCTTCTCGAGGTAGTCGTCCCAGCCGAAGTGAGCTTCGGATTCCTTGGTGTTCTTCCAGGACACCAGGAACACCGTGAAGCCCTGCTCAACGATGAAGCGCACCAGCGAGTTGGCCGGCTGCAGATCCATGATGTAGAACTTGTTGATGCACGGCGGCACGATCAGCAGCGGCGTCTTGTAGACCTGTTCGGTCAGGGGCGCGTACTGGATGAGCTGAATCAGCTCGTTTTCGTAGATCACCGAACCCGGCGTGGTGGCCAGGTTGCGGCCGATCTCGAAGGCCGAGTCGTCGGTCATCGAGATGCGGCCCTTTTCCATGTCGCCGATCAGGTTCTTGATGCCCTGGGTGATGCTCTCACCCTTGGTCTCGAGCGCCGACTGGATGAATTCGGGGTTGGTGGCCGCGAAGTTGGACGGGGCCATCGCGTCGATGTACTGACGGGTGAGGTACTGCATCCGGGCCTTGGTGCGGCCGTCGGCCACCGGCAGCGCGTCGGCCACCTTGGCGAGGTAGTCGGCATTCAGCAGGTAGGCCTGGCGGATGTAATCGTAGACCGGGCTGGACGACCACTCGGGCGCGTTGAAGCGGCGGTCGCCGGCGGGCGGCTTGACCAGCGGCTCGGCGGACTCACCCGGCTTGACCTGGGACATGTGAGCCCACAGGCGGGCGTGGGACTCGGCGAGCTCCTTCTGGAGCCGGGCGAGCTCCTCGGCCTCGGGCAGCGGCAGCTGCGGCGCCTGGGCGGGCGCAACCTGCTGGAACGCGGCACCCTGCTTGGTGAGGAAATCGAAAAAGTTGGCGGCCATCGACTGGCCGAACTTGAACATGCCTTGCAGCGCTTCGGCAGACTGCTCGGGTGTAACAGACATCCAGCTCTCCTCGTTGTGTCGTCGGACGCGCGCCCGACTCATCGTCAGCCGGTGGGATCACCCCGCTTGCCGGGGTGCGTTCGCACCAAGCCGCACTTCACCCCGGCCTCGTCGCGCCGAGTAGAATTCGGGTATGTATATTATTGCTATCGCCTGGCTTTACGTCGCGCTGCTTGCTACCGCAGCGGAGACCACCATCGTGGGTGGGGTGCTGACTTTTTTCTTCTATGGCCTTGCGCCGCTCTCCCTGTTTCTCTGGCTGTTTGGTACGCCTGCCCGCCGCCGCCGATCAGCCGAGCGCGCTCTCCGCGAGGGGGTGAGCCAGGACGATCGAGGCAATGCCAGCGGCGATCAATAATACCTGCTGTGCGGTGGCGCGCAATTCCGTTCGTTTGTGCAGGCCTGGAATGAGATCGGCTACCGCGACGTAGATCATACTCGCGGCGGCCAGCGCGAGAAACACCGGAACAAGTGCCTGCATGTGGGATAGCGCCACGTAGGCGCCCACCAGTGTGGCGAGACTCGACAGCAGGTTGAACACCAGCGCGCGGGTCTTGCTGTAGCCGGAATGCAGCAGGATCACGAAATCGCCCACTTCCTGCGGAATCTCGTGGGCGATGATCGCCAGCGCGGTGACGATGCCCAGGGGCGTGCTCTCGACGAACGCCGCGGCGATCAGCACGCCGTCGACGAAGTTGTGGAAGGTGTCGCCGATCAGGATCAGGAGGCCGCTGCGGCCATGGTCGTGACCACCGCCGTGACCATGGTGGTCGTGGTGCTCGTGCCCCTGACAGCCTTCGTCATGGCAGTGGCGCCACAACACCAGTTTTTCGAGCACGAAGAACAGCATGATCCCGGCCAGCACGTTCATCGCGGCCTTCTCGGGGCTTTCGGCGGCCTCGATGGCGTGGGGCAGCACCTCGAGAAAAGCCGCGCCCAGCAGCGCGCCGATGGCATAGCTGATCAGCACCGGCACCCAGGTAGGTCGGGCCGTGAAGGCGAGAACGGATGCCACCGCCACGCTCAGCAGCCCGCCGGCAAAACTCATTACGACAATCCAGGCGAGGGGCGTCATGGTCATTCGAATCAAAAAGGGCCGGGAAGTATACCGCCAGTCACGGCGGGCGGCGGCTCAGGCAAGCCAGACGAGCGAGCCCATGCGTCCGGTGACGCCATCCCGACGATAGGAGAAGAAGCGCCGCGACTCGGAAACCGTGCAGCAATCGCCACCGTAAACCGCCGTGACGCCCAGCGCCGCCAGCCGCTGACGAGCCAGCAGATAGATGTCGGCGAGCCACTTTCCAGGCTGGCCGGCCGGCTTAAAGGCCGCGTCGGCGATGGCGTCGGCGGCCACAAAAGCCGCCCGCACCTCGTCGCCCACCTCGAAGGCCGTCGGCCCGATGGCCGGGCCGAGCCAGGCGATCACGTCGGCCGGGGCAACCTGCATGGCCGCAACCGTGGCTTCGATCACCCCGCCGTGCAGGCCGCGCCAGCCGGCGTGGGCCGCACCGACCACCGTGCCCGCCCGGTCGCACAGCAGCACCGGCAGGCAGTCGGCGGTCATCACCACGCACACGGCGCCCTGCGTGCGGCTGACCGAGGCGTCGGCGTCCGGCACGCCATCCACCGCGGCGGCGTCGACCACCGCCGTGCCATGCACCTGATTGAGCCAAGCAGGCTCGGACGGCACGATGCGCCGGACCTGGGCCCGGTTGGCTGCCACGCTCGCCGAATCGTCGCCGACATGGGTGCCGAGGTTGAGGCTGTCGTAGGGCGCCACGCTCACGCCACCGGCGCGGGTGGTCGAGAGCGCCCGCACGCGGGCAGGCGCCGGCCAGTCGGGGACGATCCAGGCGTCGCTCATGGCTTGGCGCTCCCGCGCA
>JAKLLO010000103.1 GCA_023150095.1 Zoogloea sp. | reverse complement strand
GCTTCGACCTGATCCTCTGCGAGTACCACATCGGCGACGGCCAGGACGGCCAGCACCTGCTCGAAGACCTGCGCCACAACGCCATCATTCCGCTCGCGACGCTGTTCATCATGGTCACCGGCGAACGCCAGTACGAACGTGTGGTGAGCGCTGCCGAACTGGCCCCCAACGATTACATCCTCAAGCCCTTCGCCGCCGACACGCTCCACGATCGCATCCTGCGCGCCCTTGAAAAACGCGACGCCTTCATGCCGGCCTACAAGCTCATCGAGGTGGGCAACGTGCCCGACGCCATCGCCTACTGCGCCGAGGCCGAAGGCAAGTTTCCCCAATGGGCGCTGGATTTCCTGCGCCTGCGGGCCGAACTCCACGTGGCGAGCGGCCAGGCCGACATGGCCCAGCATCTCTACGAACGCATCCTCGAAACCCGCAGCGTCCCCTGGGCCCGGCTCGGCCTCGCCAAGACGTTGTACATGCAGAAGCGCTTCACCGAAGCCACCGACATGCTCCAGGCGCTGGTGAGCGAGAACGATCTCTTCGTGGACGCCTACGACTGGCTCGCCCGCACCCGCGAGGCCGCCGGCCATCTGGAATCCGCCCGCAGCATCCTGGCCAACGCCACCGCGCTGTCGCCCCACCGGATCGGCCGCCTGCGCCGGCTCGGCGAGCTGTCCATCGAGACGGGCGATCACGAAGGCGCCGAAAAAATCCTCACCGAGGTGGTGCGCAAGGGCAAGTATTCCGATTTCCGCGATCCGGAAGACCATGTCCGCCTGCTCCAGGCCCAGCTCGGAAAAGGCGACACCGCCCAGGCCGAGGCGACGATCCGCGACCTGGAACGCTCCATGGCCGGGCTCGACAAGACGCGCCACTGCTCCGCCCTGTCGAGCGCTCTGGTCCATGTAAAGAAAGGCGACACCCAGCGGGCCAGCGAGGCGCTGAAGACCCTCCTTGGCGAGCAAGGCGCCGCCCAGTCCCTGTCACCCAAGCTGAAGGGCGAACTGGCCCGTGCGTGCTTTGCCAGCCAGCTCGAAGACCACGGCACCGAGGTCGTCCTCGACATCATGCGCAACGCCCCGGACGAGCGCGCCGTCGAGCAGGCCAAGGCGATGCTCAAGGATGTCGGCAAGGCCGACCTGGGCGACCAGCTCGCCGGCCAGATCAGCGGCGAGGTCAAGGATCTCGTCTCCGAAGGCGCCCGCAAGGCCCAGAGCGGCGACTACGACGGCGCCGTGCAGTTCATGCTGAGCGCCGTGCGGCGCATGCCCGGCAACACCCACGTGCTGTTCAACGCCACCCTGGCGCTCCTCAAACACGTGGAGAACTGCGGCTGGAACGAGCGCTTCGCCGAGCAGGCCCGTACGCTGATGGAGCGGGCCCGCGCGCAGGACCCCGGCAACAGTCGCCTGCCAGCACTTACCGCCTACTACTACAACCTGCTCAAGAAGTACGGCATCCATGGCTGACGCCCAGGCTGCTAAACTGGCGGCATAGCCGTCTCATGCAGAGCCCTCCGTCATGCTTGCCCGCCTGTTCCGTCTTGCCCTTCTGTTCGCGCTGCTGATTGCCGGTGGCGCCCATGCCCGCGACTTTCTCGACTGGCGCAGCAACGGGATCGACAACATCCCCGTCGCCGAGCTGCCGCGGGAAGCCCGGGAGACGCTGGCCCTGATCCACCAGGGCGGCCCCTATCCCTACCGCCGCGACGGCATCACCTTCCAGAACCGCGAAGGTCGCCTGCCCGACGCAGCCCGCGGCTATTACCGGGAATTCACCGTAACCACCCCGGGCTCCCGCGATCGCGGCGCCCGGCGCATCATCAGCGGCGGCAATCCGCCCACGGTGTTCTACTACTCCGACGACCACTACCGCAGCTTCCGTCGAATCCGGGAGTGAGGCCATGAGCGCACCGCATTTCCATTCACTGCTCACCCGGGCCGAAAGGGCCGGGATCTTCCGCATGCCCTACGCCGCCGACCTGGCCATCGAGGAAGCCGCCGAAAGCCTCGAGTACCCCATCCACCGGATCGATCTCTCGCGGGTCACCACCAAGGAAGCCTTTCTTACCGCCGTGGGCGAGGCGTTGGCGTTTCCCGACTGGTACGGCCACAACTGGGACGCCCTCGCCGACTGCCTGACCGACCTGTCGTGGATGGCTGCCGATGGCTACGTGATCGTCCTCGACCACGCCGACACCTTTGCCGCCGCGTGCCCCACCGACTTCGCCACCGCCCTGTCGATCTTCCAGGACGCCGCCGACAGCTGGCGCGAGGACAGCATTCCCTTCTGGACCCTCGTCGGCACCGCCACCGGAAAGCTGGACTGGCTGCAGGATCTGGAGTGAGCCAGGGCTACAAGCAGCCGGTCTCGGTGCTGGTGGTGATCCACACGCCCCAGCTCGACGTGCTGCTGCTGGAGCGCGCCGGCAACGCCGGCCTGTGGCAGTCGGTCACCGGCAGCCGCGAGGGCGACGAAGCCCTGGCCACCACCGCGCTGCGCGAAGTAGCCGAGGAGACCGGCATCCACGCTGCGCCCGAGGCGCTCGTCGACTGGCAGCTCGCCAACCGTTTCCCGATCCTCCAGCGCTGGCGTGCGCGCTACGCGCCCGGCGTCACCCACAACACCGAGCACGTCTTCAGCCTGTGCGTGCAGGCCATGGTGCCCGCCCGCATTGCGCCGGACGAGCACACCGCGTCCGGCTGGCTGCCCTGGGCCGAGGCCGCTGGCAAGGTCTTCTCATGGACCAACCGCGACGCCATCCACCTCGTCGCCCGCAGCCTCAGCGCGCCGGGCTAGCCTTGGCGGCTTCAATGCGCTTCTTCAGGCAGTCCGGGCAGTAGCAGCTGCCGGTCTGTTCGTCCTCCGGCACCGCCAGGATCGGCGGGTAAGCCGCGCACCAGCAGCTCGTCTCGCCGGCATTCATCCCGCAGGTAAAGGCCGCGCCACAGGCGGGGCAGATGTTGGTGGGGGTGGCGTTCCGGTGCGATTCCATGGCGATTCCTCTTCCTTTTTGCGGGCCCCGGAGTTTATCCCCACGCGGGGCTTGAAGTGCTTCCGGGACGACCCTATATACGTATCAGAGAGGGCAGGCGCCCTCAGGACCGCAACCGGAATAAGGAGACTGACGAATGAGCAACGTTTCTCGCCGTGACCCTCTGGACGATTTCTTCCGTGGTTTCTTCGTGCGCCCCGTCGAATACGGCAGCGCCACCGAAGCCCCCCAGATGCGGGTCGATGTGAAGGAAGTGGATGACGCTTTCCAGGTGCACGCCGAGCTGCCCGGCATCAAGAAGGAAGACATCCACGTGCACATCGATGGCCCGGTGGTTTCCATCAGCGCCGAGCGCAAGCAGGAAAAGGAAACCAAGGAAGGCGAACGGGTGCTGCGCACCGAGCGCTACTTCGGCCAGGTTTCCCGCAGCTTCCAGCTCGGGCAGGACGTGGATGAGGGCAAGGCCTCGGCAAAATTCACCGACGGCGTGCTTGAACTCAACCTCCCGAAGAAGACCGCGCCCCAGGCCAAGCGCCTCGTGATCGACTGATCCGGCAATACGCCGTTGCAATCTCGAAAGCGGGAAGAGCGATCTTCCCGCTTTTTGTTTGCGAGTCCCCTCATTACAATCGCGGCTACCCGCAACCAACCTGCGCGCAGATAACCATGAGCCAGCATCTCGACACTTCCGACCTGTCCCCCGCCCAGAAAGCCGCCATCATCGCCGAAGCCCTGCCCTACATCCGGCGCTTCCAGGACAAGACCCTCGTCATCAAGTACGGCGGCAACGCGATGACCGATCCGCACCTGAAAGAATGCTTCGCCCGCGATGTGGTGCTGCTCAAGCTGGTCGGCTTCAACCCGGTGGTCGTGCACGGCGGTGGCCCGCAGATCGAGACGATGCTCGCCCGCGTCGGCAAGAAGGGCGAGTTCGTCCAGGGCATGCGCGTCACCGACGCCGAGACCATGGAAGTCGTCGAAATGGTGCTGGGCGGCCAGGTGAACAAGGAGATCGTCAGCCTCATCAACCAGGCCGGCGGCAAGGCCGTGGGCCTCACCGGCAAGGATTCCAACTTCATCCGGGCCCAGAAGCTCAAGATGGAAGACAAGGATCACCCGGGTGACCTGATCGACATCGGCCAAGTGGGTGACATCACCCAGATCGACCCGAGCCTGATCTCCTTCCTCGACCAGGGCGACTTCATCCCGGTGATCGCCCCGATCGGCGTCGGCGAAGACGGCCAGAGCTACAACATCAACGCCGACGTGGTCGCCGGCAAGCTGGCCGAGATCCTCAAGGCCGAAAAGCTGGTGCTCCTCACCAACACCCCGGGCGTGCTCGACAAGCAGGGCAAGCTCCTCACCGGCCTCACCCCGCGCGACATCGACGCGCTGGTCGAGGACGGCACCCTCTCCGGCGGCATGCTGCCCAAGATTGCCTCGGCGCTGGACGCCGCCCGCAACGGCGTGAAGAGCGTGCACATCATCGACGGCCGGGTCGAACACTGCCTGCTGCTCGAAATCCTCACCGACCACGGCGTCGGCACGATGATCAAGAGCAAGTAACCACCAGCGGCCCTCCGGGGCGCGCACGGCAGACACAAAAGGGGCTTCGTGCCCCTTTTTGTGTTTTGGGGCCAGGAAACCACGCCCGGCATTGTCAAACAATGCCAACTCCCCCGCTGACGCCCAATCGCTCACGGCAGACACTTTCAGGCCAAGGCATTTTGTAGGAAGACACAAAAACCCAAAACGGGGATCCGTTTCCGGATGTCCATCTTCCTGGAAGTGCCGCAATGAAGCTCTCGAAAATCCTGCCCGCAACCCTCAGCCTTGCCCTTGCCGCCTGTGGCGGCGGCGGTGGAGGTGACGGGGCATCCAGCACCACCACCGCCGATGCCACCCTGACGCCCACCCCCATCGTCGCCCAGAACGTAGGCCTGTGGCTTGGCACCACCAGCACCGGCCGCAACCAGAGCCTCGTCGTATTCGAAGACGGCCGCGCCTACCAGCTCTACAGCGCCGTCTCCGATCCCTCCACGACCGGCGGCGTGATCATCGGCAGTGCCAGCACGACGGGCTCCAGCCTCAGCCTGCGCGCGGCGGACTTCAGCTGGGAAGGGCGCCCCAGCGCCATGACCACCCTCTCCGGCACCCTCGACGGTGCCGGCAACTACAACGGCAGCGCCACCTACGATGGGGACGCCAGCCGCAACTTCAGCTTCACCTCAACCTACCGGCCGCCCACGGCCCAAGTCATCAGCATGGCCGACGTGACCGGCGCCTACGCCGGCACCGATCGCACCACCGTGCTCACCATCCGCGCCGACGGCCTGATGCGCGGCGTGGCGTTCTCGCCCGACTGCGCCTTCATCGGCAGCATCGCCCCCACAAAAAACTACACCACGCTGATGCAGATGTCCCTCACCTTCCAGGGCGGCGCCTGCACCTTCGGCACCCAGACCCTCGAGGGCATCGCCATCTACGACCCCACCCTGCACACCCTTCAGGGCGTCGCGCTGGTGGATACGGGCACCCGGGTCGCCCTGTTCCTCGCCCGCAAGGGCTGACCCATCGGGCCGGGGACGCGCGCCGCGCCCGCCCCCGGCGGCGTCCGGCCGGCTACAATGGCGGCCGGACCGATTCACCCCAGACATCCCGATGCCTTCCCGCCCCCCCTTCCGCCTTCTCGCCCTGTCGCTTTTTGCCGTCTGCACCGGCCTGCTGGCTGCGGGCCTCTACCTCCAGCACGTGAAGGGGATCGAGCCCTGCCCGATGTGCATCATGCAGCGCTACGCCCTGGCCGTGTGCGGCGTGATCGGTCTGGTGGCCGGGCTGCACAACCCGCGCAGCGGCGGCCAGAACGGCTACGCCGCGCTGCTGGCCGTGGCGGCCCTCGCCGGCGGCGGCGTCGCGGCCCGGCAGTCGTGGATCCAGTGGTACCCGCCGGCGGTGTCCGAATGCGGGCCCGGGCTCGAATACATGCTCGAAAGCTTTCCCCTCGCCTCGTCGCTGCCGATGATCTTCCGCGGCGCCGGCGACTGCTCGGTGGTGGACTGGACCTTCCTGCACCTCACCATCGCCAACTGGTCCTTCCTCGTCTTCGCGGCCATCCTTGGCAGCCTCGTCGCCTATCTGCTGCGCCGCAAGAAAAGCGCCTTCTGACGCACGCCCCACCGCGGGGCCAGGCGCACCAGCGCGGTGCGACTCCGGCCCCCTTTTCTGCCCGCCCCGCCACCCAAAACCCCGCCAGGCGGGGTTTTTCATTGGTGGCACGATAGCTGCTATTCGTAACCCATCGAATGTGGGCCGGCGGCAATAAGGCTTTTGCTGCACCGCCCGCAACCTGACACCAGGTGCCAGCGCGCCCGTCCTCCACGACGCGGCGCCGCGCACGGGCCAACGGCGGCCCTCCCGCGCGATCAACGACGATCTCTCCTGCCCAAGGCTTATGCCCGCTCCGGCGCTTCTTCACGCGTCCGGCCCGGGGAGAATCAATCGTCGGAGGAATCATGCGCAAACTCAAACTGGTCATGGTCGGCAACGGGATGGCGGGCGTCCGCACCCTCGAAGAGCTGCGCAAGCTGGCCCCGGAGATGTACGACATCACCGTGTTTGGCGCAGAACCCCATCCGAACTACAACCGCATCCTGCTCTCCCCGGTGCTCGCCGGCGAGATGACCGTCCCGGACATCATCCTCAACGACCTGCAGTGGTACGCCGACAACGGCATCGACCTGCACCTGGGCGCGAGGGTCACCGAGATCGACCGCAAGCGCCGTTCCGTCACCGCCATCGGCAAGGACGGCCTGCCCATCACCGTGGATTACGACCGGCTGCTCCTCGCCACCGGCTCCACCCCCTTCATGCCGCCGATCCCGGGCAACGACCTGCCCGGCGTGATCTCCTACCGGGACATCAAGGACACCGACGCCATGATCGACGCCGCCGCCCGCTACCGCCACGCGGTGGTGATCGGCGCCGGCCTGCTGGGCCTGGAAGCCGCCAACGGCCTGGCCTTGCGCGGCATGGAGGTGACGGTGCTGCACAACGCCGCGTGGATCATGGACCGCCAGCTCGACCGCACCGCCGGCCGCATGCTGCAGGCCGCGCTGGAGGCCAAGGGCATGAAGTTCCGGATGAAGGCCCAGACCGCCGGGCTGGTGAAGGGCGAATCCGGCCGGGTCAGCGCGGTTAAGTTCAAGGATGGCGACACCCTCCCCGCCGATCTCGTGTGCTTCGCCGCCGGCATCCGCCCCAACGTGGAGCTCGCCGAGAAGGCCGGCATCCACTGCAACCGCGGCATCGTCGTCACCGACACCCTGCAGACCTACGACCCGGCCGTCTACGCGGTGGGCGAATGCGCCGCCCACCGGGGCACCGCCTACGGGCTGGTGGCACCGCTCTTCGAGCAGGCCAAGGTGTGCGCCAACCACCTGGCGATGCACGGCATCGGCCGCTACGAAGGCTCGGTGACCAGCACCAAGCTCAAGGTCACCGGCATCGACGTGTTCTCGGCCGGGGATTTTTCGGGCGCTGAGGGCACCGAGGATATCGTCTTCCACGACCCCGGCGTGGGCATCTACAAGCGCCTCGTGCTGAAGGACGACAAGCTGGTGGGCGCGGTGCTCTACGGCGACACCAAGGACGGCGCCTGGTACTTCCAGCTCCTGAAGGACCGGCAGGACGTGAGCGCGCTGCGCGACCACCTGGTGTTCGGCAACGCCCACCTGGGCGACGTGGGCGACGTGGGCGACACGGAAACCCGCCCCGCGCCGGCCCCGCTCGAAGCCGCCCACGCCGAGCCCCGGGATGGCGCCCTCTGCGGCTGCACCGACCACACCCACGGCGAGGTGCGCAGGGCAATCCGCGAACACAAGCTGCTGTCGGCGGCCGACGCTCAGCGCTTTCTCGCCTGGAAGACGCCCGACGGCTGCGCCACCTGCCGCCCCGCCCTCGATTACTACTGCCTCTCCAGCTGGCCCCACGAGGCCATCGACGATCCCCGGCCGCGTCTGGGCCCCGACGCGGCCGCCCCGGAGGCCGGGCACACCGTGCAGACCTGCTCCGGCCAGGACCCACGCTGCGCCGGCACCGCACGCACCACGGAAGTCGGCACAAAGCTCGGCAAGCTGCTCGCCCACGTGGAGACCCCCCACCCGCTGGCGCTGGGCGTGTCCGCCTGCAGGCACGACTGCCCGCAATCGGCCGGCAAGGACGTGGGCGTGATCGGCATGGACTCCGGCTACGCGCTCTACCTTGGCGGCGACACCGCCACCGCACGCCTCGTCTGCCAAGTGGCGGACGACGACGCGGTGCTGGAATACAGCGGCGCCTTCATCCAGCTCTACCGGGAGGAAGCCTACTTCCTCGAGCCTGCCGGGCAGTTCCTCAACCGCGTGGGGATGGATCACGTCCGCCGTCAGGTGCTCGACGACGCCCGCCAGCGCCGCGATCTCCACGACCGGCTGCTCTTTGCGCGGCAGCGCTACAAGGACCCGTGGCCCGCATGACACGACAACACTTCAGGGCCGCACACGGCCTTTGACGATCACGTCGCGGGGGCGGTGTCCGCTTCCAGGTGGTCTCCCCCACCGCCCCCGCGACGTGCCCTACCGATTTCAACCCTTGAATCAGACCCAGGCAGTGCCAGTACAGCACCGCCAGGCCCAACTCGTACCAGGAGCCCCAAAATGGATCGCAAATCATTCCTCAAGGCCGGCCACACACCCACGTTGCTGGCGGCCTTCCTCTACTTCGACCTCGCCTTCATGGTGTGGGTGCTGCTCGGCCCCCTGGGCGTGCAGATCGCCAAGGATCTGGCCCTCGACCACACCCAGAAGGGCCTGATGGTCGCCACGCCGGTGCTCGCCGGCGCCCTGCTGCGCATCGTGATGGGCGTGCTGGTGGACCACCTCAAGCCCAAGAAGGCTGGCGCGATCGGCCAGGTCATCGTGATCGCCGCCCTGGCTGTGGCCTGGAAGTTCGGCATCCACAGCTACACCGAGGTGCTGGTGCTGGGCCTCTTCCTCGGCGTGGCCGGCGCGGCCTTTGCCGTCGCGCTGCCGCTGGCCTCCCGCTGGTATCCGCCCGAGCACCAGGGCACCGCGCTGGGCATCGCCGGCGCTGGCAACTCCGGCACTGCGCTGGCCGCGCTGTTCGGCCCGGGCCTCGCCGCCGCATTCGGCTGGGTGAATGTCTTCGGCCTGGCGCTGATCCCCCTGTGCATCGTCTTCGTGATCTACCTGGTGATGGCCAAGGACGCCCCGGAATGCCCGCCGGCCAAGTCCCTCACCGAGTACCTCGCCGTGCTGCGTGACAAGGATGCCTGGTGGTTCATGTTCTTCTACTCGGTCACTTTCGGCGGCTTCGTCGGTCTGGCCTCGTCCCTCACCATCTACTTCAACACCCAATACGGGCTTGATCCGAAGATGGCCGGCTTCTTCACCGCCGCCTGCGTGTTTGCCGGCAGCCTGGTGCGCCCCATCGGCGGCAACGTGGCCGACCGCATCGGCGGCATCAAGAGCCTCACCGCGATGTACGTCCTCGCCGCGATCTTCCTCGCCATCGTCAGCATCGGCCTGCCCGAAGCCTGGCAGGCGCTGGCGATCTTCGTCTGCGCGATGCTGTCGCTCGGGATGGGCAACGGCGCGGTGTTCCAGCTGGTGCCCCAGCGCTTCCGCAAGGAAATCGGCGTAATGACCGGCCTCGTCGGCATGGCTGGCGGCGTGGGCGGCTTCTACCTCGCCTCCAGCCTCGGCTACAGCAAACAGGCCACCGGCAGCTACCAGTCCGGCTTCCTGATCTTCGCCGCGCTGGCCATCGCCGCGCTGATCGGCCTCACCGCCGTCAAGCGCCGCTGGCGCACCACCTGGGGTGCCCCGCACCTCACCGGCGCGCGAATCTGATGCGCCGCCGCGGATGACGCGGAAACCCTGAAAGACGCCGGGCCGATTGCGGTACGCTCACCACCGCCGGCCCGGCAGCCGTATCCCGCCCATTCACCCCTGACCGGACGCCCCCATGAGCGCCGCCTCGCCCCTTCGCGTTTCCCTCGGCTACTCGTCCCTCACTGGCCCCAGGCCAAGGAACGAGGATTTCTGCGGCGCCGTCACGCCCGAAGGCCCGGAGCTGGAGGCCAAGGGCATCCTGGCCGTGGTGGCCGACGGGGTCGGCGGCCATGCCAACGGGCGTGAGGCCGCCGAGTACACCGTCCGCGGGCTGCTCTCCGACTACTACGCGACGCCCGAAACCTGGGCCGTCAACAAATCGCTCGACACGGTGCTGGGCGCCCTCAACCGCTGGCTGGTCGCCCACGCTGCGCGCACCCGCGAGACCGCCGGGATGGCCACAACGCTATCGGCCATCGTGCTGCGCGGCCGGCGCTATTACGTCGCCCACGTGGGCGACACCCGAATCTACCGCCTGCGCGGCGAACGGTTCGAACTCCTCACCACCGACCACGTGTGGGAGCACCCGGAGCTCAACAACGTGCTGTCCCGCGCCATCGGCCTCGACGCCCATGTGTCGGTGGATTACGCCGACGGCGATCTCGAAACCGGTGACGTGTTCGCGCTGATGAGCGACGGCGTGTGGGGCCAGCTGGGCGAGCGCAAGATCCACGACATCCTGAAGGCCGAATCCGACCCCCAGGACGCCGCCGCCCGCCTGGCGATGGGCGCCGAAGACGGCGGCAGCCAGGACAACTGCACCGCCGTGGTGGTGCGCATCGACGCCCTGCCCCCCGACCGCCTGCGCGACAACATCGCCCGCCTGCACCGCCTGCCGCTGCCGCCGCGCCTCAAGCCCGGCCAGACCATCGACGGGCTCACCGTCGACGCCCTGCTCCATGAATCCGTCGCCACCCTGCTCTACCGTGTGCGTGACGCCCGCGGCCAGTCCCGCGTGCTCAAGACCCTGCGCCCGGAGCACAGCGACGCGGAAGCCGCCGCCGCCCTCGCCCATGAGGAATGGCTCGCCCGGCGGGTGAACGACGCGTGGTTTCCCCAGGTGATCCCCCACCCCGAGCGCAGCCACCTGTATTACCTGATGAGCTGGCACGAGGGCGCCACCCTCAAGGCCCGCCTCGAACGCGGCCACCATTTTGGGCCGGGCGAAGTGGCCGAGCTGGGCACGCGCTTCCTCAAGGGCCTCGCCAGCCTGCATCGACTATCCATCATTCACCGGGACATCAAGCCCGACAACCTGCACCTCGACACCGAAGGCCGGCTGCGCGTGCTCGATCTGGGCGTCGCCGCCTCGGACGGCTCGGCCGACGGCCAGAAGTTCGAAGAGATCAACAACCCCGGCACGCCCAGCTACATGGCGCCGGAGCTCTACGGCCCCAAAACTGCGCCCGCCAACGAGCAGACCGACCTTTACGCCGTCGGCGTCACCCTCTACGAACTCCTCACCCGCAAATACCCGTACGGCGAGATCGAACCCTTCCAGCACCCGCGCTTTGGCGACCCGGTGCCGCCCACCCGCTACCGGCCCGACATCCCCGCCTGGCTCGAGGCGGTGCTGCTGAAGGCCGTCGCCCGCGAGCCCAAGGCCCGCTTCGAGACCGCCGAGGAGTTTTTGCTCGCCCTCGAACGGGGCGCCCACCGGCCGCTGGCGGTGCCGCGCAAGTCGCCGCTGCTCGAACGCGATCCGCAGCTGGGACTCAAAGTGCTGGCCGCCGCCTCGCTCGTGTTGAACGTCTTGCTGATATATTTGATCCTGATACGCTGAATGCGTGTCGGACGTCTCGTACGTCCCGGAAAAATCGGGTGTTCGCCATGCCGGCACGCCCCCAGAACCAGGCCGCCGCAGATGTCCGCGCTCAATCTCAGCCCCGCCCTGCCCTCCGCCTTCGACTCGGCCGACGCGCGCCGCACCGTGTCCTTCATCGTGCTGCTCACGCTGGAGGTTTCCCTCGCGCGCATCGTGCTCACCTTTGCCCTGGGTGACTACGGCACGCCACACCTGCTTTCCCTGCTGGCCACCCCCACCGTCTCGCTGATCGCGCTGGGCGCCCTGCGCAGCGGGCGGGTACGCCTGGCCGCCACCATCCTGCTGTGGGGCATGTGGACGATCGTGATGACGAGCGCGCTGTTCACCAGCGGCACGCGCACCATCGGTCTCGTCGCGATTCCGCTCTTGATCATCCTCGAAGGCTGGCTGTTCAAGCCTCGCCAGGCCATGATCATGGCGGCCATGAGCGTGGCCGGCCTGCTGGGCATCAGCCTCTCCGAGATCAACGGCTGGGTTTACATGGCGCCGCCGCTGCCGCCACTACTCCGCTGGGTCGTACTCAGCACGATCCTCGCGATCACCGCCTACATCACCGCCTTGTCCTACCGCGTGTACATGGGTCGATTCCAGGAGAAGCAGCGTCTCGCCGCCACCCTCGCCCTCGTCACCGAACGCAGTCCGATCATGCTTGCCGCGGTGGATGCCGAGGGCAACTTCATCTTCGCCAACCAGAATTACGCCCGCTTCCACGGCCGGGACGCCGGCGCCCTCGTCGGCACGCCCGCCGCCGACACCGTCGGCACCGAAACCATGCTCCAGCTGCGGCGCCTGCTCGTCGAAGGCAACGGGCACGGTGTTCATCGCTTCCGCCGCCACGACCACCAGACCGGCACCGAGCGCTGGGTCGAGATCTGCGTCCAGCAGGCCACCAACCTGGCCGACGGCTCCTACGACGGCTACTACGCCATCCTGCGCGACGTGACCGACGAAATCCGCACCGCCGACCAGATCCGCCACCTGGCCTACCACGACGTGCTCACCGGCCTCCCCAACCGCGCCCTGCTCACCGACCGGCTGCGCCTGGCCGTGGTGCGCGCCGCCCGCGAGGACAGCCTGGTGGCCGTGTGCTACCTCGATCTCGACGGCTTCAAGCTCATCAACGACACCTGGGGCCACTCCACCGGGGACATCGTGCTCTCCCGCCTCGCCAGCCGCCTCGCCGAATGCGTGCGCGCCACCGACACCGTAGCCCGGCTGGGCGGCGACGAGTTCGTGGTGCTCATCGGCGACATCCACGATCGGAACGAGATTCCGGTCACCATCGACCGCCTGCTCAAGGCCATCGCCACCCCGATCAGCGTCGACAACCACGCCGAGCTGCGCGTCTCGGCCAGCATCGGCGTTGCCATCTGCCCGGTGGATGGCGAAGATCCCGACCTCCTGCTGCGCCGGGCCGACCAGGCCATGCTCACCGCCAAGCAGTCCGGCCGCAACCGCATCACCCTGTTCGACACCGAACTCGAAAAGCGCACCCAGAACCTCCAGCAGATCGTCGCAGATGTCGAGCACGGGCTTGACCGGGGCGAGTTCCAGCTCTACTACCAGCCCAAGGTCAACATGCGGCTCGGCACCGTAGTCGGTTTCGAAGCGCTGCTGCGCTGGCGTCACCCCACCGACGGGCTGCGCCTGCCCGGCAGCTTCCTGCCCCACATCGAAGCGCTGCCGGTGGCCAACCGCCTGGGGCAATGGGTGCTCACCGAAGCCATGGCGCAGATGAGCCAGTGGGCCGCCCAAGGCATGCACCTGCCGGTCAGCGTCAATATCTCGGGTGATCACCTCGCCGAAGCCGGCTTCACCGAAAAACTCGCCGACCTCTTCGACCGTCACCCCACCATCCCGCCCGAGCGGCTGGAAATCGAAATCCTCGAAACCACCGCGATGGACGACGTCGAGAACGTCGCCCGCATCATGCGCACCATCGCCACCCTCGGCGCCCGCTTCGCCCTCGACGACTTCGGCACCGGCTATGCCTCGCTCACCTACTTCCGGCGCCTCCCCGCCCAAACGCTGAAGGTCGACCGCTCCTTCGTCCGCGACATCCTCGACGACCCCGAGGATCTGGCCATCGTGAAGGGCGTCACCGCCCTCGCCAGCAGCTTCGGTCGCAGCGTGATTGCCGAAGGCCTGGAGACGATCGAGCATGGCCGCCCGCTGCTCGCCATCGGCTGCGATTTCGCCCAGGGCTACGGCATCGCCCACCCCATGCCTGCCGAAGCCGTCCTCGGCTGGCTCGCCCGCTGGCAGGCGCCGGCCATCTGGCACGACGAGCCGCCCCAGGCGCTCCGCGCCGCCCTCGCCCTGCCCGCCTGACACGGCGTCGGGGCCGCGCAATTCGCCAGCCCCCTTTGGATGAACCGAAAGCCGCTTTACAATAGCGGGTTTTCCGGCACGCTTGCCGGAAGCCTCTGAACATCAAAGGAATTCCATGGCTCTCCAATGCGGCATCGTCGGCCTGCCCAACGTCGGCAAATCGACCCTCTTCAATGCCCTCACCAAGGCCGGCATCGCCGCCGAGAACTACCCGTTCTGCACCATCGAGCCCAACGTCGGCATCGTTGAAGTGCCCGATCCGCGCCTCGACGCCCTGTCCGAAATCGTCAAGCCGCAAAAGATCCAGCCGGCCATCGTCGAATTCGTCGACATCGCCGGCCTCGTCGCCGGCGCCTCCAAGGGCGAAGGCCTCGGCAACCAGTTCCTCGCCAACATCCGGGAGACCGACGCCATCGTCAATGTGGTGCGCTGTTTCGAAGACGAAAACGTGATCCACGTGAATGGCAAGGTCGACCCGCTGGCCGACATCGAGACCATCGTCACCGAACTCGCCCTCGCCGACATGGCCGCCGTCGAGAAGGCCATCCACCGCGAGAACAAGAAGGCCCGCGCCGGCGACAAGGACGCCCAGAAGCTCGTCGCCCTGCTCGAGAAGCTCCTGCCCCACCTCAACGAAGGCCTCCCGGCACGCACCCTCAAGCTCTCCGACGACGAGAAGGCGATCCTCAAGCCCCTGTGCCTGATGACCCTCAAGCCCGCCATGTACGTGGGCAACGTCACCGAAGACGGCTTCGAGAACAACCCCTACCTCGACCGCCTGCGCGAGCACGCCGCCAAGGAAGGCGCCCCGGTCGTCGCCCTGTGCGCCAAGATCGAAGCCGAACTGGCCGACCTCGACGACGAGGACAAGATGGCCTTCCTGGCCGACCTGGGCCTCGAAGAGCCGGGCCTCAACCGCCTGATCCGCGCCGGCTACCAGCTGCTGGGCCTGCAGACCTACTTCACCGCCGGCGTCAAGGAAGTGCGCGCCTGGACCATCCACGTGGGCGACACCGCGCCCCAGGCCGCCGGCGTGATCCACACCGACTTCGAACGCGG
>JAKLLO010000102.1 GCA_023150095.1 Zoogloea sp. | reverse complement strand
CGGGTGGCTGCCACCAGGCTTCGGCCTCGCCGCTGGCGATGATGTACAGCCAGTGGGCAATGGCGCCCTGGCGGAACAGGGTGTCGCCCTTGGCAAAGGGCGCGGCGATCAGGCGGTGGGCGAGTTCGAGCTTTTCGTCGTCGGAGAAGCGGGCGAAGAGGTCGATACCCGAGATCGCGCGGACCCGGCGTTCGAGCTCGCGGGCGCGGACTTCCTCCCGGTGGGCCTTGTTCTCCTCGACCAGGTGGATGGTCTGGTCGGCCACCGCGAGGCGGATGCCCTCGCGCTGGAGCGCAGCCAGGACGTGGCGGCGCACTTCGGAGTCGGTGGCCTCGTCGGGGCCCGGGTCGAGCAGCCAGTAGCGCAGCTGGTAACGGGCGAAGCCGGGGCCGAAATCCATCAGCAGGCACAGGGGCGCGGGCTCGGGGCTGACGTTGGTGATGCGGGCGGTCTCGATGTCATGGAGCACGGCCGCGGTCACCCGCGCCGGCGCCACCGACAGATCGACGTTGAAGCCGACGATCCGGCGCTGCAGCGGCACCCCCTGGCGCTTGTTGCAGATCACCGAGTAGCGGTTCTTCATCAGGTGGCTGTTGGGGATGACCACCCGCTCGCCGTCGCGGGTGAGGATGGCGGTGTAGCGCCACTGGATGTCGGTGACCTTGCCGGAGATGTCGTTGATCTCGATCCAGTCGCCGATCTCGAGGGAGTTGTCCATCTGCAGCGCGAGGCCGCCCAGCAGGTTGCCCAGGGTGTCCTGCATCGAGATGGCGACCACCGCGGTGAGCACCGCCGAGGTGGCGAACAGGTGGCTGAACTCGACACCGCCCATGGACAGGCGCAGGAAGCCCCACAGCACGTAGGTGATGATGACCAGGATGTCGGCGAGGATGCCGGCCACCTGCACGCGCATGCGCGGCATCACCACGTTGAAGAAGGCGAGGCCCAGGTAGCGGATCACCGCCAGGCCTTCGCCGAACACCGCCATCTCGCGCAGCCAGTGGACCATGCCCCTGGGCATGACGCCGTCGAGCAGTCCGGCCATCAGATCGCCCAGCAGGCAGGTGAGGAAGAACACGCCGGTGTTCACCAGCGAGCGGCGCCAGGCCTGCAGGGGCTTGAAGATCAGCACCCCGATCACGAGCATCAGCAGGATGGCGAAGGGAGCTTCGGGGCTGAGATAGGCGAAGGGCATCGACGTGGTGGGAGGTATCCGGCGGACAGATGAGCAGGTTTACGGATCGCCCCGGCCCGCATGAAGGGGCCGGGGCGAAACGCGGGGGGCAGGCGGGCGTCAGAGGGCCGCGCTGAGGCGGGCGGCCATCGCGTCGAGGGCGTCCCGGTTGGGTGCCGAGGCGGGCCAGAAGGGCAGCAGGTGGTCGTCGTTGAAGCGCGGCAGGACGTGGATGTGGAAGTGGAAGACGGTCTGGCCGCCGGCCACTTCGTTGGCCTGGAAGAGGGTGACGCCGTCGCAGCCGGTGACGGCCTTGACCGCCTTGGCGACCCGCGCGGTGGCCTGGAAGACGGCGGCGGAGAGGGTGTCGTCCAGCTCGAAGATGTCCTTGCGGTGGGGTTTGACGATCACCAGCGCGTGGCCGGGATGGGCCGCCATGATGTTCATGAAGGACAGGGTGTGCTCGTCCTCGTGGATCTTCGAGGCGGGCAGTTCGCCCTTCACGATGCGGCAGAAGATGCAGTCGTCCATGGGTTTGTCTCCGTTGTCGTTGTTATGGTGAATGATCTGACCCTAGGCCGCAGATTCCCGTTCGGCGAGGGCGCGGGCGAGGTTGCGTTCGGTCTGCCAGCTGCGTCGCTCGGGGTCTGAATGGGCGTAGCGCTGGCTTTCGTCGGGCGAGAGGGACCGGAAGCTCTCGACGGTGCGCTGGAGCAGGTCGTGGTGGGGCAGCATGGTGCCGAAGAAGAGCACGGTGTCCTGGCGCTGGATGAGCACGGTGGGGAAGTTCTCCACGTCGTAGTCGTCCAGCAGATCAGCTTCGTCTTCCACGTCGAGCCACAGGAAGCGGGCGTCGGGAAAGCGTTCGGCCAGGGCGTGGAAGCCGTCGCGGTAGTCGCGGCAGGTGCCGCACCAGGCGGCGCACAGGCAGGCGACGAGGAATTCCGGCGATTGGGTCATGGCGCTGCGGGTGGCTCGGGGCTGTCGGATTGATCGGAGGCTGCCGGGGTTTCCAGCGCGACCCATTTTATCCACTGGCCGCAGGCGTTGCGCGGGCCGCGGCGGGAGGTGTTGTGCCACGGGCCGTCCTGGCACAGGCCGCGGTCGTTGTCCTCGTCGTATTC
The DNA here is from genome assembly GCA_023150095.1 of Zoogloea sp. Lineage (GTDB taxonomy): Bacteria > Pseudomonadota > Gammaproteobacteria > Burkholderiales > Rhodocyclaceae > Zoogloea. Next base: position 13,069 of record JAKLLO010000102.1, on the reverse strand, counting down.
GACGGTGTCGGGTTCCGCGCCAGGCCGGCGTTCGCCGCCCCAGCGGTTGCACGACAGGCAGCGGCGGCGGTCGATGTGCTGGCTGGCCACGGTGGGATCAGGGTTTGGCGCCCTCGACCGCCTTGAGCGGCGCGCGCAGGGCGTCGAAACGGGCCGGGGCGACGTACTGGAGCAGCTCGCGGCCCTTGCTGTCGAGCACCACGTCGAGGCCGCGGCTGGGGTAGAGCAGGTGCTCCACGTGGTCATTCACGCGGATGCGCTCGGCGGGCTGGCCGAAGCGTTCGAGGATCACCGCCTCGTCGAGCTGGGCCGACGGGATGAAGGCGAGCCCGCGGATCGGCGCGGCCAGCGCGGCGGCCAGGTCTGCGTCGGCGAGCGTTGCCTTGCGGGTGGTGCTCTGCATGTATTCCGTCTTGGGGGCGCGCTCGCGCATGGCGTCGATGGTGGCCGCGGGCAGGTCGGCGGTGACGATCAACTTGCCCGCCACGAAGCCGGCGGTGACGCTCTCGTAGTAGCCCTCGACGTTGCCGGCCTCGTTGGGCTCGGCGACGATCGCCAGCTGCATCTCGGGGCCGAAGTGCGTGCGGGCGTCGGCCAGGGTGCTGCGCCCGAGGGTGAGGTCGAACACCTGCGATTCTCCGCTGGGCAGGGTTTCGATCTGCCAGGGCAGGCCGCGGGCGGGCACGGGGTCGCCCGCGTGGTGGGTGAGGTTCCACGCGGCGGGGCCGACGATGAGCGCGAGGGCCAGCAGGATGAGGGTGATGGCGAGTTTCATGGGGTTTCAGTGGGGGGCGTGGAAGCCGTCGGGCACCTTGGCGTGGAACTGCACCGGCACCGCCGGCATGTCGAGCACCGACTTGCGGATGCGCCCGACCACGTGCATCTCGCAGCGCTTGCAGTCGAAGCGCAGGGTGAGCTTTTCCTTGCCGTTGATGAGGGTCATCGGGTCGGGCTTGATGCCTTTCACTTCCTTCGGGCACAGGTTGAAGCTGTAGCGCAGGCAGTGCTTGGTGATCATCAGCGAGGCGTCGTCCAGGTGCTCGTTGGCCTCGTAGGCAGCCTCGATGAGCTGCACGCCGTGGCGGTGGTAGAAATCCCGCGCCTTCTGGTTGAGCACGTTGGCGAGGTAGGAGAGCTCGGTTTCGGGGTATGGCACCGGGGGCTCGACCGCGGCGCGACGCGGCAGCGGCGGCAGGGCGGCGATGCGGGCGGCTTCGAGCTTCTCGGCGGCGTCGCGGCGCAGGGCGTTGATGGCGCCGGCGGGCAGGAACCAGGCCTGACTGAGCTGCAGATCGGTGCTGCGCGCGCTGAAGATGGTGGCGCCGAGCTTGCCCAGGCTCTCGCGCAGGCCGGTGATCGCCCGGTCGGCATCCTTGGCGGGCTCCTTGGCGTGGGGCAGGCTGGCGGTGACGCGGATGCCGGTCTCGTCGGTGAGGGTGAGCGCGAAGCCGTCGGGCGTCTCGGCGAAGACCACATCCACGTCGATGCGGCGCTCGGCGGATTTCTTCTCGAGCATCTTCTCGAACTCGTGGTCGCGGTTGCGGAAGATGCCGGTGCCGGGGAAGAGCTCGGCGGGGATCGCGTCGGCAGTATGAACGCGGAAATCCTCGCCGATCTTCTCGGCGCGGTTCACGCGCAGGCCGACGAGCTCGCCCTTGCGGTCATAAAACGTGAGGCCGTCGCCGTTGTGGAGTTCGACCGCGCTGGTGGTGTCGAAGTGGCGGCGCTGCTTGCCATCCAGGCGGATCACGCTGCCCACCGGTTCGCCCACGAACTTGGGCGAATCGAAGGCGCCGATGTCGGCGGTGCGGCCATTGACGAAGTAGTCGGTGGCGCCGCGGTTGAAGGTCTTGTCGGCCAGCGGCTGGAACAGGAAGGTGCTGCGCCCGGCGGACGTGCGGCTGTACTCCGGCGAGTCGGCCATGATCTCGTCGAGCAACTGGCGGTAGTGGGCGGTGATGTTCTTGACGTAGGCCATGTCTTTATACCGGCCTTCGATCTTGAAGCTGGAAATCCCCGCCTCGGCCAGCGCACGCAGGTTGGCGGACTGGTTGTTGTCCTTCATCGACAGCAGGTGCTGGTTGCTGGCGACGAGGTTGCCGTCCTTGTCGGCGAGATCGTAGGGCAGGCGGCAGGCCTGGGAGCATTCGCCCCGGTTGGCGCTGCGGCCGGTGTGGGCGTGGCTGATGTAGCACTGGCCACTGAAGGCCACGCACAGGGCGCCGTGGATGAAGAACTCGAGCGCGCAGTCGGTGGCGGTGGCCACCTTGCGGATCTCGGTGAGGGTCATCTCCCGCGCCAGCACGATCTGGGAGAAACCCACGTCCTGCAGGAAGCGGGCTTTCTCGGGGTGGCGGATGTCGGTTTGGGTGCTGGCGTGGAGCTGGATCGGCGGCAGGTCGAGCTCCAGCAGGCCCATGTCCTGCACGATCAGCGCGTCGGCACCGGCTTCGTACACCTGGCGGATCAGGCGCTCGGCGCTGGCCACCTCGTCGTCGTGGAGGATGGTGTTGCAGGTGACGAACACCCGCGCCCCAAAGCGGTGGGCGTGGCGGGCGAGGCGCTCGATGTCGGCGACGGTGTTCTCGGCGTTGGCGCGGGCCCCGAAGGCCGGGCCGCCGATGTAGATGGCGTCGGCGCCGTGATTGACCGCCTCGATGCCGATGTCGGCGTTCTTGGCGGGGGCGAGCAGTTCGAGCTGTTTGCGGGACTGGGTCATGACTGGGTACTCCTGGGGTGCCCGGTGGCGGGCGTGGGCTGCTCAAATGGCAGCTTTTTTCAACCCGCCATTATCGCCCGCCACCGGTGCAGCGTCGAGGTAATCGGCCCTCGGTCAGCCCTTGCTACGCTTCTCGCGACGCAGCGACAACACCACCGCGCCACCGATCAGCACCGCCACAACCAGCAGCGAGATCGCCACCGGGATCTTCACCACATCCACCAGCAGCATCTTGGCGCCGATGAAGACCAGCACCAGCGCCAGGCCGTACTTGAGCAGCGAAAAGCGGTCGGCCATGCCAGCCATCAGGAAGTACATCGCCCGCAGGCCCAGGATCGCGAACAGGTTGGAGGTGAGCACGATGAACGGGTCGGTGGTGATCGCGAAGATCGCCGGGATCGAATCGACCGCGAAGATCACGTCGGAGAGCTCGACCATCACCAGCACCAGGAACAGCGGCGTCACGTAGCGCACCGCCTTGCCGGCTTCCTTGCGGGTGACGAAGAAGTTCTCGCCGTGGAGCCGGTCGGTCACCTTCACGTGATTGCGGATCCAGCGGATCACCGGGTTGTTGGCGAGATCCGGTTGGGCCTCGGCGAACCACCACATCTTGACGCCGGTGATCAGCAGGAAGGCGCCGAACACATACAGCAGCCAGTGGAACTGGGTGATCAGCCACGCGCCGGCAAAGATCATGATGGTGCGCAGCACGATGGCGCCCAGCACGCCGTAGGTGAGCACGCGCTTCTGCAGCTCCAGCGGGATCGCGAAGAAGCTGAACAGCATCAGCCACACGAAGACGTTATCGACCGCCAGGGATTTCTCGATCAGATAACCGGTGAGGAACTCCAGCGCCTTGGTGTTGGCGACGTCCCGGCTCACCGTGGAATCCAGCCACGCCCATAGCGCGCCGGCAAAGGCCAGCGTGACGCCCACCCAGATGCCCGACCAGGTGGCCGCCTCCTTGAACGAAACCCGATGCTGACGCCCGCCGCCCACTGCCAGCAGGTCGATCGCCAGCATCACCAGGACAAGGCCGAAGAAGCCCGCCCACATCCACCACGTACCGATTGATTCCATGAAATTGTCTCCAAGACTGGATTGCATCCGCCGTTCCGCGCAGCCTGGGGCAGAAAACGGAACGGCCCTTTGTCCAGCGAGGACGAAGGGCCGTTGAATCCTGAGCGGTGATGCTCACGGGGATGCCTTCGCCATCGCGGCAAAGGTCTTGCTCGCTGCCGTCTGGTGACGACAACCCGGGGCGCCGGAAAGGCAAAACTGCAACCTTTCGTGGTGACGACGCCGCGGCGGTAGAGCTACTCCCCCTTGGGACGTACCAAGAATAGCTGGTGGGTGTTGCGCAGGTCAAGGATCAATGTGCCCCCGCCCACGCCAGCCCTCTTGCGCCGGCGAGCGGGGGCAGTTAAGGTCGAAATGCCCGCAGCGCAAGCGTTGACGGGCGTTTCCGCCAAATGACCCAACCCGATCGCCTCGTCTGATTCCGCGCCGCCGCCATGAAATTTCTGCGTGTCTTTCTCAATCGCCTGCAAAACCTCCCGGACGCCCACGACACGGTGGTCGTCATCGACGTGCTGCGCTCCTTCACCACCGCCGCGGTGGCGCTCCACCGGGGCGCGGCGGCGATTTATCCGGTTGAGGGCGTGTCGGCCGGCATCGTGCTGGCGGGGCAGCTCGAGCGGGCGGTGTCGGTGGGCGCGATTCAAGGGGGCGATCCGGCGCCGGGGTTTGAATACGGCAACTCGCCGGCGGCGCTGCTCGATGCCGATCTTGCCGGGCGCCCGGTGGTGATGAGCACTGCCGCCGGGGTGCGCGGGCTGCAGCGCTTCCGGCAGGCGCGGCAGCTCTACGCGGCGAGTCTGGTGTGCGCCCGCGCCACCGCCGAGGCAATCCGCCGGGCCGGGGCCGAGGAGGTGTGCTTCGTGATTACCGGCGAGTGGGTGGATCGGGACGGCGACGAGGACGTGGCCTGTGCCGATTTCATCGAGGCCCTGCTGCGCGGCGAGCCGGTGGTGCCGGCGGATTTTGCGCGGCGGGTGCGCGAGTCGGACTTTGGCCGGCGCTTCGTGGCCGGCACCTGGCCCAACCTGCCGTTGGCCGACCTTGAGCTTGCTGCCCAGGTGGATCGCTTCGATTTTGCGATGCCGGTGGTGCGGGAAGGCGAGCGGATGGTGATCCGCTGAACCGCCGCCCAGCTACGCCGCCCTTGGCGCCCGCGCCGTGGGCTGGAACAATCCGCCCTTTCGCAAACTTCATCGGTGTACGCCATGGAATCCAGACTCACCGAAATCGAGATCAAGCTCGCCCTCACCGAAGATCTGGTGGACACCCTCAACATGACGGTGCATCGCCAGCAGGAGCAGATCGACGCCCTGCAGCGCCAGCTCCGCCAGCTCTACCAGCAGATGCAGTCGGCCAGCGCGTCGGCCGAGAGCCACGACCTGCGCGACGAGATCCCGCCGCACTATTGATTGCGGCCCGGCTTTGTGGCGCGGAGCGTGGCGTTTTGAACGCCCATGACATTTTTCCACGCACCCCTGCCGGGCAAGCGGCTATAACGACGAACGGGTCATCCTGGCATTTGCGGCGCCGGGTGCCGCCATCCAAAAATAACGAAGGAGGAGTTCCATGCCCAACGCCGACTTGACGCGCTTCGTCGCCCAGGCCCGGGAACACGCCCACGAGGCGCTGACGAGCCTTGGCGCGCTGCCCGACGGAGTGTCGGTCGCCCGCTTCATTGCCGACTACGGCAAGGTGGGCGACATGGTCCATTACGTCACCGTGCCGGATGCCGCCGCCGAGGCGGTGAGCAAGGTCGAGGCCGCCCACGGCGCCGAGGGCGCGAAGACCTTCCTGCGCGCGGCCCTCGCCCAGGGCGCAGCGGATCTGCTCGAATCCGGCCAGCTCGACGCGCTGCCGCCGCGCATCGTGCATTACCACGTCAAGCACATGGGCCGCATCGCCGGTGCCACCGCCGCCAACGCCGACTGGATGAACATCGACGGCGATCTCTTCCACAAGGATTTCGGCCTCATCACCCTGCGCCTGTTTGCCGCTGCGGCGCAGCTGCTGGACATCCGCTGCGGCATCCCGCGCTCGATCCTGTTTACCGAGGGCGCGCTGGCCAGCGTGAAGAAGGGGCAGGCGATCATGCAGATGGGCGGCTTCAAACCCTACGTGCAGATCCACACGCATCTGTCGGATCTGGACGATTTCAACGAGGAAGGCTGGAACGAGTGCTACCGCTGCTGCGCGGAGCTCTACGAGAAGATGCCGCAGTTGCTGGGCATGTTTGGCGCCAGCTGGTTCTACGATCCGGTGCTGGACGACATCAGCCCGCGGCTCGCCTACCTGCGCAAGATTCCCCAGGACGGCGGCGCCCACGTGTTGTACGTGAGCACCGGCGGCGATCACATCGACAACGCCACCTCCACGTCGCCCAGCCGCCGCAAGCTCTACGAAGAAGGCAAGTACATGCCCAAGAGCTACATGCTCGCCTGGGGCAAGCGCGAGCAGATCGACTGGGCGAAGCGCAACCCGCGTTGAGGCGGGCTGGCGCAGGCTTTAGTGCAGGGTGTCGGGCGGGGTGAGCGGCTCGACATCCACCCACACATCGCCGTCCTCGCTCTCGCGGATCATCAGGCCGAAGGTGGCGAAGGCGGCGTGCACATCCCGGCGCAGCGGCGCATCGGCCAGCTCGCCGGGCTCGATGGTGTGGCCGGCGGCCAGATGCTGGGCGGTGGTCATCCAGATCGGCGACAGGAAGGACTTGCTCACCCGCTCGGCCATCTCGGCGCTCACCGCCTTGAGGGGCTGCTCCATCCCGTCCAGATAGCCTTGCACGTGGGCCACGGCCTGCATCAGGTGGGCGATGCGGCCGGTGCTCTTGGCAAACAGGCCGTCCAGGTCCTGATCCGCAAAATACAGGGTGATCTCTTCCTGCATCCCGCCGGGCAGCGCTTCGAGCAGCGCCGCCAGGTGGTTGAGCAGCAGGTCGGAATCCGCCGGCAGCGACCACGCGGTGCGCCGGTTGATGCGGTATTCCTGCCACATCACCGCCACGATGGGCGCCAGCGCACGGGCCAGCGGGGTGCCGGCTTCTGCTGCTGTGGCCTGGCGGGCCGCATCGTGCAGGCGCCAGCATTCCTTGTGCAGGTGGTGGATCAGGCGGGCAATCTCGGCGCTGTCGCCTTCGAGGATCGACCACAGCTTGACGCCGTTCATCAGCAGCGTGAAACCGGGCTTGCCTTCGACGATGCGCGACAGGTGCTCGCCTGCGGCGGGCGTCACGCCAAAGCGCGCCTCGGCGGTGGCCAGGTCATCGGCCACCACGATGCGATCCAGGGCTGAGAGATCGAGATCCGCGTCGCGGGCCACGATGCGCTGGATCAGCGCCTCGATGACCTGACGGATGAGGGGGGCGTTGGCACTCGAAACCGGGCCGTCGAATTCGATGTTCATGATCGGCGCAAGAAAAGACAAAGGCCCGGACGCTGATCGCCGGGCCCGGAGTTGGGGCGGATTATTCTTCTTCGACGTGACGCAGCGACAGATCGATGGCGCGGACGTCCTTGGTCAGGCTGCCGATGGAGATGCGATCCACGCCGGTCTCGGCGATGGCGCGCACGCGCTCCAGATTGACGCCGCCCGAGGCTTCGAGCTCGGCGCGGCCGGCGTTGATCTCGACGGCCTGGCGCATCTCGGCCAGCTGCATGTTGTCGAGGAGGATCATCTTGGCGCCGGCGGCGAGGGCTTCCTCGAGCTGGGCGAGGTTCTCCACTTCCACCTCGATGAACACATTGGACGGGGCAAACGAGCGGGCCTGCTCGATCACCGCCTGGATGCTGCCGGCGGCGATGATGTGGTTTTCCTTGATCAGGATGCCGTCGTAGAGGCCGATCCGGTGATTGGTACCGCCGCCCACCTTGACCGCGTACTTCTGCGCCAGGCGCAGGCCGGGCAGGGTCTTGCGGGTGTCGACGATCTTGGCCTTGGTGCCGGCCACCGCCTGCACGAAGGTGGAGGTCAGCGTTGCCGTGCCCGAGAGCAGCTGCACGAAATTGAGGGCAGTGCGCTCGGCGGTGAGCAGGGCGCGGGCCGAGGCGTCGATCTCGCAAAGCAACTGGCCGGGCTTGATGCGCTCGCCATCGCGCACATGCCAGATCACCGAGGCGTCGGGCTCGAGGGCGGTGAAGGCGGCGTCGAACCACGCGGTGCCGCACAGCACGGCATCCTCGCGGGTGATCACACGGCCGCGGGCCATGCGGGTGGCAGGAATGAGTCGGGCGGTGAGGTCGCCGGTGCCGATGTCTTCGGCCAGAGAGGCCGCCACGGAGCGCTGGACTTCAACGCGAAGCTGTTCAGTAAATTCCATCGGGGTCACCTTAGTCGTGCTGAGGGGGGATTCTAACATCCGGGGGGCAGGGGCCGGTGTGACTGGTCGATCGGCGCCGTACCTCGCCGCCCCGGCCAGCCCTCAATCGATCCCGTAGCGCCGCAGCCGGTTGGCGATGGCGGAGTGGGAGGTGCCGAGGCGCTTTGCCAGCCGGCGGCTGGAGGGGAATTCCTTGTAGAGCCGCTGCAGCAGCTCCTTTTCGAAGTCGGCGACGGCCTGTTCGAGGCTGAGCACCTCGCCAGGCTGGGCGGGGGTGGTGACCTGGGCGAGTTCCAGGTCTTCGGCCTGGATGATGCTGCGCTCGGTCATGGTGACGGCGCGGAAGATCACGTTCTGGAGCTGCCGCACGTTGCCGGCCCAGGGGTTGTCGAGCATCGCCGCGCAGGCGCTCTGGGACAGGCGCATGGGCGGCCTGGCGGCCTGGGCGCAGGCGCGGGCGAGGAAGGCGTGGGCGAGGGGCAGGATGTCGCCGGGCCGCTCCCGCAGCGGCGGCACCTGCAGGTTGAGCACGTTGAGGCGGAACAGCAGGTCCTCGCGGAAGTGGCCGGAGCTGGCCATGGCTTCCAGCGAGCGGTGGGTGGCGCTGATGATGCGCACGTTCATGCGCACCTCGCGCTCGCCGCCAACCCGCCGGAAGCTGCCGTCGTTCAGAAAGCGCAGCAGCTTGGCCTGCAGGTAGGGCGACATCTCGCCGATCTCATCCAGAAACACCGTGCCGCCGTCGGCGAGCTCCAGCAGCCCCGGCTTGCCGCCGCGCAGGCCGCCGGTGAAGGCGCCGGCGGAGTAGCCGAAGAGCTCGCTCTCGGCGAGGTTTTCGGGCAGCGCCGCGCAGTTGAGGGCGAAGAAGGGCTGGCTGCGGCGGCTGCTGCTGGCGTGGCAGGCGTGGGCGAGGAGCTCCTTGCCGGTGCCGGTCTCGCCGGTGATGAGCAGCGGTGCGTCCACCATCGCCATGCGCGCGGCCCGCTGCTTGAGCTGCTCGATCTCCGGCGAGGTGCCGAGGATGGCGTCGAAGCCGCCGGCGTCGTAGTTCTGCAGCGCGCTCATGCGCTCGCCCATGCGGCTGGGGGCGTGCAGGGTGAGCACCGCGCCGGCCACGCGCCCGCCGGTTTCGTGGAGCGGCATGGTCTCGAGCAGGAAGGGTTCGCCGCTGATCACCACCTCGCACGCCGGCAGGTGGTAGTCGGCCGCCGCCAGATCGCGCAGCAGGTCGGGCTTGCCGATCAGGCCCTGGATCGAGGTGCCGATCAGGCTGCCTTCGGCCAGCCGGCAGGCGGCGCTGGCCGCGCCGTTGGCGATCACCACCCGCCCGGCTTCGTCGATGGCGAACACCGGGTCGGGCTGGGAGGCGAGCAGGGCGTCCAGGTAGAGCCGCCGCTGGGCGCCGGGCAGCATGCCCACGGGCTCGACGCTGAGCACGCCTTTCAGCAGGAACAGGTGCTCGCGCAGCGCATTGAAGCTGCGCTCGTCCAGCTCCGGGGCCTCAATGAAGATGTGGGGCGGGTCCACCTCGACCGCGGTGACGTTGAAGCTCCGCCGGGCCAGCTCGGCGAGCACTTCCTGGGCGATCCCGACCCGGTCGGAGAAGAACACGTCAATGCGCATGGGGGATGCCTTTGTATCGATTTCTTTACAGTGTATTGAAAAGTGTACGACTTTTTCAATGCATTGAAACAAAAGGAAAAGCGCGTGCCGGCCGGCGCGTGGCCGGGGGCGAGGTGTAACGAAATCGATACGACGCGCAGCCGAGATGGATGGGTTGAATCTCCAGGGTGCTGTTTTTAAAAGGATTTTCAATCTGGCACGGGACTGGCTATGGGTCTCGCAGACAGATGAACAACTCGAATTGAAAAGGAGAATCCCCATGCGCGTCCTCGTCCTCGGCAGTGGCGTCATCGGCACCACCGCCGCCTACTACCTGGCCAAGGCCGGCCACGAAGTCACGGTGGTGGACCGCCAGCCCGGCCCGGCCCAGGAGACCAGCTTCGCCAACGCCGGCGAGGTGTCGCCGGGCTATTCCGCCCCGTGGGCGGGCCCCGGGGTGCCGGTCAAGGCCATCAAGTGGATGCTGATGCACCACAGCCCGCTGGTCATCAAGCCGCTGCTGGACCCGTCCATGTGGCGCTGGTGCGTGGCGATGCTGAAGAACTGCACCACGACCGCGTATCACATCAACAAGGCGCGCATGGTGCGCGTCGCCGAATACAGCCGCGACTGCCTGAAGGAGTTGCGCGCCGAAACCGGCATCACCTACGACGAGCGGGCTCAGGGCACGCTGCAGCTGTTCCGTAACGAGAAGCAGCTGGATGGCATCGGCAAGGACGTGGACATCCTGCGGGAATCCGGCGTCCCCTTCCAGCTCCTCGACCAGAACGGCTACCTGGCCTACGAGCCGGCCCTGGCGGCGGTGAAGCACAAGTTCGTCGGCGCCCTGCGCCTGCCCGGCGACGAGACCGGCGACTGCCACCTGTTCACCTGCCGGCTGGCCCGCATGGCCGAAGGGCTGGGGGCGCGCTTCCGCTTCGGCACCTCGATCCACGGCATCGAGCAGGACGGCGCCCGCGTCACCGGCATCCGCACCGACGCCGGCGTGCTCACCGCCGACCACTACGTGCTGGCCCTCGGCAGCTACTCCACCGGGCTGCTCGGGCAGGTGGGCGTCGACATCCCGGTCTATCCGGTCAAGGGCTATTCGATTACCGTGCCCGTCGCCGATCCCGCAATGGCGCCCGAGTCCACGGTGATGGACGAAACCCACAAGGTGGCCGTGACCCGCCTGGGCGACCGCATCCGCGTGGGCGGCACGGCGCAGCTGTCGGGCTTCGACCTGAGCCTGGACGGCAGGCGTCGCGAGACGCTGGAGTTCGTGGTGTCCGATCTCTTTCCGCACGGGGGCGACGTCTCCCGCGCCGAGTTCTGGACGGGCCTGCGCCCGATGACCCCCGACGGCACCCCGATCATCGGCCCGAGCCGCTTCTCCAACCTCACCCTCAGCACCGGCCACGGCACCCTGGGCTGGACGATGGCCGCCGGCACCGGCCGCGTCGTGGCCGACATGGTGAGCGGACGCCAGCCCGAGATCCCCGTTGCCGACCTCAGCGTCGCCCGCTACGCCTGAGCCCGGCCTTCCCATCCATCCACCCAACCCACACCAGAGGAGATACCCCATGAAAATAATCGACACCGCCGCCGCGCCGAAAGCCATCGGCCCCTACGCCCAGGCCGTGCTCATCGACGGCTGGCTGTTCAGCTCCGGCCAGATTCCCCTCACCGCCGACGGCCAGCTGGCCGGCCCCGACATCGAGGCGCAGACCGAGCAGGTCTTCGACAACCTCGAGGCGGTGCTGGCCGCGGCCGGGGCGTCCCTCGCCCAGGTCGTCAAAGCCACGGTCTTCGTGAAGGACCTGGAGGATTTCGCCCGCCTCAACAGCGTCTATGCCCGCCGCTTCGGCGCGCACACGCCGGCCCGGTCCACCGTCGAGGTCGCGCGGCTCCCGCGGGACGTGAAGGTGGAAATCGAAGTGGTGGCCCGACTGGCCTGATTGCTTTTCCCATCTTTGACGGCCCGCATCACACCCGGGCCGTGATGAAAGGATCTTGTCATGACAGATGTAAAAGCAATGCTGGCCGAGGAGGCTGCCCACGAGGCGCGTGATCTCCATCGTGGCCTCAAGGACCGGCACATTCAGATGATTGCCCTCGGGGGCGCGATCGGCGTGGGCCTGTTCCTGGGGGCCGGCCGGGCGATCTCGGTGGCCGGGCCCGGGCTGCTGCTGAGTTACGCGGTGGGCGGGCTGATCATCTTCTTCATCATGCGAGCGCTCGGCGAGCTGCTGCTGTACCGCCCGGTGGCCGGCTCGTTCGCGTCCTACGCCGAGGAGTTCATCGGCCCATTCGCGGGCTTTGCCACCGGCTGGTCGTACTGGTTCACCTGGGTGACGATCGGCATGGCCGAGATCACCGCGGTGGCGGTGTACGTCAATTACTGGTTTCCAGACGTGCCCCAGTGGATACCGGCGCTCGTCACGCTTGCGGTGCTGTATTCGGCCAACCGGATCTCGGTGGCGCTGTTCGGCGAGCTGGAGTTCTGGTTCGCGCTGATCAAGGTGGTCACCATCGTCGGGATGATCCTCCTCGGTCTGGCGATCATCTGTTTCGACATCACCCCGCTCGGCAAGACGGCCAGCTTCTCCAACCTGTGGAGCCACGGCGGTTTCATGCCCTTCGGCATCCTCGGCGTGGTGATGACCCTGCAGATCGTGATGTTCGCCTACCAGGGCGTCGAGCTGATCGGCGTGACGGCCGGCGAGGCCCAGAACCCCGAGCGGGTGCTGCCCAGCGCCACCAACAGCATCATCTGGCGGATCCTCGCCTTCTACGTGGGGGCGCTGGTCATCATGATGGCGCTGGTGCCGTGGAGCGAGCTGCGGCCCGGCGTCAGCCCCTTCGTGTTCGTCTTCGAGCGCATTGGCATTCCGGGTGCTGCGGGGCTCATCAACTTCGTGGTCATCACCGCGGCGGCCTCGTCGTGCAACAGCGGCATCTTCAGCACGGGGCGCATGCTGTACACGCTGGCCCAGTTCCGCCAGGCGCCGAAGGCCCTCGGCCGGGTGAATCGGCATCATCTGCCGGCCAACGCCATCACCCTGTCCACCCTGGTGATGAGCATCGGCGTGGTGCTCAACTACCTGGTGCCGGAGCAGGTGTTCGTGTGGGTGACCAGCATCTCGCTCATCGGCGCCTTGTGGACCTGGACGATCATCGTGCTCGCCCATCTCGGCTACCGCCGGGCTGTGGCGGCCGGCAAGGTCAAGGCGGTGTCCTTCCGGATGCCCGGCGCACCGTACATGAACTGGATCGTGGTCGCCTTCATGGTGGCCGTGTGCGGGCTCCTCGCCTTCGATCCGAGTACCCGCGTGGCGCTCTACGTGGCGCCGGTG
>JAKLLO010000101.1 GCA_023150095.1 Zoogloea sp. | reverse complement strand
AGCTCGAATCGTTCAAGGAAGTCACCTCGAGGCTGAACGAGACCGGGGCAGCGCTCAACACGGCCAGGCAACGGGTTCGCGAACTGCGGGCAGAGATCATCGCCGCCGACAACCCGTCGAAGAACCTCACGGACAGCTACCGACAAGCACGGTCCGAAGTGCAGAAGCTGGAGCGAGCGCACGAGCGGGCCACCGATGCCCAGCGCCAGGCCAACGAAGACATGCGGAAAGCTGGCGTGCCCGTCGATGAGCTGGCACGTCGGCACGCCAACCTTGCCCGGGAAATCTCGGGCGCCAGAGCGCAGTTGGAGCGGCAAAATAGCCAGCTCCTGCGCTGGAAGGACATCAAGCAACGCTACGACGCCACCCAGGAGATGCGCGGCCATCTGCTGACGGCCGGAACCGCAGCAGCCGGCACCGCGGCGGCCGTGGGCTTGCCGATGCTGAAGACGGTGAAGGACTTCGCCGACCTGCAGACCGCCACCACCGATCTGAAGATCGCCATGATGGAGAGCGGCAAGATCGTCCCGGCCGAGTTCGAGCGCATTGCGGCCAAAGCCCGCGACTTGGGCGCCCGACTGCCCGGAACCGGACAGGACTTCATGCTCGCTGGCAAGGCGCTCGTCGAACAGGGCGTGAACTTCAAGACTATCGTCGATGGCGGCCTTGAGGCCACGAGCTATCTTGCCGTGCTGCTCAAGCTCGAGAAGGATCGCGCTGCTGAGTTCATCGCCAAGGCACGTGAGGTTCACGGGCTGCAGGACCGCGACCTGCCGGCCGGCGCAGACCTCATGCAGCGCGCCCGCTTCGGGTTCGGACTCAAGCCGGATCAGATCTACGAAGCCATGTCCTACTCGGGAACCGACATCAACATCAAGGGATTGGTCGGCGACCTGCAGAAGATGAAGGAGTACCTCGCTCTCCAGGGCATCGCCGCCGGGGTAGGCCTTGAGGGATCCTCATTCGGCACCAACTTCGCCCACATGCTCAAGTCGATGGCGAACGTCAACAAACTGGACGATGCCCGGGGTTCCGAAGGCCGCTATGTGAAAGACCTGCTCGCGTCCAAGGGCGTGAAGTTCGACTTCTTCGACGCCGCGGGGCAGTTCGCCGGTTTCGGCAAGATGGTTCAGGAACTGGAGAAGCTCAAGCAGTTCAACCCTCAGCAGCAGGAACGCATCCTCAAGAAACTCTTCGACACCGAAGGTGGGCGCCCCGCCGCCATCTTCCTGAAGTCCGGCATGCAGGGCTTTCAGGATGCCATCGACAAGATGGACAAACAGGCCTCGCTCAACGACCGGGTGAACGAATCCCTCGGGACGCTGCAGAACCGCTGGGATGCCCTCGGCGGAACGATCAACGAGTTCACGACGAAGGTCGGCGGCATCCTCTCCCCCGCAGTCGAACGCATCATCGATCTGGTCGGGAAGATGGTGGGCGGCCTCAACAGCTTCATCGACCTGGTATCGGGTGCAGCCCTCTTCACGGCCGTCGCCGGCGGGATCGGCGGGATTGCCCTTGCGGCGTGGGGGATCAGCGGCCCCCTTTCCGTGCTGAAGACTGGGTTCGAGATCCTCGGCGTGGGAAAGTACCTCCCCGACCTGGCCAACCTCGGCAAGACGGTACTCCCGTTCGTCAAGGATGCCTTTCTGGTGCTGCTCAACGTCATCCGCGCTCACCCCGTCGGCGCCGTCATCGCCACCCTGGCCGGCGCCGCGGCACTCATCTATTCGAACTGGGACAAGATCGGCCCGAAGCTGGCCGAGTGGTGGGAATCCCTCAGCAACTGGATCTCGGAGAAGGTCAAGGCCATCACGGACAAGATCGCCACACTCAAACAGGCCTTCGGATTCACCTTCAGTCAAACCGGCGCTCCCGTCGGCGGCACTGGTGTCATCGCCGCCCCTGGATCGGCGCTGGTCGGCGCCCTTCCCCCGATCCGCACCTCGGGTGCAGGCAGCGTCAACTACACCAACGCCGCCCAGATCACCATTACGCCACATCCAAACCAGTCGCCGCAGGACATCGGCCAGGCCGTGAACCGAGCTCTCGATGAGCGGGACCGCCAGCGCGCCGCCCAACGTCGGTCGATCTTTGCCGACACGTCCGCCAACTGACCGCCAGCTCAATGCGTCACATCCACATCCGCCAACCCAGGGCCGGCGATCTGCTGGGCGTCTCCATCAAGGATCTGCTCGACATCGAAATGGGTGCCGTAATCCAGGTTCTCCCCAAGATCACCACCCCACGAATCCGGCGTAGCGAGGCCGAGCAGGCGCAGCCCGCCGCATTGATCGCCCTCGGCGCGCGAGTTGCCAACCTGCTCATCGACGGGCTACAGGAAGCTCAGCAGAGCATGTCCGATGACTCGCTGAGGCTCCCACCGGCAGTTGAGGAGGCCATGGCCGACATCGCCACCGTGTTTCATTGGCCCATGGCCGAGCTGCGCGAGCTCACCATTCCCGAATTGCTCACCTGGCACGCCAGGGCTCGCGCCCGCGCTTGCCCCGACGAACAGGACTGATGCATTCCGGGCCTTGACGCCCGCAAAATCGAAGCGCATTATCAGCCGCAGCTTCCGAAACAGAGGAAGCCGGGATTGGAACCCCGGAACGTACAGGCCGAGAAGGCCGCGAAAGCGGTTTTTTTACGTCTATCGCATGGTGACGCCTGTTCAATGGCGGGCCGTGTGGGGCAGCCGCGAGGCTGGCCGGATCCTGTACCCGGTAGTTCCAACCCCACACGGTTCCGCCGCCCCCATTGGAACGGGAGCAGCGGAGGTTCAGACCGCTGTACAGGAGTACCACCATGCGCCAATCCGCATCGGGCACGCACGCCCACGCCCCGGCCCCGGCCGACACCCCCGCCACACTCAGCACCGCCGAATTCGCCGCGCTGAACCACGTCAAGCCCAACACCGTACGGCAACGCCTGTGCGACACCGCCAGCTTCTACGGCATCCGCCCGGTCAAGCTCGCCAGCCGTCGCCTGCTGTGGCCCGCGATCATGGTCATGGTCACCGTCGATGGTCCCACCGTGTTCCAGGTGGAGGGCGGCCACCATGCTTAAGCCGGCCCACAGCCCTTCCATCGTTTTCCGCTTCCGCCTCTACCGCGCCCTGCGTTGCGTTGTCGGCCCCTTGTTCGCCTTCCGACTCACCCTGGCCGGGAGGGCGCAAGCATGAACGCACGCGCGCCCCGCCGATTTCTTCAACTCGTGGTCGACAACACGGAAGCGGCTGCCCTACGTGCCCGAAACCTCCAACTCGCCGACGACATCGAAACCATCTCCGATATCGCACGCGGCGGCCGGATTGGCACCTTCGCGTGGATTATCGTGAGGCCAAACGGAGAGACCGAACAGGGCATTCTCGGAAAGCAGGGCGCCGACCTAACGGGAGTCCTTCGCGGCGCCAGAAACCTGCAGAAGATCTTTCAGAATCGGATCGACGAAGGCGCCAACGCATCGCAAGGGGCGCGGTTATGAACGCATGCCAATTCACCCACGGCCCCTGGCGCCGCGTGGGGCACCGGACCATTGCCGCCGGAACGGGCGCCAACAGCGTCACCATCTGCGAGGTCTTCTCGTGGGGAGATTGCACCGAGGCGGACGGAAACGAAGCACTGATCGCCGCAGCACCGGAACTGCATGCTGCCGCTGCAGCAGTCTTCGACTTCATCGATGCCGGCTTCCTGACGGTTGGGATACTCGCCGAAGACAACCTGGAACGCGTGGCGGCCTGTGGCCGGGCAATCGACGCCCTTGCCGCCGCCCTTACCAAAGCGCGGAGCCCCTGCGGGGGCGCATCATGACTTCGGGGGAACAGCTCATCACGTTCAAGCGCACCGAGTTGGAAAGCCTGATCGGTGCCGGCCCCCTCGCCTTCCAGGCCTACGTGCTGCTGCGGTGGTGGATGGACTACCGGACCGGCATCACCGGGCGGCAGCGCCCCGTCAGCCTTGCCATGCTCGCCGCCTACTGCGAAACCCACACCCCGCGGGGCGCGGGCCTGCAGATCGAGAAACCCACCGAGAAGAGTATCCGTGGCGCCATCGACCGCCTACAGCGAATCGGCTTGCTGCGCCGGCTCGCCGGCACACGATTGGCTTTCAGCTTACCCATGGCCGCCATCGCCTCCGCTCGCCCGATTCAAACCGGGCACGGTGCGGGCAGGCGTTCATCCACAGAACAGGGCGGCTCGGAAGCCAAGCGGAGAGCGACATACAGGCCCATACAGGGCATGCAGTTCGCAGCCATACGACAGCCGAACAGGGCACACATCAAGAATCATGTTTGTGAACGTGTACCGGACTGGCTTGTGGATAAACTCGCCGCGGCCGGCATCCTGCCCGACAGCGCAGCTTCGGCCATCGACCACCTTGCCGAGCTGGCGAACTCACCGGAACGCCTCGATGACGCCATCGAGCGTGCCCACCGATTACGCCAACGGTCCGGCAGCACTCAGGCGCTGAACACCGGACTCCTCAGCTCAATCCTGCAAGGCAGTAAGGGCACCGCCACAGCTTGGCAGGCCTCCATGCCCACCAGCCGTGGAAGAACGCCACGGCAACCGCAGATCAACCCCAGGACCCCACCGCGCCCGGGCGAAACATGGGATGCCTACTGGCTGCGCCTAGACCGGGGGAAAGACCAAGCATTGAAGAAAAAAGCCAGCCAGACAATCACCCACACACCCAAGGAGGCAACGAAACATGACCAAGGATGACAACTCAGAGCCGCCGAAGAAGCAACCAAAAGCCATTCTGTCGGAGGCAAGAAAGGAAGAGCTGGAGCGCGCCAGAAATGCGCTCCTTCAATGGATGGCAGAGAAGCTCGTCAAAGAACTTGTCGAAGAGCAGTGCCAGCAACGGGCCAAAATACCCGACCCCCTTGCAAGCGCAGCTCACACGAAGCCTCAGAAGCCCGCAAGAACGCGAGCGGCAAAGAAACCGGGCAGATCAAAGCAACCACAGCCACAGACGGCGCCTCCCCGCTGGAAACCGGAGTCGGAAACCTGAAAAGAGAAAGGGCGATTGAGCCGAAACTCAACCGCCCTTCTGCCCTCGACCGCCTGATCGAATGAAGACTCGCCACCGAAAGATAGACGACACATCCCGCTGAATCAAGGGAAAAAGCGTACACAGCGGGTACACGGGCAAAAAAATCAGCCCAACAGCAGATCAAAACAAAACTTAATTCGCTGTTTTTTCTGTGTTTTCCGAAACAGCACCTGGAATCTCTACAAGATCCATGATCCTTTCGATTTCAGTCAGCGGAGGCAACTCGGTCAGGCTTCGCAGTCCGAGGTCCTCCAGGAATTTTCGGGTCGTGGCATACAGGCCCGGCCGACCGGGGGTATCCCGATGACCGACCACATCCACCCACCCTCGCGACTCGAGGGTCTTCAATACATTGGTCGAGACCACCACGCCACGGATGTCCTCGATGTCACCGCGCGTCACAGGCTGGCGGTAGGCAATGATCGCCAGGGTCTCGAGCACCGCCCGGGAATACTTGGGCGGCCGCTCTTCCTTCAGGCGATCGAGATAGACCTGATACTCGGGACGCGTCTGGAAACGCCAGCCACCGGCCGTCTGGATCAGCTCGACGCCCCTGCCCTGCCAGTCTTCGGCCAGCTCGCCCAGCAGGCGCCGGATGAAATCGGGGCCGGGCTCTTCGTCGAAGAGCCGGCGCAGATCGCTCACCGACAGGGGCGCAGGCGCCGCCAGAAGGGCCGTTTCCAGCACCAGCTTGAAGGCTTCAGTCGATTCCGGCTGCACCATCGGCACGTTTCACATAAATCGGCGCAAAGGCCTCGTTCTGGGTGACCACCACCAGGCGCTCCTTCACGAGCTCGAGGGTGGCGAGAAAGCTCACTACCAGGCTCGGTACGCCCAGGTCGGGGTCGAACAGGGATTCGAACACCACGAAGGTGTCGTCCCGCAGTTTTCGCAGGATCAGCGTCATGTGCTCGCGCACCGACAGCTCTTCCCGCTGGATCGTGTGGTGCCGCTTGAGGCGGCTCTGGCGGGCGATCTTCAGCCACGCCAGTTGCAGGTCGTGCAGGCTCACGGCCGGCAGACGCTCGACGACCTTCTCGGCCACGAACACCCCGACCCACTCGAAATCCCGCTCCACGCGGGGCAGTTCATCGAGGCGCGCAGCGGCAAGCTTGACCTGCTCGTATTCGAGCAGACGACGCACCAGCTCGGCGCGGGGATCAAGCTCCTCGGCTTCTTCGGCCCGCGGCGGCCGGGGCAGCAGCATGCGCGACTTGATCTCGAGCAGCGTCGCGGCCATCAGCAGATAGTCGGCAGCGAGCTCGAGATTGTGCTGGCGCATCGCCTCCACGTATTCCAGATACTGCACCGTCAGCGGCGCCATCGGAATGTCGAGGACGTTGATGTTGGCCTTGCGGATCAGGTAGAGCAGCAGGTCGAGCGGACCTTCGAAGGCGTCGAGGAAGACCTCCAGCGCATCGGGCGGGATGTACAGATCCTTCGGCAGATCGAAGATCGGCTGGCCGTACATCCGGCCGATGACGGCTTCGATGGGCTCGGCGGGCGGCGCCAGATCAAGCGGCGCCGTCATGGCTGGTCAACCGCCGCGCAGGCTAACACGCCGGACGCAGGGCTCCAAGGCATAAATCCGCGTCCAGCCAATCCCTGAAACATCAGCTGTAGCTCAGGCCCATCGCGTCGCGGACTTCGCGCATGGTTTCCTGGGCGAGCTTGCGGGCCTTGTCGCAGCCGTCGGCCACGATGCTGCGCACCAGGCTCGGGTCGTCGAGATAGGGCTGGGCGCGCTCGCGCATCAGGTCCTGCTCTTTCAGCACGGCGTCGATGACCGGCTGCTTGCATTCGATGCAACCGATGCCGGCACTGGTGCAACCCTGGGTCACCCACTCGCGGGTCTTGTCGTCGGAGTAGATCACGTGGAACTGCCACACCGGGCACTTTTCCGGATTGCCCGGATCGGTGCGCCGCACGCGGGCCGGATCGGTCTGCATGGTGCGGATCTTCTTGCCCAGGGTGTCGGCCTCTTCGCGCAGGAAGATGGTGTTGCCGTAGGACTTGGACATCTTCTGGCCATCGAGGCCAGGCATGCGCGAGGCTTCGGTGAGGAGCGCGCCCGGCTCGACGAGGATCATCTTGCCGCTGCCTTCCAGGTAGCCGTAAAGACGCTCGCGGTCGCCCAGCGACAGGCTCTGGGCCTCTTCGAGCAGCGCCTTGCCGAGGGCCAGGCCCTCTTCGTCGCCGTTCTGCTGGAAGCGGGTGCGGAACTCTTCGTACAGCTTGGCGCGCTTGCTGCCGAGCTTCTTGATGGCTTCCTTGGCCTTGTCCTCGAAGCCGGGCTCGCGGCCGTACATGTGGTTGAAGCGGCGAGCGAGTTCGCGGGTGAATTCGACGTGCGGCAGCTGATCCTCTCCCACCGGCACCTTGTCGGCACGGTAGATCAGGATGTCGGCGCTCATCAGGAGCGGATAGCCGAGGAAGCCGTAGGTGGTCAGATCCTTGTGGGAGAGCTTCTCCTGCTGGTCCTTGTAGGTCGGCACGCGTTCGAGCCAGCCCTGGGGCGTCATCATCGACATGAGCAGGTGCAACTCGGCGTGCTCCGGCACGCGGGACTGGATGAAGATGGTCGCCTGGGACGGGTCAACGCCGGCGGCCAGCCAGTCGACGATCATCTCCCACACGCTGCCCTCGATGCCCTTCGGGTTGTCGTAGTCGGTCGTCAGGGCGTGCCAGTCGGCGGCAAAGAAGAGGCAGGGGTACTCGGACTGCAGCTTGACCCAGTTTTTCAGGACGCCGTGGTAGTGGCCGAGGTGGAGACGCCCGGTGGGGCGCATGCCGGAGAGGACGCGTTCAGCGAACATGGGATGTCAAAGTCCAATAACGGTTGCGAGAGCAAAACGGAAAAGGGCCACCAGCGGCCCGAGGATGTCGCCAAGGATACCGGTTAGCAGCAGGAACAGCAGGATCGGAAAACCATACGGCTCGATCTGCGCAAACTTGTAGGCCGGGCCCGGCGGCAGCAGGCTCACCGCGATGCGACCACCGTCGAGGGGCGGCAGCGGCACGAGGTTGAGGAGCATCAGCACGGCGTTGATCTGCATGCCGGCGTCGGCCATCTTGGCCATCGGCAGCGCGTAGGCGTTGTCGGGCATCCCCACCGCCACGCGGAACAGCAGCGCCCAACCGATAGCCATCACCAGATTGGCAAAGGGCCCTGCGGCGGCCACCCACAGCATGTCGGCCTTGGGGTTCTTCAGGCGACCAAAATTGACCGGCACCGGCTTTGCCCAGCCGAACAGCATCGCCCCGGCACCCACGAGGCTGCTGGTGATGAGGATCAGGCCCGGCACCAGGATCGTGCCCACCGGGTCGATGTGGCGTATCGGGTTGAGGCTGATCCGGCCGGCGAGCTCGGCGGTGCGGTCGCCAAAATGCCTCGCGGCGTAGCCGTGGGCCGCCTCGTGCAGGGTGATGGCGAACAGCACGGGCAGCGCCCAGATGGTCAGCGTGACGATGAGTTCTTGCATGAATTTGGTCCGAGCGGGGGCGTGGATTCTATCAGAGCCAGCCCGCCGGCCCCGCGGAATCCAGCCGAATCCCCAAGGCCGGCAACAACTTACAACCCGAACGGGGCGAGACTGCCCCGTCCTTCGCGCACCAGCACCGGGCTTCCGCCGGTGAGATCGATGACCGTGGTGGCCTCACCGCGACAGGGGCCGGCCTCGATGATGAGATCCACCTCCTTCTCGAGGCGGTCGCGGATGTCTTCGGGATCGGTCAGCGGATGCTCGTCGTCCGGCAGGAGCAGCGTGGAACTCAGCAGCGGCTCGCCGAGCTCGGCCAGCAGCGCCGACACCACGGGATGATCGGGCACCCGCAGGCCGATGGTCTTGCGCTTGGGGTGGAGCAGCCGGCGCGGGAGTTCCTTGGTGCCTTCGAGGATGAAGGTGTAGGGCCCCGGCGTGGTGGCCTTGAGGAGCCGGTACTGGCTGTTATCCACCCGGGCGTAGGTGGCGATCTCCGACAGATCACGGCAGATCAGCGTGAAGTGATGCCGCTCATCCACCCCGCGGATGCGGCGGATGCGCGCCAGCAGCGCGTTGTCGCCGGTGTGGCCGCCGAGGGCGTAGGCCGAATCGGTGGGAAAGGCGACGAGACCGCCGCCGCGCATGATCTCCGCCGCCTGCTTGATGAGGCGGGGCTGGGGTTGCTCGGGGTGCAGCGTGAAGAACTGGGCCATGATGAAGAAACGGGACTTTCAGGTCAGACGCGACCACACGGGCGTGAGGTCGGGCGGCAACGGAGGCGCCCGACCGAGATCGATCGGGCTGTCTTCCGGGCCATGGAAATCGGAGGCGCGGGAGGCCATCAGGCCAAACTTGCGCGCCATCCGCGCAAAGGCGAGCACCTGCCCGCCGTCGTGGGCGCCGCAGGCAACCTCGACGGCATCGCCGCCGAGCTCGCGAAACTTGTCGAAGAGGATGTCCATCTCGACGTGGGACAGCCGGTAGCGGCCCGGGTGGGCGATCACCGCCAGCCCGCCGGCGCCCTTGATCCAGCCGACGGCATCCTCCAGCGTCGCCCACACGTGCTCCACGTAGCCCGGCTTGCCGCGGGCGAGGTAGTGGAGGAACACGTCATGGACGTTCTTGGCGCAGCCGGCTTCAACCAGAAAACGCGCGAAGTGCGCCCGGCTGATGAGCGCCGGGTTGCCCACGTAGCGCAGCGCGCCTTCGAGGGCGCCGTGGATGCCGATGCGGTCGAGCTCGGCGGCAATTTTTGCCGCCCGACCGTCACGACCGCTGCGCACCTGATCGAGCCCGGCGATAAGCGCCGCGTTGGTGGGATCGACGCCCAGCCCGACGATGTGCACCGTCTGGTCCAGCCACGACACCGACACCTCGACCCCGGGCACAAATCGCAAGCCCAGCTCGGCCGCGGTGGCGGCCGCTTCGGGCAGGCCGAGGAGCTCGTCGTGATCGGTCAGGGCGAGCAGATCCACCCCGTTGGCGTGGGCGCGTCGCACCACCTCGGCGGGCGCCAGGGTGCCGTCCGAAGCGGTGGAATGGCAGTGAAGATCGGCGTTGGCAGCGTTCATGATCCCTTGGACAGCAGAAAATCCTCGATGATCCGGGCGGTGATGCCCGGCTGGTCGTGGTGCAGGTTGTGGCCACTGTCGGCCACCTCCACCTCGCGGAAATCCCGAAAGGCGGCCCGCGCCTCGGCGTGGGCTTCGTCGGTCACGCCAAGCCGGCGGCGCAGATCGGGCTCGGCCGGCTCGACCCACAGGGTCGGCGCCGTTACCCGTCGCCACGCGGCCAGGGCCTCGGCGCGCCGGTACAGCACGGCATTCACGCGGCGATGGGCCGGATCGCCTGCGAGGCGGATGCCGCCCTCCCCGTCCGACTCACCCAGGTGTTCGGCGAGGAACGCGGCCTTGTCGGCGGTAAGGCGCGGGTTGTCGGCCTGCAGGCGAGCCGCCAGCGCGGCGCGATCGGGGTAACGCCGGAAGCTCGCCGGGCGTTCGAGATCGTTGAGCCACTTCTCGAGGCGCCCCGGCGCGTTCTCGGGCGGATTGTCGGCGAGCCCGAAGGCGTCCAGCGCCACCAGCCGCGCAACCCGCGCCGGCCGCACGCCGGCATACAGGCAGGCCACGTTGCCGCCCATGCTGTGGCCAACCAGCCGCACCTGATCGACCGGCGAACAGGCCCGCAGAATCGCGTCCAGATCGGCCACGTAATCGGGAAACCAGTAGGCATCGCCGCCGTTCCACTGGCTGAGGCCGAAGCCCCGCCAGTCGGGGGCGATCACATGCCAGTCGGCTTCCAGCGCATCCACCACGAACTGGAAGGACGCCGAGACATCCATCCAGCCGTGCAGCAGGAACACCTTGGGCGCACCTTCCTCACCCCATTCGCGGAGGTGATAGCGCAGGCCGCGAACGTCGAGATGGCGGCTGCGGGAAGGGCGTCGGATCAGGGTCATCCCTCGAAGTTTAGCAGACCCTTGCCGTAGGCCATGCCCGGTGGTAAGGTGCGCGCCGTCGTGTGGGAGAGTGTTCGCGCAGCTGCTGCGAACCGCCGAAGGCGCAACCCCCGGAACCGCTCAGGCAAAAGGACCGCCGACGAATCAACAATCTGGAGAGTGATGCCGCCCGTTATCCGTGCTCTGCCACGGCCGGCCGCATCCACCGAAGGGGCACGCAGCCGTCTCGAAGCACCGCTGCAATCTCTCAGGTACAAAGGACAGATGGGGCCGACGCGATTTCCGAATCGCGTCGGCCCCATTGCTTTTCTACACTGTAACGATTGCCCCCGGAGATCCACGATGACCCAGCGCACCCCTCTTCACGCCACCCACGTCGCCGCAGGCGCCCGCATGGTGGATTTCGCCGGCTGGGACATGCCGGTGAACTACGGCTCCCAGATCGAGGAACACCACGCCGTCCGCCGCGACGCCGGCATGTTCGACGTCTCCCACATGCTCGCGCTGGATCTCGCCGGCGCTGGCGCCAAGGCTTTCCTGCGCGGCCTCATCGCCAACGACGTGGCCAAGCTCACCGAGCCGGGCAAGGCGCTCTACAGCTGCATGCTCAACCCGGAAGGCGGCGTGATCGACGACCTGATCGTCTATTACCTCTCCGACACCGAATACCGCATCGTCGTCAATGCCGGCACTGCCGACAAGGACGTGGCGTGGATGCAGCAGCAGCTCGCCGCCACTGGCCTCGCCGCCACCCTCACCCCGCGCCGTGATCTGGCGATGATCGCCGTCCAGGGCCCCAACGCCCGCGCCAAGACCTGGGCCGCCATTCCTGGCGCCGAAGCCGCCTCCGCCGGCCTCAAGATCTTCCAGGCCGCCGCCTTCGGCGACTTCTTCATCGCCCGCACCGGCTACACCGGCGAAGACGGCTTCGAGCTCACCCTACCGGCTGATCAGGCCGCCGCCACCTGGGACGCCCTCGTCGCCGCCGGCGTCAAGCCCTGCGGCCTCGGCGCCCGCGACACCCTGCGTCTCGAAGCCGGCATGGCCCTCTACGGCAACGACATGGACGAGACCGTCTCGCCGCTCAACGCCGGCCTCGCCTGGACGGTGGATTTCAAGGACGCCGACCGCGACTTCATCGGCAAGGCCGCCCTGCAGGCCAACCCGGCCACCAAGCAGGTGCTCGGCCTGGTGCTCGAGGACAAGGGCGTGCTGCGCGCCCATCAAACCGTCTTCACCGCCCAGGGCGAAGGCGAGACCACCAGCGGCACCTTCTCGCCGACCCTCGAAAAAGCCATCGCCATGGCCCGCCTGCCCCTGGGTGTGGCGCCCGGCGATGCGGTCGAAGTGGACATCCGCGGCAAGCGCCTCAAGGCGCGGGTGGTCAAAGCCTCTTTCGTCCGTAACGGCAAACCCCTAATCTGATTCCTGCCGCATTCCTGCGCTCTTCAACCATTTCCACAAAGGACATCCCCATGAGCAAGCTCCAGGCCGATCTGCGCTACACCGCCTCCCACGAATGGGTCCGCACCGAAGCTGACGGCACCCTCACCGTCGGCATCACCGACCACGCACAGGAAGCCCTCGGCGACGTGGTCTTCCTCGAGCTGCCCGACGCCGGCCGTGTCGTCGCCGCCGGTGAGAGCATCGCCGTGATCGAATCGGTCAAGGCTGCCTCCGACATCTACGCCCCGGTGGCTGGCGAGATCATCGCCAACAACCAGGACGCCGTGGACGCGCCCGAATCCGTCAATGCCGACGCCTACGCCGCCTGGCTGTTCAAGATCAAGCCGGCCAACGCCGCCGACGTGGACGCCCTCCTCGACGCCGCCGGCTACGAAGCCGCCATCGGCTGACCTCCCGTCGCCCGACCGGGGCGCGCCACCGCGGCGCGCCCCCAGTGAGCCCCCCCGCTCGCCCTTGCCGTAACCCAACCCGAGTTTTTCCCATGTCGAAGACGCTTCTCTCCGCCCCGCTCGCCACGCTCGAACAGGGCGACGACTTCATCCGCCGCCACCTGGGCCCCTGTGCCTCCGAGCTGCCGGCGCTGCTCGCCGCCGTCGGTGTCGACTCCCTCGACACCCTGATCGACCAGACCGTGCCGGCCGGCATCCGCCTGCCCGCCCCGCTGGCCATCGGCGAACCGACGCCCGAGCACGTGGCCCTGGCCCGCCTGAAGGCCATCGCCAGCAAGAACGTGCTGAAGAAGTCCCTCATCGGCATGGGCTACTACGACACCATCACGCCCAAGGTCATCCTGCGCAACGTGATGGAAAACCCGGGCTGGTACACCGCCTACACGCCCTACCAGGCCGAGATCGCCCAGGGCCGGCTCGAGGCCCTGCTGAACTTCCAGCAGATGGTCATCGACCTCACCGGGCTCGAACTCGCCAACGCCTCGCTGCTCGACGAAGCCACCGCCGCCGCCGAAGCCATGGCCATGGCCCGGCGCATCTCCAAGGTCAAGAGCCAGGCCTTCTTCGTGGATGAAGGCGTGTTCCCGCAGACCCTCGACGTGGTGCGCACCCGCGCCGACTACTTCGGTTTCGAGCTGATCGTCGGCCCCGCTTTTGATGCCGCCCACCACGACGTGTTTGGCGCCCTGCTGCAATACCCGGACGAGCGCGGCGTCGTTGCCGACATCGCCGCCCCGATCGCCGGCCTCAAGGCCAAGGGCGCCGTGGTTGCCGTCGCCTCCGACCTGCTGGCCCTGGTGCTGCTCAAGTCGCCCGGCGCGCTGGGTGCCGACATCGCCCTGGGCTCGGCCCAGCGCTTCGGTGTGCCTCTGGGCTTTGGCGGCCCCCACGCCGCCTTCTTCGCCACCCGCGAGAGCCACGTCCGCTCGATGCCGGGCCGCATCATCGGCGTCTCCAAGGACGCCCGCGGCAAGACCGCCCTGCGCATGACCCTGCAGACCCGCGAGCAGCACATCCGCCGCGAGAAGGCCAACTCGAACATCTGTACCTCCCAGGTGCTGCTGGCCAACATGGCCGGCATGTACGCCGTGTATCACGGCCCGGAGGGCCTGCGCACCATCGCCGCCCGCGTCCATCGCCTCGCCGCCACCCTGGCTGAAGGCCTGCGCCAGGCCGGCTTTGCGCTCGCCGCCGACACCTTCTTCGACACCATCCAGGTCGAAACCGGCGCCCGCTCCGCCGAGATCTACACCGCTGCCCAGGCCGCCGGCTTCAACCTGCGCCACGTGGACGGCCGCGCCCTCGGTGTCGCCATCGACGAGAAGACCACCCTCGACGACATCGCCGCGCTGCTGGCCGCGTTCGGCGCCAAGGCCGACGTTGCCGCCCTCGACGCCACCGTCGCCGCCCGCGGTGGCAACCTGCCCGAAGCCCTGCTCCGCGAAGACGCCATCCTCGCCCACCCGGTG
Source organism: Zoogloea sp. (assembly GCA_023150095.1). GTDB lineage: Bacteria > Pseudomonadota > Gammaproteobacteria > Burkholderiales > Rhodocyclaceae > Zoogloea. Next base: position 4,059 of record JAKLLO010000101.1, on the reverse strand, counting down.
TTCAACACCCACCACACCGAGCACGAGATGCTGCGCTACCTCAAGCGCCTGCAGAACCGCGACCTGGCGCTGGATCACTCGATGATCTCCCTGGGCTCGTGCACCATGAAGCTCAACGCCACCAGCGAGATGATCCCCGTCACCTGGCCCGAGTTCGCTGACATCCATCCGTTTGCCCCGGCGGACCAGACCACCGGCTACCTCGAGATGATCGAAGGCCTCGCCGCCCAACTGCGCGAGATCACTGGCTTCGACGCCATCTGCATGCAGCCCAACTCCGGCGCCCAGGGCGAATACGCCGGCCTCGTTGCGATCCGCCGCTACCACACCGCCCGCGGCGATCATCACCGCACCGTGTGCCTGATCCCCAAGTCGGCCCACGGCACCAACCCGGCCACCGCCCAGATGTGCGGCATGGACGTGGTGGTGGTCAATTGCGACGACAACGGCAACGTCGACCTGGCGGACCTCAAGGCCAAGGCCGAGCAGCACGCTGACAAGCTCGCCGCGCTGATGATCACCTACCCGTCCACCCACGGCGTGTTCGAGGAAGCCATCCGCGAGATCTGCGCCACCGTGCACCAGTACGGCGGCCAGGTGTACATGGACGGCGCCAACATGAACGCCCAGGTCGGCCTCACCTCGCCCGCCACCATCGGCGCCGATGTGAGCCACATGAACCTCCACAAGACCTTCTGCATCCCCCACGGCGGCGGCGGCCCGGGCATGGGCCCGATCGGCCTGAAGGCTCACCTCGCCCCGTTCATGGCGGACCACGTGGTGGCCGCCACGGGCAGCGAAGATCGCCCCAACGCCGGCCAGGGCGCGGTGTCTGCCGCCCAGTTCGGCTCGGCGAGCATCCTGCCGATCTCGTGGATGTACATCACCATGATGGGCGGCCGCGGCCTCAAGCGCGCCACCGAGGTGGCCATCCTCAACGCCAACTACGTGGCCAGCCAGCTCGCGGCGCACTACCCGGTGCTCTACACCGGCAGCCAGGGCCGTGTCGCCCACGAGTGCATCCTCGACATCCGCCCGATCAAGGCCGCCACCGGCATCTCGGAAGTGGATATCGCCAAGCGCCTGATGGACTACGGCTTCCACGCCCCCACCATGTCCTTCCCGGTGGCCGGCACGATCATGGTCGAGCCCACCGAATCCGAGGACAAGGGCGAGCTGGACCGCTTCATCGACGCGATGGTGGCGATCCGTGGCGAGATCCGCGCCATCGAGGAAGGCCGCCTTCCCGCCGACAACAACCCGCTGAAGAACGCGCCCCACACCCAGGCCGATTTCCTGGGCGACTGGGACCGCCCCTACTCTCGCAATGAAGCCGCCTTCCCGCTGGCGTGGGTGGGCGACAACAAGTTCTGGCCGAGCGTGAACCGCATCGACGACGTGTACGGCGATCGCAACCTGTTCTGTTCCTGCGTGCCGATGGACGAGCTGGCCTGATTCTCAAAGGCATGAGAAAAGCCCGGGATCTTCTGGACCCCGGGCTTTTTTACGTCGGTACGACAGAATGTGCGCAACGCGCGCGGTTCAGGGCGTGAGCAACGTCTTCACGAAGGCCGCAGGAATCGCGTAGGAAATCCCCGAGGGCGAGGTCACCGCAGATTCCTTGCCACCCTTGATGAACACCATGCTGAGCACGCCCAGCACCTCGCCCGAGCTGGCATCGAACAGCGGGCTACCGCTGTTGCCCGGGTAGGAGATCAGATCGAGCTGAATCACCGAGTAGCCGCCCGCGGCAAGCCTGCGCACGGCGGCGCCGTCCAGCTGCTTCGCAGTGGCGACCGGCCGACCGATGGGGGTGATCGCGGACACGATTCCCTTGTGCGTCACAGGCACGATGCCGATGCTGCCACCGAGGGGAAAGCCGGTCACGGCCACATCCTGGCCGTCGCGCACCGCGGCGGAATCACCCAGCGGCAGCGCCGGCATGGGCGGACCTTCGAAGCGCACCACCGCCAGATCGTGCTCGATATCGACGGACTCCTTGGTGATCGGCCGGGCCGTCACCTTTCCCGAGCCCGCCATCGCCATCACCAGCTTTTCGTCGTCGCCGAGATCGGACACACCAACAACATGGGCGTTGGTGACGATCTGATTGCCGTTCCCGACCACGAAGCCGGTTCCCAGAAACCGGAAACGAGGGTTCCGCGTGGGAGACAGAGTCCCAATCGCCACCACAGAGCGCTTTACCGACGCAACGGTATCGGGGAAATCTGCCCGTGCCGGCGGAGCGACAACGCAAGCGAGCGCCATCACCCCGGACACCAGCGAACGGGAAATCCGGAAACCCATCGGGCTCACCTCACTAATTGACAGCCTTGATCGCCGAAAGGGCGGGCGATGCGTTTACGAGTCGCGCATCGAAAGGATGTTCCGTCCGCGGGAAGAATTCGAGGATGCGCCGGACGTAAGCCTGGGTTTCCTTGTACGGGGGCACGCCCCGATAGCGGTCCACCGCGCCTTCACCGGCGTTGTAGCCGGCCACGGCCAGCGCCACGTTGCCCCGGTAGTAGGCCAGCAGCCAGCGCAGGTAGGCCAGGCCGCCCTTGATGTTTTCCACCGGATCGTAGCTGTCCTTGACGTTGAAACGGCTGGCCGTCTCGGGGATCAGCTGCATCACACCCATCGCATTTTTGGGCGACAGGGCGTTGGAGTCGAAATTGGATTCGGTCGTCGCGATGGCCAGCGCCAGCCGCGGCTCGATCGAGAAACGCGGAGCGAGCGTGGTGATCAGCTCGACCATCTTCTTCTTGCGCTCGGGCAGCGACGCGAGGTACTTGCGGGTATCCCAGTTGTCGCGGATCGAGAAGGCCCAATCAACGCTGTGCGCCTTCAGGCATTCGGGCACCGCGCCGGTGTAGTCACCCGCCACCCGACGGGCCTTGCCCGCGCCCTCGTGCCCCTTGAACACCGCCATCTCGAACAGCGTCGCGGCAATGCCGTCATCGCGGGGTACGCCGCGGCCATTCGCGTACATCCAGCCAAGGCTGTACATCGCCTCGGCACTGCCAGAACGGGCCGCCTCGCAGTAAAGCTCGGCCGCCCGTTCGGGATCACGGGGAACACCTTCGCCGTGCTCGAAGGCCAGCGCCTGCTCGACGATCTGCCGGGCGTCGACGTTAGCAGCCTCGAGGTTCGGCTCAGCGGCCTGCACGACGCGCGCCCCGCCTGCCAGGCTCGCACCCAGCAGGACGATGGAAAGCAGCTGCCTGACGCGCGTCATGCCCCGGGGCCCGCTTACAGGCGCCAAACCTTGGCGCCCGCCGCTTCGATCTCGGCCGGATCGTAGAAGCTCTTCACGTCGGTGAACACACCGTTCGGCACCAGCTTGTCGCACAGCTTGGCCACGCCCATCTCGGCGTATTCCTTGTGGGCGACCGCGGCGACGATGGCGCCGGCCTTCGGGAGCTTGTCCCAGGCGGTGAGGCTCACGCCGTATTCGTGCTCGGCCTCGGCGGATTCGGCCACCGGATCATGCACGTGCACCTTGACGCCGTAGCTCTGCAGTTCGCGGATCACGTCGATGACCTTGCTGTTGCGCAGGTCCGGGCAGTTTTCCTTGAAGGTGAGGCCCAGCACGATCACGTCGGCGCCCTTGATGTTGAGACCGTTCTGGATCATGGTCTTGACGGTTTCTTCGGCGACGTACTTGCCCATGCTGTCGTTGATGCGACGGCCGGCGAGGATGACTTGCGGGTGGTAGCCCAGCATGTCGGCCTTGTGGGTGAGGTAGTACGGGTCGACGCCGATGCAGTGGCCGCCCACCAGGCCCGGACGGAAGGGCAGGAAGTTCCACTTGGTGCCGGCGGCCTTGAGCACTTCGAGGGTGTCGATGCCGATCTTGTGGAAGATCACGGACAGTTCGTTCATCAGGGCGATGTTGAGGTCGCGCTGGGTGTTCTCGATGACCTTGGCGGCTTCGGCAACCTTGATGGAGCTGGCCGGGTAGACGCCGGCGGTGATCACGGAGGCGTAGGTGTCGGCGACGATCTTGAGGGTTTCCGGGGTGTCGCCGGAGACGACCTTCATGATCTTGGTGACGGT
>JAKLLO010000100.1 GCA_023150095.1 Zoogloea sp. | reverse complement strand
GCCCGGGAGACTTTCGAGATGACGCTGGTGGATACCCCGGCCGACGAAGTGGGCGCCGACGCCCAGCTCGTCGCCGCCACCTGCGGCAGCGCGATCATCGTCGCCCGCCGCCATGCCTCGGCCCACAAGCGGGTGGCCGCGCTTGCCGCCGGCCTGCGGGATGCCGGCGTGGTGGTGGTCGGCGGCGTGCTCCTCGACTTCTGATGGCCTTCGCCCTTTCCGCCACGGCGCCCGTCAGCCTCGCCACCCCCTTTGAGAAGCGGGTGGCGCGGGGCTTTGCCTGGGCGCTCTTTGTCACCTTGTGGATCAAGCTGCTGGTCGCCGTGATGCTGACCCAGCCGGTGATCGACGCGGAAGGCGAGTCCAACTACAACCGCCTGGCCGACGCCATGTTGCTGGCGGTGATGTTTGCCGGCATCGGCACCTACGCCGACGCCATCTTCCAGCGCGCGCCGCTGATCCTGGTGGCGGTGCCGGTGGGCCTCGCGTCCTTCCTCACCACCGAGGCGCTCACCGGGCTCAACTTTTCGACGGCAGTTTTCGAGTACTTCAAGATCGTCACGCCGCCGATGCTGTCGGTGCTGCTGCTGCGCCTCTACGAGCGGGAGACGGCGCTGGTGATCCGCCTGATGCAGATCACCCTGGTGCTGATCTGGGTGATGGTGGTGTTCGCGCTCGTCGTGATGCCGCCGTCCCTCAACCGGGGCGGCGAGCCGTTCTGGCCGGTGTACTTTGCCTCGCTGCACACCAGCTCGTATCTGGTGGTGGTGTGCGCGGCGCTGTCGCTGTATCTCTTCGAGGCCGGGCACCTGAGCCGTCGGCTGTTCGTCGCCCAGCTGCTGTTCTCGCTGCTGCTGGTTTTCTACGGCTGGGGCGTGCGCACCTCGATGGTGGCGGCGGTCGCCTTTGGCGCGGTGGTGATGGTGCAGCGCATGCGGATGGCGCCGGTGGTGATGTTCGTCGGCTTTGCCGCGATGCTGACGCTGGCCTTCGTGCCCCTGCTGTTCGGGCTGATCCACCTGCCGTCGTGGGACGAAATGGTCGAGGTGACCTCCGGCCGCTTCTCCATGTGGCTGCAGAAGATCGACATCCTCGCCAACAGCACCCTGCTTGAGTGGATGTTCGGCCACGGCGAGGGCTCGGACTGGATCGTGTCCGAAGTGTGGTGGTGGAGCGCCAAGGATTCCCACAACGACTTCATCCGCCTGCTCAACCAGCAGGGCGTGCTGGGGCTGGGGATGGTGCTGGCGATCCTGGCGGTGTGGGCTGCGGCCTTTCCGCCGGGGGTGGCGCTGCCGCTGCTGGCGGCGCTGGGCGCGTCCACGGCCTTCAGCAACGGAATCATGTTCCGTCCCCAGGCCAGCCTGCTGATGCCCCTGGCACTGGTGGCCGCGACCGCCGCATGGCAGCGGATCAGCGGGGAGGGCGCGCGATGAGCCTGTCGATGGCGGCCCTCCTGCGGCGGGGCGAGGTGCTGGCGGTGACCGCGGCACCCGGCGGCCAGCGCCTGCTCCACTTTGCGCTGGTGCAGGCGGTGTGCGGCACCGAGGCGCTGGGGCGCTTCGCCAACGATCTGTCGATCGCGATGATGCTGGGCCTGTTTTCGGCGGTCGGCTGGTCGGCGCTGGTGCTCGCGCGGGTGCCGGTGGCGGGTGAGGGCCGGGCCGCGCCGGTGATGCTGGGGCTGGCCCGGGGCGCGGTGGTGTTCACCCTGCTCGCCTGCCTGCCCCTGCCGCTGCTGGCGTGGGGCGGCTGGCTGTTCGAGCCAGGCTGGACGGCGCTGCTGCTGGCCGGCTGGACGGCCTACACCGTGGCCCGCCACTACGGCCTGGCGCTGACCTGCTACCGCCCGCTGCTGGTGCTGGAAACCCTGCTGGTGGTGCTGCTTGCCGCCGGCATCGTGGTGGATGGCGGCCAGCATCGCTGGATGCCCTACGCCGCGCTGGCGGTGCCCACCGCGCTGCTGGGCCTTGCCGGCCTGGTGCACCTGATGCGCCACCGGGGCCACGAGGCCGCCGCGCTGCCGGTTGGCAGCGCCCGCACCGCGGCCGAGCAGGCAGCACTCAATTTTGTCAGCGCCGGCATGTCGATGATCCTCGTGCCCTTCACCGTGCGGGTGGCGGGGGAGGGCTACGGCGGGCTGGTGGCGCTGATCGGCAGCCTGACCAGCGTGCTGCTGCTGTTTCCCCGGGCCCTCAGCTTCAACGCCCTGCCGGCGCTGGCCAAGGTGGTGCGCCAGGCAGGCAGCCGCGAGGTGCGGGCGACCCTCGACACCCTGCGCAGCGATCTGATCCGCCTCAACTCCGCCCTCAGCGTGCTGGCCGTGCTGGCCTGGGGCGGCCTGGCGTGGTGGGGCCAGCGGCCGGACTTTGCCCTGGCCGGCGCCACCGCGATCTTCGTGCTTCAGCTTGCCAGCTTCTACGTGGGCCAGCTGGTGCTGCCCGAAGCCAACTATCTCCAGACCGTCGAGGAAACCCGCCTGCCGCTGCGGGTGAACGTGCTCTCGCTGGTGATCTTCGTTGCCGCCTGCGGGCTGGTGATGCTCGTTGCACCGCCGGGCGTGGATGCGGTGCTGTGTCTGTTTGCCGTTCTTCTGGGCGCGACCCTGTCGCGCAACCTGTTATTGCGCCGGGCCGTGCTGCGCCGTGCGCCGGAGGTTTTTGCATGAACTCGCCGCGTTCGGAGGCCGCCATGAATGTGCGCCTCGCCATTTTCCTGCCGGCCGGGCCGGTGCCCGGCTGGGTTGTCCGCCTGGTGGGCGACTGCCTTGAGCTGCCCGATGTGCGCCTCGTGGCGCTGCTGCGCGATGGCTCGCCGCTGCCGGCGGCCGACTGGGCCGATCGGGTCGATGAGATGGTCTTCGACCGGGGTGCGTCGCCGCTGCGGCTGGTGGAGCTGCCGACCCCGGCCGGTGTGGCCGAGTGGATCGCGCCCACCGCCGAGCCGGCCGACGCCTGGCTCGCCACCCGGGGCTGCGACGTGCTGCTCGACCTGCGCACCGCGCCGATGCCGATGGCCGTGAGCCCGACCCATCACTGGTCGCTGATGCTCTCCGGCCGTCCGGCGGTCACCCCGCTGGCGGGTGCCGATCCGGTGGTGGAGGGCGCCGACAGCACGGTGATCCAGCTCGAGACCATTCCGGCCGGTGAGGTGATCGACACCTCGCTGGGGGCTTCGTGCACCTTCTCGATCCGCCGCAACCGGCGCCGGGCCATCGCCAAGGGCATGGGCATGGTGCGCCGTGCGCTCGTCCGCCTGACGGTGGACGGCAATGTTGCGCCGCTGCCCGAGGTGCCGGCCGGCGGTGTGGATGCCTTCCCCGGGAGCCCGGCCGCCCAGCGCTTTGCCACGCTGGTGCGGCGCACCGTGTCGCGCTCGGCCGCGAAGGCCTTGAGCCGCGACCAGTGGGGGCTGGCGTTGGTGTTCGAGGACGCGCTGTGCCTCGACCCGGCCCGCGCAACCCTGATCCATCCGCCCGCAGACCGTTTCTGGGCCGACCCGATGGTGTGGCCGGCAGAAGGCGGCGGCTGGTGGGTGTTCATCGAGGAAGTGATCTACCGGGAAGGCCGCGGCACCCTCAAGGCCATGCGCGTGCAGGCGGACGGCAGCTGGGCCGAGCCGGTGTCGGTGATGGTGCGCCCGTGGCATCTCTCGTACCCCTTCCTGTTCGAGTGGGAAGGCCGGCTGTGGATGGTGCCCGAGAGCGGCGCCAACCGCAGCGTGGAGCTCTACCGCTGCGTGAACCTGCCCGACCACTGGGAGAAGGTCGCCGACATCATGACCGGCATCGACATGGTGGACGCCACCCTGTTCGAGCACGAAGGCCGCTGGTGGATGCTCGGCAATGTCACCGAGCCGGGGGCCGACAAGCACGACGAGCTGCACGCCTACTACGCCGACAGCCCGCTGGGCCCGTGGCAACCCCACGCCGCCAACCCGGTGGTGGCCGACGCGCGCTTTGCCCGTCCCGCCGGGCCGCTCTTCATGCGCGACGGCAAGCTCCTGCGGCCGGCCCAGGAATGCGTGCCCGAATACGGCCACGCGCTGAGCCTGCGGCGCATCGAGCGCCTCACGCCCACCGAATACATCGAACACACCGAACAGCGGATCGAGCCAGGCTGGAAGCCGGGGATTGCCTGCGTGCACACCCTCAGCCACGCGCCTGGGCTCACCGTTTTCGACTTTCTGACAAGACGGTCACGCTTTGCCACCGTTCGCGGCACGCGCCCCGTGCCCTCCGCCACGGGTCGCAGCGACGGCGGCCGGGATAATTCCGACGGGAAAACAGCGCAATGAGAATTGATTTGATGGGATGCAAGGTGGACAACCTGAACATGGCGGAGACCCTCGGCGTCGTCGAGGGCTTCATCCATGCCGGTACGCCGCACCAGCACGTGGTGGTCAACGTCGACAAGATCGTCAAGGCCAGCCGCGACCCCGCATTGCGTCAGATCATCAACGACTGCGACCTCATCAACGCCGACGGGATGCCCGTGGTGTGGGCTTCGCGTCTGCTCGGCAAGCCGCTGAAAGAGCGTGTCACCGGCGTCGACCTGTTCGAGGCGCTGATGGCCCAGGCCGCGAAGAAAGGCTGGCGCGTCTACCTGCTGGGCGCCCGCGAGGAAGTGGTGAGCGGCGTCGCGCGGCTGTATCCGGCCCGCTATCCCGGCCTCACCATCGCTGGCTACCGCAACGGCTACTGGAAGCCCGAAGAGGAAGCCCAGGTGGTCGAGCAGATCGCCGAAGCCCGCGCCGACATCCTGTTCGTGGCGATCAGCTCGCCCAAGAAGGAGGCCTTTCTGGCCCGCTACCAGGCGGCGATGAAGATCCCCTTCGCGATGGGCGTGGGTGGCACCTTCGACGTGGCCGTGGGCCTCGTCAAGCGCGCGCCGGTGTGGATGCAGAACGCCGGCCTGGAGTGGTTCTACCGCTTCCTGCAGGAGCCGCGGCGGATGTTCCGTCGCTACTTCATCGACGACATGGCCTTCGTCGCGCTGTTTGCGCGCGAGTGGGTCCGGCGCTGAGACGGGAGGCACGGCATGGGGATTGAAGACTGGGGCTACCGCTGGCTCAAGCGCTACATGGATGCCCCCCAGTGGGTGAAGGAGCCGCTGGGGCGCCTCTACAGCCTGCTGCCCGACCGCTGGCGCCACGGCAAGGATTTCGCGCGCTTCCGCGACGAGGCCAGCCTGACCGACCCGGCCGAGATTCAGCGCCTGTCCGAATCGCGCCTGCGTGAGACGCTGACCTGGGCGATCAAGACCGTGCCGGCCTACGCCGCGCTGGCCGCCCAGCTGCTCATCGACATGCCGCTCTCCGAACTGCTGGCGCTCTTTCCGCTGATGACCAAGCTCGACTACAAGCGCAACCCCGAGGCCTACCTCTCCACCGCCTGCAGCGATGCCGAGCGCCTGCCCATGCAGACCAGCGGCTCGGTGGCCGAGCCCTTCAGGTTCGCACTTCAGAAGGGCGTCACTCGCTCGAAGGAATCCGCCTACATCGAGGCCTTCAGCCGCCGCATTGGCCTGACCCGGCAGGACGTGGTGCTGTCCCTGCGCGGGCGCAACATCCGCGGCGCGGCGGCCGACACCGGCCCGCTGCACAGCTACGAGCCGATCAAGCGGATGCTGTGGATCAGCCCCAACCACCTGGACGCCACCTACATGCCGGGCCACGTGGATGCGGCCATCAGGTACGGCGTGAACTTCATCCAGGGCTACTCGTCGGCGGTGTATGAGCTGGCCCGCTGGCTGGAGTTCAACCCAGTGCCGCGCTTCACCCAGGCGGTGCGCGGGGTGCAGCTGTTCTCCGAATCCGCCGACGAAGGCATGGTGGCGCTGATCGAGAAGGTCTTCGGCTGCCCGGTGCTGGTGCATTACGGCCACTCCGAGCGCTCGGTGATGGCCGGCTCGATGCCCGACGACCACCGCTACTTCGTGTGGCCGCTGTACGGCCACGTGGAGCTGGTGGACGAAGCCGGCAAGCCGATCACCGAACCCGGCGTGCAGGGCGAGGTGGTGGCAACCGGCTTCGACAACAAGGCGATGCCCTTCATCCGCTACCGTACCGGCGACCTGGCCATGTGGTCGGACCGGGCGCCCCACCCGGCGCTGCCCGGCTACCCGGTGCTGGAACGCATCGACGGCCGCAACAACGACTACTTCGTGGCCCGTGACGGCCGCCGGATTCCGGTGGCGTCCCTGGGCGGGCTGCGTCCGCCGGCCTTCCTGAAGGTGGAGGCCACCCAGTACGAACAACACGCGCCGGGGCGGATCACCGTCCGCCTGCAGTCGGCCGAGCCCCTCGATCCCGCCGTGCTGGCGGTGATCGACGATTACTTCCGGACCAAGCTGCTGGGCCTCGTCGAAGCCGAGCTGCAGGTGGTGCCGCACATCGAGCGCACCGCCCGCGGCAAGCGTCGGCTGATGATCCAGCATCTCACCGAACGGTCCGCGGAGACCCACGCGAGAAACTAGGATCATGAGCGTCGAGGACCATCTTTACCGCTGGCTGGGCAAGTACCTGGATGCCCCCCAGTGGATCAAGACCCCCCTGGGGCTGGCATACGGCTGCCTGCCGAAAGCCATGCGCTACGGCGCGGGCTACCGGCGTTTTCTCGCCGAGGCCCAGCTGCGCTGCCCCGAGAAGCTGAAGCTGCTCGCCGACGAGCGCCTGCGCCGCACCCTGCGCTGGGCCGCCGAGACCGTGCCGGCCTACGCCGGCGTGCTCGCGCTGCTGTGCGACGGCGCGCCGGTGGAGGCGTGGCTGGCGGCCTTCCCGCTGACCACCCGCCTCGACCTGAAACGCCATCCCCAGGCCTACCGCTCCACCGCCTGCCCGCCGGACGCCGGCCTGCCGATGCAGACCAGCGGCTCCTCGTCCGAGCCCCTGCGCTTCATGCTGGAGCGTGGCCTCACCCGCTGCAAGGAGACGGCTTACATCGACAGCTTCAACCGTCGTCTGGGCTATCGCCGCCGCGTCACCATCCTGTCCCTGCGTGGCCGCAACGTGCGTGGCGCGGAGGAGGGCGTGACCCACAGCTACGACCCGATCAAGCGGATGCTGGCGATCAGCCCCAATCACCTCATCGATGACCTGATGCCCGGCCACGTGGCGGCCGCGCGCCGCCACCGGGTGAGCGGCATCCAGGGCTACCCGTCGGCGGTTTACCTGTTTGCCAACTGGCTGGACAAGCACCCCGAGCACGCGGATTTCGTCCGTCGCGTGCGCGGCGTGCAGCTCTTCTCCGAGACCGTCGAGCCCTTCATGCTCGACACCATCCGGCGCGTGTTCCCGTGCCCGGTGCTGCTGCACTACGGCCATTCGGAGCGCGCCGTGATGGCCGCCTCGATGCCCGACGACCCGCGTTACTTCGTGTGGCCGCTGTACGGCAAGGTCGAGCTGATCGACCACGAAGGCTGCGTCATCACCGAGCGGGGCGTCTCCGGCGAGATCGTCGTCACCGGCTTCGACAACCGGGTGATGCCCTTCATCCGCTACCGCACCGGCGACATCGCCCAGTGGTCCACCGGCCCGGAACACCCGGATCTGCCGGGCTTTGCGGTGCTAGAGCGCATCGAGGGGCGCGATTCGGACTTCATCTATGGCCGCGACGGCCGGGCGATCCCGATGACCTCGGTGGGTGGCCTGCGTCCGCCGGCCTTCGCGCGGATCGACGCGTTGCAGTACGAGCAGTTCGAGGCGGGCCGGCTGATCGTGCGCCTGCAGGCGGGGGGCGGCCTCTCCCGCGAGACCTGCTGCGAGCTGCAGCAGTTCTTCCAGACCAAGTTCCACGGCATGGTGGATGCCGAGCTGCAGGAAGTCTCGTCGATGGCGCGCACGGCTAACGGCAAGCTGCGCACCATCGTCCAGCACATCGGCGCAGCGGGAGAGGCGACCCATGCGTGAGTCGGGTGCGCCAATGCTGGTGATGCTCGGGCCGGACCTCCAGTCCCGCGGCGGGATCGCCTCGGTGATGCGGATCTGGCAGGAGGCGGGATTCGGCGGCAGCCGGCCGGTGCTGCATCTGCCCACTTACGCCGACGGCGGCGGCGTCGCCAAGCTGATGGTGTTCATCGGGGCGCTGCTGCGCTTCTGCCTGATGCTGGTTCGGGGCCGGGTGGCGGCGGTGCACGCCCACTCGGCGTCCAACGCCAGCTTCCGGCGCAAGAGCCTGCTGCTGGCGCTGGGCCGGCTGGCTGGCAAGCCTTACATCTTTCACCTACATGGGGGCGCCTTCGACCGCTACCACGCGGGCGCCTCGTCGCTCGAGCGGGCGTGGATCAACCGAACCGTGCGCGGGGCCGAAGTGGTCTTCGTGCTCTCCGAAAGCTGGGCGGAATGGCTGCGCAAGCACATCGGCCACCCGGACGTGCGGGTGCTGCCCAACCCGGTGCTGCCGGTGCAGCTGCCCGATGACGTGCCCCGCGAGCCCCATACGCTGCTGTTCCTCGGCCGGCTGGAAGACGCCAAGGGGGTGTTCGTGCTGATCGACGCGCTGGCGCGGCTGGCTGGCGTGCGCCCCGACCTGCGGGTGATCCTCGCCGGCGAGGGCGACGTGGCCCGGGTGCGTGCGGCAGCGGTGGCCGCCGGCGTGGCCGAGCGGGTCGAGCTGCCTGGCTGGGTGGCGGGCGAGGCCAAGGCCCGCCTGCTGGCCCGCGCCGGCATCTTCCTGCTGCCGTCGCGCTTTGAAGGCGTGCCCATGGCGCTGCTGGAGGCCCAGGCCGCCGGCCTGCCGGTGGTGGCAACCCGCGTGGGCGGGATTCCTCAGGTGGTGACCGACGGTTTCAACGGCATGCTGGCCGAGCCGGACGACGTGGCTTCGCTGGTGACGGCCCTCAAGGTGCTGCTGGCCGACGGTGGTCTGGCCCGGCGGATGGGCGAGGCCGGGCGCGAGCGGGTGCTCGACGGCTACGGCATCGACCGGGTGCGCGCGATGGTGGAGTCTGCCTGGCAGTGCCTCGACCGGGCGTCCGGTGGAAAGGGCTGAGCGGGGCGATGCTTTCCAGTCATTCCAAGCTTTACCGTCGCGCGTCACCCGATTGCCAGGAGCACATGCTGGCGGTGACCACACGCCTTCGGGGCCTGCTTTCCGACCAGCGCGCGCTGCGCCGGATCACCGAGCGGATCGAGGCCAGCCAGTGGCTGTCGCGCCCCGGCTGGGAGGCCCTCCAGCTCGAGACCATGCGCGAGCTGGCGCTCGATGCCGGGCGCCGGGTGCCGTATTACCGCGAGCTGTTCGGCCGGCTGGGGATCGACCCGCGGCGCTGGCAGAGTCTGGCCGATCTGGCCGAAATTCCCGTACTCACCAAGCACGAGGTGATCGCCGAGGGCGAGCGGATGGTCGCCGAGGGCGGGCCGTGGCTGCGCTTCAAGGGTTCGACCAGCGGCACCACCGGTCAGGCGATGGCCGGCTGGCGCGACCGGGCGTCGATCGCCTTCGAGCAGGCCTTCATCGACCGTCAAGCCCGCTGGGCGGGCTTTCACAAGGGCGCACGGCGCGCCTGGCTGCGCGGCGATCCGGTGGTGCCGCCTGGCCAGTCCGGCGGCCAGCTGTGGCGCATGAACCGGGCCGACAACACGCTGATGCTGTCCTCCTATCACCTCACGCCGAGCAACGGCGCCGGCTACATCGAGGCGCTGGAGAAATTCGATCCGGTGATGATCCAGGCCTATCCCTCATCGGTGGGCTACCTGGCCCGCTGGCTGGAGGAGCACGACCGCAACTACCGTGGCAAGTCACTGCGCGGCATCGTCACCTCGTCCGAAACGCTGCGCGCCGAGGAGCGGCACATCATCGCCGAGCGCTTCGGCTGTCAGGTGTTCGACTGGTACGGCGCCTTCGAGCGGGTCGCGGCCATCGGCACCTGCGAGCACGGCCACCAGCACGTGATGGAGGACTACGGCTGCGTGGAGTTCGAGCCCAACGGCGACGGCACCTCCAACCTCATCGCCACCGGCTTCGGCAACCGCCTGATGCCCTTCCTGCGCTACCGGGCGGACGACCGCGTGGTGCTGGCCGACCCGGATTTCGCCTGCCCCTGCGGGCGCAGTTTCCGGGTGGTGGACCAGGTGCTGGGCCGGGTGGATGACGCCATCCGCACCCCCGACGGGCGCCATGTGGTGATGCTGGACTGGATCTTCTCCGGGCTCTTCGGGCTGGTGGAGGCCCAGGTGGTGCAGGAACGCCTGGATGAAGTGGTGATCCGCATCGTCGCCGGCCCCGAATTCGGCCACCGGGACGAGCACGCGCTGATGCTACGTGCCCGCGAGCGGCTCGGAGAGCAGGTCATCGTCAGGATCGAGCGCGTGGCCGAGATTCCGCGCACACGCAATGGAAAGTTCCGGCAGATCGTCAGCCGGCTCAGTAGAAGTGAGGAAGTCAATGTCTAGTCTTAACCAGGTCGGGTGGTACTGGAACCGCCTGCGCTGCATGTCCATCGCCGAGATCATGGGCCGCGCCAGCACCAGCGCCAACCTTGCGATGGAGCGCCGCAAGGCGCCGGCTGAGGTGCCGGTGGCGCGTCTCGATCGCCTGGGCGCGCGCTGGCTGCCGCGGGAGCTTCCCGAGCCCGCCGGCGCCATCCTGCTGCGGGCCAACGAGGTGCTCTCGGGCCACTGGCGGATCTTCGCCAACGACGCCATGAACCTCGGCTTTCCGCCGGAGTGGAACCGCAACCCGGCAAACGGCGCGCTGCTGCCGCTCACCTACGGCAAGACCATGTCGTTCCGCGACCCCGCAGTCACCGGTGACATCAAGTACCTGTGGGAGCCCAACCGGCACCTGGAGCTGGTGTGCCTGGCCCAGGCCTGGCAGCTCACCAGCGACATGCGCTACCTGGAAGGGATCGGCACGTTGCTGGAGAGCTGGTTCGTCCAGTGCCCGTACGGGCTGGGACCGAACTGGTCGAGTGCGCTGGAGGCGGGCATCCGGTTGATCAACTGGTCGATCACCTGGCAGCTGATCGGTGGGCTGTCTTCGCCGTTGTTCCAGCACCCGGTGGGCAAGGTGCTGCGGGCCGACTGGCTCAACAGCATCTGGCGCCACGCCGAGTTCATCCGCGGGCACCAGTCGCGCCACTCGTCGGCCAACAACCACCTGATCGGCGAGCTGGCGGGGCTGTTCGTGGCCGGCTCCACCTGGCCGTACTGGGAAGAAGCCAAGCAGTGGCGGCGCGTGTCCCGCGACGGGCTGGAGCGCGAGGCGCTCGTCCAGAACGCCCCGGACGGGGTCAATCGCGAGCAGACCACCGCCTACCAGCAGTTCGTGTGGGATTTCCTGCTGCTGGCCGGGCTGGCGGCGCGGGCCACCGGCAAGCCCTTCTCCGACGCCTACTGGGCGCGCATGGAGTCGATGCTGGTGTACGTGGCGGCGGTGATGGACAGCGGCGGCAACGTGCCGATGTTCGGCGACGCCGACGATGGCCGGGTCTCCGGGCTTTCGCTGAGCGCTGGCGGCTGCGCCTTCCAGAGCCAGCTCGCCACCGGCGCGTTGTTGTTCGAGAACGCCTCCCTGGCCCGCAAGGCCGGGTTTGTCGATCTGCGCACCCGCTGGCTGCTTGGCAGCGAAGCCTGCCAGCCCTTCGACAGCCTGCTCCTGAAGGCCGCGCCGGCCACCACCCGGGTGGATTTTCCGGACGGCGGCGTGTACGTGCTGGGCTGCCATCTGGATACGCTCGACGAGATGCGGCTGGTGGCGGATGCGGGCCCGCTGGGCCTGGGCGGCATCGCGGCCCATGGCCACGCGGACGCCCTGTCGTTCACCCTGTCGGTGGCGGGGCGGGAGTTCCTCGTCGATCCGGGCACCGGCACCTACCACGGGCCCCGTGCCTGGCGGGACGGTTTCCGCGGCACGGCGATGCACAACACCCTGTCCATCGCCGGCGAGGACCAGGCCGTATCGGGCGGCAAGTTCATGTGGGTGCGCAAGTACCGGACGACGGTGCTCGAGCGGGAGTCCACCCGCCTCGTCGATCGTCTGGTTGCCGAGCACGACGGCTACCGGCGCCTGCCGGGCCGCCCGGTGCATCGGCGCAGCTGGGAAGTGGATCGCCTTGGCGAGCGGGTCACGATCCGCGACGAGATCCAGGCCTCGGGCTCCCAGCGCGTGACGCTGCACTGGCACTTCAGCGAGGCCTGCAACGTCACCTGCACGCCGGATGGCCTGTTGGTGACCAATGGCCCGGTGTGCCTGTCGATGGTGCTGCCGATGGAGGGCGAGGTGAGCATCCTGCACGGCGCCGACGAGCCGCTGGCGGGCTGGGTTTCGCGGGGCTACGACCGTGTTTCGCCGAGCACCACCGTCGAGTGGCGCGGCACCCTCGAGCCCGGGATGGCCGTCGAGACGATCCTGCGTCGGATCTGATCTGCCCTCAGGCCTGGGGGAAGAACAGGGCGATCACCGCCGGCATCTCGGCCTGAACGGCGGCGCGGATCGAACCGATCCGTTCGGCGCTCATCTCGAGGGTGGCGATGGTCATCGGGTCCATCCCGGCGAGGGCGGCCTCGTCGGCGTTTTCCTGCCCTTCCGTGGTCACGATCTGGTTGGCCAGGTGGATGAGGGCCGCTTCAGTCACGTGGTGGCCGCCCATGGCCGGCCGTAGCTGGGCGCCGATGGCGGTGGCAAAGCCGCTGGGCAGGTGCCACGCCGAGGCCAGCGCCGCGCCTACTTCGGCGTGGGTGCAGCCCAGGTGGCTGATTTCGGCCTCGGGGAGCGGAATGTGGCGGGTACGGGCCGTTTCGAGCGCGGCAGAAGCGCCTTCGGGGTTAGCCTGATACATCACCAGATGGCCGATGTCGGCGAGCAGGCCTTCGACGAACATCCGCTCAGGATCGCCCGTGCCCAGCTGCTTGGCGCCGGCGCGGGCCGCCAGGCCCCGGTAGATGCAATCCTGCCAGTAGCGGGTCATGTGCATCCGCGCCGGGCGGATACCCGAAAACGCACCGATGATCGCGGTGCTCAGCACCAGATCATGCACCTGCTGCATCCCCATCAGATTGACCGCGCGGGAGACCGTCTCGATCTGCCCCGGAAAACCGTACAGCACGCTATTGACCACGCGCAGCACCCGGGCCGTGATGCCCGGATCCCCGGCCACCGCGTCGGCCACCTGATGGACCGAGCTGTCCGGATCGTCCAGCAGTTCCCGGATGCGATGGTAGGCGGCGGGAAGGCTGGCAAGCTTTTCAACGCAGGCGACGAGTTCCTGGGGGGTAGACATGATCGTGATCGGCTCTTGAGAACGGGAGACGAAGTGATTTACGGCGGCATGACAAACTGCTTTAGGGGTGACGCCCTGGTTGCGACCCAATTTGGGGGAGATAATCCACGACAGGTTGGCCGGTGCGCCGCGACGACCGGCAATTGCGCACATTGGCACCAGGATTGAAGGCGAACCGGTGCCTGTGGCTTGCTATCCTTTCCGGCGGCGGTCGGTGCCTGGGTGCCGACCCGGATCGTCAAGCAAGAAAATAAGGTTTTCCTGATGAAGCTACTGAGCTGGAACATTCAGTGGGGGCGCGGTGCGGATGGTGACGTGAGTCTGCCGCGCACGATTTCTGCCATTCGGACACTGGGTGATTTCGATGTGATCTGCCTGCAGGAGGTCGCGGTGGGGTTTGCCGGCCTCCAGGGCGGTGTGTCCGTTGATTCGGTGGCCTGTCTGGCGGAGGCATTTCCGGGCTACAGCGCGCACTTTGCGCCGGCGGTGGATCTTCCGGATGCGTCTGGCGGCCGCAGCCTGTTTGGCAACCTCACCCTCAGCCGCCTGCCGGTCGGGCAGGTCTTCCGGCACAGCCTGCCGCGGCCGCCGGAAGACGGCGTGCCGAGCATGCCGCGGGTGTGCCTCGAGGTGGTCGTGGAGGGCGCGCGTGGCCCGGTGCGGGTGCTCAACACCCATCTGGAGTACTACTCCCGCGTCCAGCGCATGACCCAGATCGCGGCGCTCCACGCGCTGCAGTGCGATGCCGTGCGCCTTGCTGCCAGCGCGCCGCCGGAGATCGATGAGCGCAAGCAGGATTCGCCTTTTGCGGTGTGGCCAAGGCCCGTGTCGGCGATCGTCTGCGGGGATTTCAACTGCGAACCGGGCAGCCCCGAGTACTACCGGATGACCGCGCCGATCAGCGCCGACGTCTCCGGCTGGGAAGACGCCTGGCGTGCCTGCTACGGCGACATCCCGCACCTGAACACGGTGGGCCTCAATGGCGCCGAATGGCCGGACCGGCCGTACTGCTGCGATTATTTCTTCGTGAGCGCCGATCTGGTCGATCGGGTGGACGCGGTGTCGGTGGATCAGGCCACGGCGGCCTCGGATCATCAGCCGATCCGGCTGGTCCTGGACTGAGCCGTCCAGGCTGGGTAAGACGCATCCGGCCGGGGCCGGCAGGATGCAGCGGCCCTGCGTGCGGCCCTGCATGCGGCACACGCCGCGGCAGGGCCGTTGTGCGTTTACAGCTCGGAGAGCTGTTCCTGGTAGCGCAGGGCGTTCTTGACGTAACCGTCGGCGCTGGCCTGGAGTTTGGCGATCTCGTGGTCGGTGAGCTCGCGGATGATCCGGCCCGGGGAGCCGCACACCAGCGACCGGTCGGGAATCACCTTGCCTTCGGGAATCAGGGAGTTGGCGCCGATCAGACAGTGCTTGCCGATCACCGCGCGGTTGAGCACCACCGCGTTGATGCCGATCAGGGAGCCATCGCCCACCGCACAGCCGTGCAGCATCACCTTGTGGCCGACGGTGACGTTGCTGCCGATGGTGAGGGGAACGCCATCGTCGGTGTGGAGCACCGAGCCATCCTGGATGTTGGTGTTCTCGCCGATGGTGATCGGGTCGTTGTCGCCCCGCAGGATCGCACCAAACCACACATTGACGTTGCGACCTAGATGCACGTCGCCGATCAGGGTGGCAGTATCGGCAATCCAGACGCCCTCCTGCAGTTGCGGGGTATGCTCTCCGAGGCGATAAATCGGCATGTTATTTTCCTGTTATGGTTTGAATTTCACCCGTACCGCCGAATGGCCGGGTGAAGAGCGCGCCATAATAACAGGGTGACGCTCGAGTGCAAGGGGATGGGCCCCCTTTTTACCACACTTTCGGTAAGCGAAATAAGGGCTTAGCAGCGTCTGGCGGCCCCCGCGGGCGTGCCCGCCGATGCTGCGGGCAGCAACCAGGAGTCCGGATGTTTGTGAACGCTTCAGATGGTCTCGGAAAGGGGCAGGACGATGGCAGGTGATCTCGACAGCCTCGCGGCGCTGGTGACGGCCTTCCGCGACGCGCGGGACTGGTCCCAGTTCCATTCGCTGCGCAACCTCATCGTGTCGCTCAACCTCGAGGCCGGCGAGCTGCTCGAGCTCACCCAATGGAAGACCGACGACGAGATCGCCGCCATCCCGGCAGATCTCCACGCCCGCGAGGCGCTGGAAGACGAATGCGCCGACGTGCTGCTCTACCTGCTGCTGA